>CAZGIE010000102.1:6332-7944 GCA_964526485.1 uncultured Gemmatimonas sp. | reverse complement strand
ATCCGCGCCAACCAGTCGGGGTGCATGGGCCAGTGCGGCCACGGCCCGATGGTCGTCGTCTATCCGGAGGACGTCTGGTACGCGGGCGTCGACGCCGCGGGCGCGAAGCGGATCCTCGACGAGCACCTGCTCGGTGGCACGCCGGTGGCGGCGCTGCGCTACGTCGCGCCGCCGGGCGAGCACAAGAAGCCGAAGGAGTCGTGACCGCCGATTCGCCGAGTGCGATTCCGGCGACGATGGAGCCGTATCGGCGGCACATCGTCATCTGCACCGGCGGCTACTGCGCCCCCGACCGCGCGGGGCGCGCGCTCTACGCGCAGCTCGCCCGCCTGCTCCAGCGCGAGGACCTGCTCTTCGGGCCGCAGCGCGTGAAGCGGAGCGAGACCCCCTGCCTCGGCGTCTGCGCCGGCGGGCCGGTCGCGGTGGTGTATCCCGAGGGGGTGTGGTACGCGCCCGTCACGCCGGCGCTCCTCGAACGGATCGTCGTGGAGCATCTGCGCGACGGGCGCGTGGTGACCGAGGCGGTGTTCCACCGCCTCGGCGGCGGGGTCACGCCCGCGCCATGAGCCGCGCGACGCGCTCCTCGGTGGAGGGGTGCGTCGAGAAGAGCGAGCTGAGGCCGCCCCCGTGCGCGGCGAGCGGGTTCACCTGTGCGAGCGGCGCGACCGCGGGCGCCACATCCATCGGGATCCGCTGCGCGTAGGCGTCGAGCTTCTTCAGCGCGCGTGCGAGCCCGCCGGGCTTCCCGTGGATCTCCGCGCCCACCGCGTCCGCCTTGAACTCGCGCTGCCGCGAGATCGCGAACTGGATCAGCATCGCCGCGATCGGCGCGACGATCATCATCACGAGCGCCGCGACCGGGTTCCCGCGCTCCTCGTCGTCACGCCCGCCGCCGAAGAGCATCCCCCACTGCGCCATCTGCGCGAGGCTCGAGATCGCGCCCGCCATCGTCGCGGTCATCGTCTGGAGGAGCATGTCGCGGTTCTTGATGTGCGCGAGTTCGTGCGCGATGACCCCCTCGAGCTCCTCGCGGTCCATCAGCTTCAGCAGCCCCGACGTCACGCAGACCACCGCGTGCTCGGGGTCGCGGCCCGTCGCGAAGGCGTTCGGCTGGTCGTGCGGGGCGATCGCGACCGTGGGCATCGGCAGCCCCGCGCGCTGGCGCAGCCGGTCGACCATCTCGTAGAGGTCCGGCGCCTGCGAGCGATCGACCACCTGAGCCCGGTACGAGCGCAGGACCATCGACGCCGAGTTCCAGTACATGAAGACGTTCATCCCCGCCGCGAAGAGCAGGGCGATCATCATGCCGTTCTGGCCTCCGAGCGCGCCGCCCGCCACCCCGACGAGGGCGGTGAGACCAGCCATCAACAAGAAGACCTTCACGTTGTTCATCGGTGCTCCGAAAGAAGAGACGACAGCTGCCAGGGGGCGCCCGCCACTTTGGCGGGGCGATTCCTGACGTCATACCCCAGTGGTGCAATCGGCGTGCCAGATGGGAGCGGAAGGCTGAAGGCTGGACGTTGGAGATAGACCTAACGCCGTCCAGCTTTCAGCCTCCAGCCTTCAGCTCCCCGAAAGCGGTTCCCAGCTCTATACTCACCGGAACCCCCCA
>CAZGIE010000102.1:0-6322 GCA_964526485.1 uncultured Gemmatimonas sp. | reverse complement strand
GAGATGGCCCCGACGAAGCTCATCCTCGACTACATCTATGAAAAGGAAGCGGCGCACCCCGACCGGGTCTATCTGACCCAGCCGGTCGGTGGGGGCCGCACGGTGGACTACACCTGGCGCCAGGTCTGCGACGAGGCGCGTCGGATGGCGGCTCATCTGCAGGCGATGGGGCTGCAGCCCGGCGACCGGGTGGCGATGCTCTCCAAGAACTGCGCCCACTTCTTCCTGGCCGAGCTCGCGATCTGGATGGGCGGGTTCACGACGGTCGCGATCTTCCCGACCGAGAAGGCCGACACGATCGCGTACATCCTCGAGCACAGCGAGGCGAAGGCGATCTTCATCGGGAAGCTCGACGCCGGCTGGGAGGCGCAGCTCCCCGGGATCCCCGAGGCGATGCCGCGGATCACCTTCCCCCTCGCGCCGAAGGTCCCCGGGGCGGCGTGGGACGACGGCGTCGCGAAGGTCGCGCCCCTCGCCGGCCGGCCGACGCGGAAGGCCGAGGATCTGGCGCTCCTCCTCTACACCAGCGGCTCCACCGGTACCCCGAAGGGGGTGATGCACGACTTCGGGCACATCACCGCGGCCGCCGAGGGGATCGTCCGCGGGATCGACTTCTCTCCCGAGGATCGCGCGCTCTCGTATCTCCCGCTCGCGCACGTCTTCGAGCGCGCCTACATCGAGTGCGCCTCGTTCGTCGCCGGTGGGCACATCTTCTTCGCCGAAGCACTCGACACCTTCGTCGCGGACATCCAGCGCGCCCGTCCGACGATCTTCATCTCGGTGCCGCGCCTCTGGCTCAAGTTCCAGCAGGGTGTGTTCGCGAAGATGCCGGCGCAGAAGCTCGATCGGCTCCTGCGCATCCCCCTGCTGAACCGGCTCATCGGGAAGAAGGTCCTCAAGGGGCTCGGGCTCGATCAGGTCCGGCTCGCCGGCTCCGGCTCGGCGCCGATCCCCGCGGAGCTCATCGCCTGGTACCGGCGTCTCGGGCTGAACCTCCTCGAGGGGTATGCGATGAGCGAGGACTTCGCGTACAGCCACCTCTCGACCGCGACGCACAAGCTCCCCGGCTTCGTCGGGGTGCCCTACGACGATGTCCAGGTGCGGATCAGCGAGGAGGGGGAGGTGCTCATCAAGTCGCCGGGGTGCATGGTGGGCTACTACAAGCTCCCCGAGCTCACCGCCGAGTCGTTCACCGCGGATGGGTTCTTCCGCACCGGGGATCGTGGCGAGCGGCGTCCCGACGGTCTGCTGCGCATCACGGGGCGCGTGAAGGAGCTCTTCAAGACGGCGAAGGGGAAGTACGTCGCGCCGGCGCCGATCGAGAACTTCATCAACGAGCACGAGGCGATCGAGCTCTCGTGCGTGAGCGGGGTGGGGCAGCCCGCCGCGTACGCGATGGTGGTGCTCGCAGAGCACCTGCGGCCGAAGATGACGGATCCGGCGGTCCGCGTGGAACTCGAGAAGACGCTCACCGAGTGGCTCGCGACGGTGAATCGCCATGTGGCGGAGTACGAGCGGTTGCAGATGTTCGTCGTCGCGGCGCAGCCGTGGACGATCGAGTCGGAGACGCTCACGCCGACGATGAAGATCAAGCGGTCGCGGATCGAGGCGATGGCGGCGCCGCATCTCGAGTCGTGGTACGGGGCCGGCACGCCGGTCGTCTGGCAGTGACCTGACGACCGATGCCGTCCCCCATCGATCCTCGCCGCGACCTCTTCGGGGCCGCCGCCAAGTACCTTCTCGAATCCGCGCCGACGCCGGTCCCTCCGGCGCCCGTCGTGGCGCCGCGCCTCACCTTCGACGCTCTGGAGCAGATCCCGATGTCCCGTTCCCGTGACCGTATCCTGCAGAACCTCGAGTCGGCCTTCGACGAGGTGTACCAGAAGGCCAAGGTCGAGAACGACCCGATGAAGCTCGAGTCGCTGCAGTTCGCGTATGCGCGCGACCAGCTCTATTTCGAGATTCTGCTGGACATCCGGGATGCGCTGGAGCGGCGGGGGTAGGGCTCACCCCGTGGTGGTTCAGAAGGCGACGATTTCCTCATACGCCTTCACGAAATCCCCCACCTGCGGCAGGATCACATCCTCCAGGCTCGGCGCGTACCCCACGAACGTGTCCGTGCTCGCCACCCGCTTGACCGGCGCATCCAGCCACGCGAAGCAGTCGTCCGCGATCCGCGCCGCGATCTCCGCCCCGTAGCCCCACGAGATCGAATCCTCGTACGCCACGATCACGCGCCCCGTCTTCTTGGCTGAGGCGTACACCGCCTCCTGGTCCCACGGCGACAGCGTCCGGAGGTCGATGACCTCCACCGAGAGGCCGCGCGACTCCTCCACCTGCTTCGCCGCCGTCACCGCGCGCTGCACCGTCGCGCCGTAGGTCACCACCGTCACGTCGGTTCCCGCCTTCACGATCTTCGCCTTCCCGAACGGGATCATGAAGTTCGGGCCCGGGTACGCACCCTTGTTGTACGTCTGCCGGTACAGGTGCTTGTGCTCGAGGAAGATCACCGGGTCGTCGCACCGGATCGCCGTGCGCAGCAGCCCGTTCGCGTCGAGCGCGGTGCTCGGGCAGACCACCCGGAGCCCCGGGCAGTGCGTGAAGAGCGACGCCCCCGTCTGTGAGTGATAGATCGCGCCGCGGATGTAGCCGCCGTACGTCGTGCGCACCACCACCGGTGCCGCGAAGGCGTTGTTCGACCGCCAGCGCATCGTCGCGAGCTCATCCCGCAGCTGCATGTAGGCGGGCCAGATGTAGTCGAAGAACTGGATCTCCACCACCGGCTTGAACCCGCGCAGCGCCATCCCGATCGCGCGCCCGATGATGTTCGCTTCGGCGAGCGGGGAGTTGTACACCCGCGTCCCGCCGAACTCCTTCTGCAGCCCCCAGGTCACCTTGAAGACGCCGCCCTTGCCCTTGACCTTGCCGAGGTACTCCTCGCGCGAGACGTCGGCGACGTCCTCGCCGAACACCACGATCCGCCCGTCCCGCCGCATCTCGTCCTTCATGCAGACGTTGAGCAGGTCGACCATCGTCGTCGGCTCCCCGCTGAACTGCGGGTCATCCTCGGTGTCGAACGACTCCCCCGTCGGGTCCACCTCGGGTGAGTAGACCGCAAACCCCGCCGTCTCCGGCGCCGGCTGCGGCTGCGCGAGCGCGTCGTCCGTCGCGGCCAGCACCTCGGCGTCCACCGACGCCTGGATCGCCTCGATCTCCGCGGCCGTCGCGTACCCCTCGTCGATGAGCCACTGCGGATACGTCGTGATCGGGTCGCGCGCGGCATCGGCCGCACGCTCGGCGTCGGGGCGGTACATCACCTCATCGTCCGAGAGCGAGTGCGAATACGGACGGATCACCTTCGCGTGCACCAGCGCCGGCCCCTTCCGCGCCCGGGCGTAGTCCACCGCCTTCTGGAGGACCTCCATCGAGGCGAGGAAGTCGCACCCGTCGACCTCCTGGATGTAGAGCCCCGGGAAGCCGGTCACGAGCTTGGAGATCGACCCGCCCGCGGTGTTCACCTCGACGGGCACGGAGATGGCGTAGCCGTTGTCCTCGACGAGGTAGACGACCGGCGCCTTCAGGTTGCAGGCGGAGTTGAGCGACTCCCAGAACTCCCCCTCCGACGTCGTGCCGTCGCCGGTGGAGACGAAGACGACCTCATCGTCCGCGAACCCCTCGGTGACACCGAGCGCCTTGGCGCGGAGCACCGCCTCGGCGGAGCCGACGGCCTGCAGGAACTGCGTCCCGGTGGGGGAGGAGGCGGAGACGATGTTCGCCTTCTTGAGCCCCCAGTGGGACGGCATCTGCCGCCCGCCGGAGTTCGGGTCGATCGCCGCGCCGACGGCCGAGTAGAGCATCTCCGCCGCGGTCATCCCGAGCGCGAGGCAGAGGGCCCGGTCGCGGTAGTAGGTGTAGAACCAGTCGTGGCCCGGCTTGAAGACGTGGCCGGCCGCCGTGAGCACCGCCTCGTGGCCCGCACCCGAGATCTGGAAGAAGATCTTGTTCTGCCGCTTGAGCTGGATCTCCTTGTCGTCGACACGGCGCGACAGGAGCATGGTGCGGTAGGCCGCGACGAGCTGGGCCTTCGAGAGCCCGTGGGTGGCGCGGCGCGCCTTGGCGGAGGTCGGAGTCATGGGGGAAAAATAGCATCGGGCACCCCCTAGCGCGGTCGCGGGTGACGCTGCACTCTCTTGGGCGTCTGTACGATGAGACCGGCGACGTCCCCCCGTCGCCGCCTTTTCGCGGGAGGCCCATGACCGACACGTTCGGACAGGCACTCGAGTCCCGACTCCCCCCGGTATCGCCTGAGGCGACCGCGGTCCGGAGCCTCGCCGCATCCCCTGTCGACACCCCGCTCGGGCCTGACGCCCCGACGCGGGGTGTCGCCGTTTCCGGCGAGGTCAGATGTCACGTCGGCACGTCCACCATGTCGCGCTCGCCCGCTCCCCCCGCGGGCTATCCCGCCACGCTCGGCACCTCGCGCACCCGGAGCACAAGCGCGTGGTCAAACGGGCGACCTTTCGCGACTGTGGACGTCGCTGCGTCTACTGCGGCACCTGCCTCGGACTCGAGCACGCCACCCTCGATCATGTGATCCCGCTCTCGCGGGGCGGGAGCCACGACCCGGGCAACCTCGTCGCGGCCTGCCAGCCCTGCAATCAGCGGAAAGGGGCGCTCCTCCCGGCGGAGTTCTTCGAGCGGTATCCGCAGGCGGGGGCGAACTTCGTCCGCTTCGCCCGCGCGGTGCACCGGCAGTTGAAGCGTGGCGCGAAGCGCGCCGTCAGCCTCGCCTACGCGCAGGCGGCGTGAGCCCCAGCTCCTCGCCGAGCATCGCGGCCTTCATCGCGGGCCCCCAGGCATAGCCGCCGAGGGTCCCGTCGCCGCGGACCACGCGGTGGCACGGCACCACGAAGCAGACGGGGTTGGCGCCCACCGCGGATCCGACCGCGCGCGAGGCGGTCGGCGCCCCGATGCGCGCGGCGAGCCCGCCGTAGGTGGTCGTCGACCCGCGTGGGACCTGCAGGAGCTCGCTCCAGACGCGGCGCTGGAACGGCGTCCCGCTCAGGTCGAGCGCGAGGGCGCCGTTCCGCGCGGGGTCGAACGCCTGCCGCATGAGCGCCTTGGTCCGCGCGGCATCCTCCACCCACGTCGCCTCGGGGAACTCGGCGCGCACCCGCGCGAGCGTCGCGCGGTGCGAGCCCTCGACGAAGGTGAGCCGGCAGATCCCGTGCGCGGTCGTCGCGATCAGTCCCTCGCCGTAGGGCGTGGGGTGGAAGCCGTAGCGGATGACGGGCGCCGTGGTCTCGGCGCCCCCGGGCGTGCGGCGCGCGACCGGCGCCTTGGGTGTGCTCGTGCGTCGCGTCATAGATCCACCGGGCGGAGGTAGCTCTCCCCGATCGCCGCGCCGCTCAGCATCGCGACGGTCGGCAGCTTCCGCTTCCAATGCGTCGAGTCGAGTCGCTTCGTCACGAGCCGGATCGCCTCGGCGTCGATCCCGCGGGCGACGAGTTCGGCGGGGCTCCAGCCGTGCAGGATCCAGTTGAGGATCTCGTCGGCCACGGCGTAGCTGACCCCGAAATCCCCCTCGTCGGTCTGCCCCTGCACGAGGTCGGCGCTGGCCGGCTTCTCGATGATCGCCTGCGGCACCCCGAGGTGGCGCGCGAGCGCCCACACCTGCGTCTTGAAGAGGTCGCCGATGGGATTCACCGGCGGCGAATCGTCGGCGTGCCAGGTGAAGTAGCCGAGGAGCCGCTCGCTCTTGTTCCCGGTGCCGAGCGGGAGGGCGCGGTGCTTCGCGGAGAGATCGAAGAGGGTGATCATCCGCATCCGCGCCATCACGTTCCCGCGGCGGGCGGCGTCGGCGGCGCTCTCGTGCGCCAGGTAGCCGTCGACGGCGTCGGTGATCTCGAGGGTGCGCGAGCGGATGCGGAGCTGGTCGATGACGAGCTGCGCGTGCGCGAGCGAGTCGGGGCTCGAGGTGCGGTAGGGCATCCGCACGGCGAGGACGGCGTCAGGGCCGAGGGCGCGCGCGGCGAGCGCGGCGACGACGGCGGAGTCGACGCCCCCGGAGAGGCCGACGACGGCGTCGGTGAAGCCGCGGCGCCGGAACTCGTCGCGCAGGAAGGCGACGAGCCACCGCTCGACGAGCGCCGGATCGATCGCGAGCGTGGGCGGGACGCCGCGGCCCTGCGCGCCGCTGGCGACGACCGGGAGGGCGGGGAAGGGGGCGGGCGTCGCGCCGCCGGCGCCCGGGGCCGAAGCGGCCGCAGTGGCACCGCTCGCCGTCGGCGCGCCGGGCATCCCGGCGGGGGCCGTCGCGTCC
>CAZGIE010000101.1:0-8009 GCA_964526485.1 uncultured Gemmatimonas sp. | reverse complement strand
GTGACGCGCGCCTCGCGGCGCGAGGTCGAGGTCCTGCTGACGCTCGCGGGCCTCGACGCCCTCTTCCGTCCCGTCATCGCGCTCGAGGACGCCACGCCCGGGAAACCGGCGCATGCCCCGTGGCAGCTCGCGATGGAACGCGTCGGTCAGCTCTTCCCGGGGCAACGGCTGCGAGGGATCGCGATCGAGGATCATGTCGTGGGGATCCGCGGGGCGCGCACCGCCGGGCTCCGGTGCGTGGGCGTCGGACCGCTCCCGGCGCACGAGGCGCTCGAGGCGGACGCGTGGCTCGAATCGATCGCCGACCTCACGCCGGAGCGGCTCCGCGCGTTCGCGGCGGGCGCCACCAACCCGTGACGACGCGGTTCCTCGCGCCCCGACCCGACAGAGGGCGGCTGGAGGTCCGCGGCGCGCAGGCCACCGCCGTCCTGAACGGCCTGCTCACCAACGATGCGAGCGTGCTCGCCGACGGCGCGGGGCAGTGGGCGGCCGCGCTGACCGCGAAAGGGCGCGTCCTCGCGCTCCTGCGCCTGGTGCGCGACGGTGACCGCTATCTGCTCGACACCGACGTCGCCGCGTTGGCGGGCCTCCTCGCGATGCTCCGGAAGTACGTGAACCCTCGGCTGGCCACGGTGACCGACCTCACGCCGACGACGCGCGCCCTCGGCGTGCTCGGCTCGGAGGCCGCACCGGCCCTCGCGTCATCGGTCGGCGTGCCGATCGAGACGCTGACGGCGCTCGCCCCGCTCGGGGCCTGCCGTGGCTCGGTCGCGGGGACGCCGGTGCTCGTGGTGTGCACGCCGGGTGCCGCCGCGCCGGGCTTCGAGGTCGTCGGCCCGTCGGAGACGATCGATGGCCTCACCGCCACGCTCACCGCCGAAGGGTGGTCAGCGACGGCGCCAGCGGTGCTCGAGGCGGACCGCATCCGCGCCGGCATCCCGACGTGGGGGGTCGACATGACCGAGGAGACGATCGCCCAAGAGGCGGCGCTCGACACGCTCGGCGCGATCGGCTTCGCGAAGGGGTGCTACACCGGCCAGGAGGTCGTGGCGCGCATCCACTTCCGCGGGCACGTCAACCGGCTGCTCCGTCGCCTGCGCGCGGATACCGCGCTTCCCGTCGGGGCGGTCGTACGGGATGCGAGCGGCGCAGAGGTCGGCGACGTCCGCTCGGCGGTGATGGTGGATGGCGACGCGCTCGCGATCGCGATGGTCCGCCGCGAGGTCTCACCGGGAGCGATGGTGGACGTGGTGCACGGGGACGTGATCATACCCGCGCGTGTCGAGTCGCTCCATGGCGGCGGTGATGGCGGCGGGGCGGACGCGACGGGGTGAAACGAAAGAGGCGCGCGACCCGAAGGTCGCGCGCCTCTCGTTTCGACTGGACAGCGACTTACTTGGCGCTGTCGGCGGCCGGGGCGGCAGCGGAGTCGGCAGCCGGAGCAGCCGAATCCATCGTCGCAGCCGGGGCGACGGTCGTGGTGTCGGCGGCCGGAGCGGCCTCCTCGGTCTTGGCGCCGCAAGCGGCGAAGACGAACAGCGAAGCAACGAGGGCGATCTTCTTCATGGGGCGGTCTCTCGGGGGTGTGGTGTGGTGCGGCGGCTCGCGAGACATTCGCGTCTTGCGCACGGCATCAATCCTATTTCTTCCGGGCTGAGCCGTCAATACCGCCGGGACACCCAACTCGTTCCCCGACAAGGGTTTGAGGGGTATCCACCATCCAGACGACCACCCGGGGCGCAGCGTCACACGGAGAAACACGTCGGCAGGGTTCTGTCCAAGTATTTGTCAGATAATCACTTATACGACATCAGGGTTCGTGATTCCGCCAGCGGGTTGGCGGGACCCCTCCCTCCGGTGATGATTCAGGGATGAGCCTCGAAGCCCCGGAAGTCGCGCCCGACGGGACGCGCCGCGTCGTGCGCGGCGCCTGCCCGCACGACTGCCCGGATGCCTGCGCGATGCTCGTGACGGTCGAGGGAGACCGGGTGACGCGCGTGCAGGGGGACCCCGATCACCCCGTCACGCAGGGCTTCCTCTGCACGAAGGTGAACCGGTATCCGGAGCGGACGCATCACCCCGACCGCGTGCTGCGTCCGCTGCGACGCGTCGGGCCGAAAGGACGCGGCGAGTTCGTCGAAGCCACGTGGGACGAGGCGCTCACCGACATCGCCGCGCGTCTGAACGCGATCCGCCATTCCCCCGACGGCCCGGAGGCGATCCTCCCGTATTCCTACGCCGGTACGATGGGGATCCTGCAGGGCGAGTCGATGGATCGGCGCTTCTTCCACGCGATCGGCGCCTCGCTCCTCGACCGCACCATCTGCGCGACGGCGGGGATGATGGGGATGCGGATGACCGTCGGCGCGAGCATCGGCACCGACATCGAAGGGGTCCCCGAGAGCGACCTCGTGCTCCTGTGGGGCACCAACACGCTCACTTCGAACCCGCATCTCTGGCCCAAGATCCTCGAGGCGCGGGCGAAGGGCGCGCCAGTGATCTGCATCGACCCGATCCGCACGCGCACGGCGGAGCAGTGCGACGAGTGGATCGGCATCCGACCCGGCACCGACGCCGCGCTCGCGCTGGGACTGATGCATGTGCTCTTCGCCGAGGGGCTGCAGGACGACGACTATCTCGCGCGGTACACGCTCGGCGCCGACGCGTTGCGCGCGCGCGCGGCGGAGTACCCACCGTCGCGGGTCGCCGAGATCACGGGGATCCCCGCGGCGCAGATCGTCGAGCTGGCGCGCCAGTACGGTCGAGCTCGCGCCGCGTTCATCCGGATCAACTACGGCCTGCAGCGGCACGCCGGCGGCGCGATGGCCGTCCGCACGATCGCCTGTCTGCCGGCCATCACGGGGCATTGGCGTCGCGCCGGCGGGGGCGTGCAGCTCTCCTCGAGCGGGAACTTCGCGCTCAACAAGACGGCGGTGCAGCGCCCCGACCTCATCCCCGCAGGCACGCGCACGATCAACATGTCACGGCTCGGAGACGCGCTGACCGCGCCCGACGCCGGCGTCGGTGGCCCGCCGGTGCGCGCGCTCATCGTCTACAACTCGAACCCCGCCGCGATCGCGCCCGATCATCTCCGGGTGATCGAGGGGATGCGGCGCGAGCACCTCTTCACCGTGGTCCTCGAGCACTTCCGCACCGATACCGCGGACCACGCCGACTGGGTCCTCCCCGCGACGACACAGCTCGAGCACCTCGATCTGCACTGGTCGTACGGCCACCACTACGTCACGCTCAACACACCCGCGATCCCGCCAATCGGCGAGGCCCTGCCGAACACGGAGATCTTCCGTCGGCTCGCGGCGGCGATGGGGCTCGAGCATCCGGCGCTCCGCGAGGACGATGAGACGCTGCTGCGACACGCGCTCGATACGACCGACCCGCGGATGGCGACGGTGACCTTCGAGGCGCTGCGCGAACGCGGCTGGGTGCGTCTCAACCTGCCGACGCCGTACCTCCCCTTCGCCGAGGGTGGGTTCCACACGCCGAGTGGGAAGTGTGAGTTCGTGTCGGACCGGATGGCGGTGATGGGACTCGACCCGGTGCCGACCTACACGCCGCCGTATGAGTCGCCGGAACGCGATCCGGCGCTCGTGGCACGGTATCCGATAACGCTGATCTCCTCGCCGGCGCACCAGTTCATGAACTCGACCTTCGTGAACGTGACGTCGCTCCGGCGTGCGGCACGCGAGCCCGAGGTGTCGTTGCATCCGGCGGATGCGGAGCGGCGCGGGATCGCGGAGGGGGCACGGGTGCGCATCTCGAACGACCGCGGGAGCTTCGAGGCGACGGCGCGCCGCCGCGAGGGGATCCGCGAGGGGGTGGCCTGGGCCCCCGGGATCTGGTGGGCCAAGAGCGCCCCTGATGGCCGCACGGTGAACGCCACCACGAGCCAGCGCCTGACGGACATGGGCGAGGGGCCGGTGTTCTACGACAACCAGGTGGAGATCGCCGTCGTGGCGTGACGCACGGCGGCACCCGCGGCGCGTGCCGTCGGCCGATCCCCGGCGTCGCCCCGGTGAACCGCGACCCCCCGTCGCGCGTTGACCCCAGATAGGCTCTCTCATACCGACAGGAATCATGTCCGCTCCCCTCCCGACCACGCTCGGCGCCCTCAAGGCCTCCCCCTTCGGCGCCGCCGACCAGCGCGGCCGATCCGTCAAAGACGAGATCCGCGCGAACCTCCTCGCCCGGCTCGCGCAGGGGGGCCCGCTCTTCCCCGGCGTGCTCGGCTATGAGGACACGGTGATGCCGCAGGTGGTGAACGCGCTCCTCTCGCGGCACCACTTCATCCTCCTCGGCCTCCGTGGCCAAGCGAAGTCGCGGCTGCTGCGCGCGCTCACGACGCTCCTCGACCCGGCGCTCCCGGTGATCGCCGGCTCGGAGACGAACGACGATCCCTTCGCACCGATCTCCAAGTTCGGGCGCGAGCGGATCGCCGAGGCGGGGGACGACACGCCGATCGCCTGGCTCGCGCCCGACCAGCGCTACGTGGAGAAGCTCGCGACGCCTGACGTGACCGTGGCCGACCTCATCGGCGACCTCGACCCGATCAAGGCGGCGCGCGGGGGGCATCTCCTCTCCGACGAGCTCAGCATCCTGTACGGGATGCTCCCGCGTGCGAACCGTGGGATCTTCGCGCTGAACGAGCTCCCCGATCTCGCAGGGAAGGTGCAGGTCGGGCTCTTCAATGTGATGCAGGAGGGGGATGTCCAGATCAAGGGCTATCCCGTCCGGCTCGCGCTCGATGTGGTACTCACCTTCACGGCGAACCCCGAGGACTACACCGCGCGCGGCAAGATCATCACGCCGCTCAAGGACCGCATCGGCAGCGAGATCATCACGCACTACCCGACGAGCGTGGCGCTCGCGCGGACGATCACGACGCAGGAGGCGTGGACCGCGCGTGGCGGGATCCCGGTGCGGATCCCCGACGTGGTGGCGGAGGTCGCCGAGCGGGTCGCCTTCGAGGCGCGCGAGGAGAAGCGGATCGACGAGCGCTCCGGCGTCTGGCAGCGCCTCTCTATCACGCTGCTCGAGTACATCGTCCCGAACGCGGAGCGGCGGGCGGTGGTGCTGGGCGAGCCGGCCGTGGTGCCGCGCATCGCCGACCTCTACGCCGCGCTCCCCGCCATCACCGGGAAGATCGAGTTGGAGTACGAGGGGGAGCTGATCGGCGGCGCGGTGATCGCGCGGGAACTGATCCGGCGTGCGGCGGATGCGACGCTCCGGGAGCGGGTGGGGCCGATCGCGGCCGAGGACGTGGTCATCTGGTTCGACGAAGGGTCCGCGCTGCAGGTGAGCGACGACGCGGGCGTCGCGACGGCGCTCGCGGGCTTCAGCACGGTGCCGGGGCTCCTCGACGAGGTACGCCGTGCGGGCCTCGGCGGCGCGGATGACGGCGATCTGCTGGCGGGGTGCGAGCTCGTGCTCGAGTCGCTCGTGGCGCGGCGGAAGCTCACCCGCTCGGAGAGCGGGCAGTACGGGCGCTCAGTGCGTCGAAAGCCCGGGATGTCGTCGGAACGCCCAGAGGGCGACGAGTAGCATCAGCGCGCCGCCGCCGCCGATCGCCCACGAGACGCCGGCGGCGCGCGCGACCCATCCGCCGAGCGCGCTGCCGATGGGTGACGACCCGACGTAGACCATCACGTAGACGGAGAGCACGCGGCCGCGCACCGCGTCGGGGACGAGTTCCTGGAGCCGCGCGTTCACGAGCGCGTTGTTGAGGATCATCGCGAGTCCGACGCCGAAGAGGAGCGCGCCCGCGAGCCAGGGCGCACGCACGACGGCGAACCCGACGAGCAGCACCGGGAGCAGATACGACGCGCGCCGGAAGAGGCGCCCGCGCTTCCGGCCGCCTCCCGTCGCGGCGATCGCGAGCGCGCCCACCACCGCCCCGACCCCGAACGACGCCATCAGCGCGCCGTACCCGTCGGCGCCGAGCGCGAGGCCGTCGCGCGCGACCACCGGGAGGAGCGAGAGCACCGGCACCCCTAGGATCGAGAAGAAGAGCGTGAGCCAGAGGAGCGCGGGCAGGGGCTCGTGGGTGCGGATGTAGGTCCAGGCCTCGCGGAAGCCGGCGGGCCCCGTGGGGATCGCGCGGCTCACGCGGCGCGCCGGTGCGAGGTGGATCATCCAGAGCGCGACGAGCACGGCGAGGTAGCTGAGCGCGTTCAGCCCGAAGGTCCAGGAAACGCCGAGCTGCGCCACGACGATGGCCGCGACGCTCGGGCCCATGACGCGGGCGAGGTTGAACCCCGTGGAGTTGAGGCCGATCGCCTGCGGGAGGTCCTCCTTCCCCACGAGCTCGACCATCAGCGACTGCCGCGCCGGGATCTCGAAGGCGGCGAGCACCCCGCCGACGAGGGAGAGGGCGAAGAGCCAGGGGATGGTGAGATGGCCGGTGACGGAGAAGGCCCAGAGGGCCGCGGCCTCGCCGAGCATCAGCGCCTGCGCGATGCGGACGATGCGGAGCTTCTCATGCCGGTCCGCGACCATCCCGCCGGGGATGGAGAGGAGGAGGATCGGGAAGGTCCCGGCGGCCGCGACGAGCCCGACGATGAAGGCGTCGTCGGAGAGCTCGAGCGCCGTCCACCCCACGGCCACCTGCTGCATCCACGAGCCGATCAGGGAGATCGTCTGCCCCACCCAGAAGAGCCGGAACTCGCGGTACTGGACGAGGAGCCGGAACGGGTTGCGGGAGCGGGCGGGCGGGGTGGTCATACCGATGTCGAAAGGTCGCCGATTCGGCGTCCCGCTGACAGCCGGGGGACCCGCCGATGCATCCCAGGCGTTAGCCTCCTACACGATGCGCTTCCACACCTACACCAAGTTCAGCCCCGAGTCCGCCGACGCGGTGGACCTGCAGGCGCTGCTCGACAACCTCGCGGACTTCCTGCTGCAGTCGGGGTTCGCGGGGGGCGGGCCCGCCGACCCGTGGGGATTCGGGACGGTGGACCAGGGGGGCGACCGCTCGCTCGACGCGTTGCGGCAGGCGATCCTCGACGCGCTGATCCAGAGCGGGCAGTTCACGCCGGAGATGCTCGAGGCGCTGCGCGGCGACGGCGACCAGCTCTCGGAGGCGAAGCTCTCCAAGCTCCTCGATGACATCGTGCAGCGGCTGATGGCCGAGGGGTTCCTGAAGGCGAGCGCACCACCGCAGGCGCCGGCGGGGCACCAGCCGGTGGTCGGCCCCGGCGGGCTCGCCCAGGCGGCGGCACAGGACATCCGCTTCGACCTCACCGGCAAGGGAATCGACTTCTTGGGCTACAAGGCGCTTCGCGGGATCCTCGGCGGACTCGGCTCCGCGACCGCCGGCGCGCACCAGACGGCACAACTCGCGACCGGGGTGGAGGCCGATGCGGGGAGCCGGCCGTACGCCTTCGGCGACGCGCTCAACCTCGACGTCAACGAGACGCTCCGGAACGCGATGCTGCGCACCGGCTCGCTCGAGGTCCCGATGGACCTCGACTACGGCGACCTGATGGTGCGGCAGACGGATCATCGGTCGAGCTGCGCGACGGTGCTGATGCTCGACTGCTCGCACTCGATGATCCTCTACGGCGAGGACCGCTTCACGCCGGCCAAGAAGGTCGCGCTCGCGCTGACGCACCTGATCCGGACGCAGTTCCCCGGCGACTCGATCCACGTGGTGCTCTTCCACGACAAGGCAGAGGAGATCCCGCTCGGCGCACTCGCGTCGGCGCAGGTGGGGCCGTATCACACCAACACGGCGGCCGGGCTCAAGCTGGCGCGACGGCTCCTCGCCGCGCAGCGGAAGGAGATGCGGCAGATCATCATGATCACCGACGGGAAGCCGTCGGCGCTGACGATGCCCGACGGCGAGGTCTACAAGAACCCGATGGGGTTCGACCCCTTCGTGCTGCAGGAGACGCTCACCGAGGTGGCAGCGTGCCGGAAGGCGGGGATCCCGGTGAACACGTTCATGCTCGCGCGCGACCGCGCGTTGGTGGAGTTCGTGAAGATGGTCTGCG
>CAZGIE010000100.1:0-8028 GCA_964526485.1 uncultured Gemmatimonas sp. | reverse complement strand
CCCGCGTGCAGCGGCGCGAAGGTCTCCGCCCGGATGTTGTAGACGCCGCTCTCCACTTGGAGCACACCACGCACCAGCAGGATCGGGGTGCGCACGATGAGGTCGCGGTCGCGCTCGTACGTCGCGGGGCGCACGACGATGTTGATCGTCCCCGTCTCGTCCTCGAGCGTCAGGAAGGTGAACCCCTTCGCCGTGCCGGGCCGCTGGCGACAGATCACGAGTCCGGCATGTGCGACGGCGGTGCCGTCGACGAGGGCGTGGATCTCCCGAGCGGTACGCACCCCGTTGGGGCGGAGCAGCGGGCGTAGATGCCGGAGCGGATGCCCCGCGAGCGACACCCCGGTGAGCCGATAGTCGGCCTCGGTCAGTTCCGGTGGGGTGAACCCCGGGAGGTGCGCCGGCGGCGGCGCCTCGGGGAAGAGCGCGAAGGGGCCCCACCCGCCGCGCTCCGCTTCCAGCACGCGCCAGAGCGCCACGCGCCGTCGTCGCGCCGCGGGCTCCTCCGCCACGAAGGCGTCGAACGCCCCCGCCTCCGCGAGGGCGCGGAGCGCGCGCCGGTCGAGCCGCGTGCGGTCGACGACGTCGGCGATCGATTGGAACGGGGCGGCACCATGGGCCGCCCCGGGCGTGCCCGCTCGCCTCGTCGTGTCGAGGGTCGCATCGTCCTGCCGCGCGAGCGCCGCCTCGATGCGCGCCCGGGCGTGCGCGCCGAGTCCGTGCACCGCGCGCAGCCCGAGCCGCACCGCGGGGGCGGCGCGCGGGCCGTCCCCGGGTTCGAGCGTGTGATCCCATCGGCTTCGCGTGATGTCCACCGGACGCACCCTCACGCCGTGGCGCTTCGCATCCTCGATCAGCGTACCCGGCGCGTAGAACCCCATCGGCTGCGCGTTGAGCATCGCGCAGAGGAACTCGGGCGCGTAGTAGTGCCGTAGGTAGGCGCTCGCATAGACGAGCAGCGCGAAGCTCGCCGCGTGGCTCTCGGGGAAGCCGTAGTCGGCGAAGGCCTGGATCTGGTCGTAGATGCGCCGCGCGACGTCGGCGGGGATCCCGTTCCGCGCCATCCCGTCGATCATCCGCTCCGCGATGGCGCTCATCCGCTCGCGGCTCCGCTTGTGTCCCATCGCCTTGCGCAGCTGGTCCGCCTCCCCGGGTGTGAACCCCGCGGCGGTGATCGCCACCTGCATCCCCTGCTCCTGAAAGAGAGGCACACCGAGCGTGCGGCGGAGGATTGGCTCGAGCGCGGGATGGGGATACGTCACCGCCTCCGTGCCCGCGCGCCGGCGCAGGTAGGGGTGCACCATCGCCCCCTGGATCGGGCCGGGCCGGATGAGCGCGACCTCCACCACGAGGTCGTAGAAGCAGCGCGGCTTGAGGCGCGGGAGGGTGTTCATCTGCGCGCGGCTCTCCACCTGGAACACCCCCACGGTGTCGGCGCGGCAGAGGTCGTCGTACACCGCGGGATCGGCGCAGTCGAGTTGGTCGAGGTCGATCGTCACCCCGCGCGTGCGCCGGACCATCGCGAGGCAGTCCTGCAGCACGGTCAGGATCCCGAGGCCGAGGAGGTCGATCTTCACGAGTCCCACGGGATCGAGGTCGTCCTTCTCCCACTGGATGACGGTGCGGTCCTCCATGCTCGCGGGCTCGATCGGCACGACGGTGTGCAGCGGCTCCGCGGTGAGGACGAATCCGCCCACATGGATGCCGCGGTGTCGCGGCGCGCCGTGGAGTTGCGCGACGATCGCGTCGACGTGCCGCGCGACCGGCGTCGCGTCGGTCGTCGCCGTGGGCGCCTCCGCCATCGTGCGCTTGTTGTAGTTCGCGGGCCCCAGCGCATCGTGTCCCCCGTGCCGCGGCTGCCGCTCCGCGAGCGCGGCGGCCTGCGTCGGCGAGCACCCGAGCACCCGCGCCGCGTCGCGCACCGCGCTGCGCCCCCGCCAGGTGATGTGCTCGCAGACCATCGCCGCGTGCTCGCGCCCGTAGCGCGCGTACACGTATTGCAGCACGCGCTCCCGCTCGCGGTGGGCGAAGTCGATATCGATGTCGGGGGCCTCGGTGCGCTCCTCGCTCAGGAACCGCGCGAAGAGGAGGTCGAGCGCGATGGGATCCACGGCGGTGATGCCGAGGCAGTAGCAGACGGCGCTGTTCGCGGCGGAGCCACGCCCCTGGCAGAGGATCCCCTCGCGTCGCGCGAAGCGCACGATGTCCCAGACGATCAGGAAGTAGCCCGCGAGCCCGAGCCGCGCGATCAGCGCGAGCTCCGTCGCGAGCTGTCGGTCGTGCGCGGCCGTGCGGCGCGCCCCCCAGCGTTCCGTCGCGCCCGTCTCGACGAGTTGCGCGAGGTACGCGTCCTCGCCGACGCCCGGCGGGAGCGGGAAGTGCGGGAGCCGCGGTCGCAGCGTCTCGAGCCGGAAGGCGCAGCGTTCGGCGATCGCCACCGTGGCGGCGAGCCCGGCCTCGCGGCCGCGCCAGCGCGCGGCGAGCCGCGCCCGGTCCGGGAGATGCCACTCGGCGTTCGGCCGCAGTCGCGTGCCCATCTCGTCGAGCGTCGCGCCGTGCCGAAGCGCGGCGAGCACGTCGTGCGCGCGCCGCCGATCGGGCGTCGCATAATGCGCGTCCGCGGTGACGACCCACGGCACGCCGACGTCCGTCGCGAGCGGGATCAGCGCCTGCACGAGCGCGCGCTCCTCAGCGAGCGCGTGATCCCAGCACTCGATCGCGAACCGCCCGCCGAAGCGTTCGGCGAGCGTCCCCGCCGCCTCGCGGGCCGCGCGCGCGGCCACGTCCGCGGGCAGATGCCCGGCGGCGCCGAGCGCGAGGAGGCGTGGCACCCAGCCGCGCGGGCAGCCACTCAGCGCGACGAGGCCGTCGGCGTGCGCGGCGAGCTGGTCGAGTGTGACGCGCGGTGCGCCGCGCGGATGATCGAGGCGCGCCCGCGTGATCAACGTGCAGAGATGGCCCCAGCCTTCGCGCGTCTCCGCGAGGCAGACGAGGTGTGTGCGGAGCCGCGGGATCTGGTCCTCGCCGATCACCACCCCGGGGACCGTCCCGAGCGGCGCGCGCGCGAGCGCTGACGGCAGCGGGACGTCGACCGTGAGCTCCGCCCCGAGGATCCCGGGGAGCCCCGCGGCGCGGGCGGCTGTCGCGAAGCGCACCGCGCCCCCCACGTCGTCGTGATCGGTGAGCGCGAGCGCGTGGAAGCCCAGCGCCTGCGCGCGCGCCACGAGCGCCTCCGGCTCCGACGCGCCGTCGAGGAGCGAGAAGGTCGAGTGGCAGTGCAACTCGGCGTACGCCGGGAGCGCGCCCATCGTCGCGCGTCAGTCGTCCCAGCCCTGCAGCCACCACCCCGTCGCGTCGCGGTAGCAGAGCAGGGTGCCGGGCGCGGCCTCCACGCCGCGGCAGCGCCAGTAGTCGCGCGCGTAGGGGATGGGCTGCCACCAGTCGCCGGAAAGGCGCTCGGGGCCCTCGGCGCGCGCGAGGCGCAGCCGGTCGCCGCGCCAGCGGATCTCCTGCGGCGCCCCCGCCGCGTCCGTCGTCACCGCGATCGCCTCCGGCGGGTCGAGGCGGCGGCGCGCGACGGGCGTCGGCACCGCCTCGATCGGTGTGGGCGGCGCGACCGTCTCGATCGCCTCCCAGAAGCCCGCGCGCTCCGGCGCGTGCGCGTCCCGCGTGACCGGGCGCACCACCGCCGTCGTCCCGAACGCGGCCCGCAGGCGCGCGAGCGCCGCCTCCGCGGCGGCCGGGTCACGCCAGCCGGGCGTGAGGAGATCCCCCTGCTCGGCGGGCGCCGTCGTCGCGCGCGCGATGCGGACCTCCACCGCACGCACCGGGCCGTCGAGCGGCCACGCGTCGAGCAGGGCGCGGCAGCGCTCGAAGAGCGGGGCCGCGCGCGCGACCGGCGCGGCGGGACGCACCTCGCGCGTCACGCGCCGCGGGCGCTCGCCGTCGCAGGTGAGCGTGAGCGCCACGGCGGCCACGGCGCGCCCCTCGGCCGCGAGCGCGCGGACGAGCCGGTCGAGCGCGGCGCGCACCACGAAGAGGAGCGGCTCCGTCGTCGGGACCGGCGCGGGGAGCTCGTGCACGACGACGTGCGGGTCGTCGGGGCGGAGGAGCGTCGCGCGTCGCGGATCGTCGCCGCACGCGAGCCGCCAGGCGGTGAGTCCCTCCGCCCCCCAGCGGCGTTCGACGTCCTGCGGTGCGAGCGCCGCGAACGCGCCGACGGTGCGGAGGCCGAGCGCGACGAGCGTGGCCCGCAGCTCCTCGTCCATCGGGAGGAGTGCGAGCGGCACCGCCGCGAGGTAGCGGGCGTCCTCCCCCGGCGCGACGTGGAGCGGGGCCTTGGTCGTGCGCGCGCTCCAGGTCGCGGCACGCGCGGCCACGGCGGTGTCGGCGACGGCGACGCGCGCACGCGGATGCCAGGCGCGCGCGAGGGCGAGGAGGAGGGTCGCGAGCGCGCCCTCGCCCCCCAGGCCGTCGAACCCCTGCGCGCCGATCCACCAGAGGCCCGGGGCGTCGCTCACGGGCGTCACCTGGGGGCTCGCCGTGAGGAAGGCCGCGCTCGCCCGCGCCGTCTCCCGCGCGAGCGCGGCGTCATCCCAGGGGAGGACATCGAGCGGCTCGCACGCGGCCCGCGCCTGCGCGAGCGTCATCCCCGGTCGTACGCCACGCTGCACCGCCGCCGCCGTGGCCGCGCGCACCCGCGACCCGTCGACGAGGACGATCGGCGCCGCGTCCCAGGGCGCCTCACCGGCCGGGGAAGTGAGGCTGCGCGACGCGTCGGGCGCGACTGCGGGGGGCGCGGCCGCGTCCTGTGCGAGCCACACCGCGGCGATCGGGAATCTCGGGATGCGCACACAGGCGATGCGGGACGGGGACGGCATGGTCGAGTGCCAGCGGCACGGGGTGAGGGTGGAGCCCGCCCTTCTCGAGCGTGAGGCGGCGGCGGTGGCCGGCGACCGGGGCTGCGAGCCGCAGTCGCAGCGCGCTCCCACCATCCGTCGCCCGGGTGCCGTCGCCCAGCAGGAGGAGCGCGGCGTCGGCGTCCCGCGCGAGCTGCGCGAGCCGCACCGCGATCGGGCGGGGGAGGACGGGGCCGCCGTCGAGGATCACGAGTGCGAATCCCCCGCTCCGCAGCAGGAGGTCGGCGCACCACGCCCCCCGCGAAGGGTCAGGGGGACGGACCACCCACGCGGCCGCGAGATCCGACGCGAGCGACGTGGGGTCCAGCGTGCGCTGCGCGTCGATCCAGGCGACGCCGTGTCCGGCGCGCAGCGTCTGGGCGGCGAGTTGGCGAGCGAGCGTCGTCTTTCCCGCTCCCGCCGGTGCCATCCACTCGCTGATGCGACCGCGTGGGATCCCGCCGCCGACCAGGACGTCGTCGAGGCGCGTGAGCCCGGTGGGAAGGCCGGGCGCCTGCGAGGGCGTCCCGGCCACGACGGACGCGATGCGGAGGCGAAGGGCGGCGAGCGACATACCGAAGAAAGACCGAAGAAAGGGGGTGATACATACCGAACAGACACCGAAGTTCGCAAGGGGCATCCCCCGCGCTTCCCTCGGGCAACGGCTGACGGCGCCTCGGTGCCCGCCCGCTATCTTCCGCGGATGCCCCCGCACGGACATCCCCGATGAAATGGTCCTGGCGGATCGGCCGGATCGCGGGAATCGCCATCCGCGTCCACGTCACCTTCCCCCTCTTCCTGCTCTGGATCGGCCTGCGCGACGGCCAGGGGGCGACGGCCGCCGCCTTCGCCGTCGGCGCGATGCTCGCGCTCTTCACCATCGTGCTCCTGCACGAGCTCGGACACGCGCTGATGGCCCGGCGCTTCGGCATCGCCACGCGCGACATCACACTCCTGCCGATCGGCGGGCTCGCCCGCCTCGAGCGGATGCCGCGTGAGCCGCGGCAGGAGCTCCTCATCGCGGTCGCGGGGCCGGCGGTCAACCTCGTCCTCGCCCTCGGCTTCGGCGCGCTCCTCATCGCCACCGGCGGACCGCGCTCCCTCGTCGAGTTCGACCTGCTCCGTCGCCTCGGCGCGCCGGCGGTCGGGCACGTCATCCTCGCGGAGCTCGTCGCCGTCAACGTCGGCCTCATCGTCTTCAACCTGCTGCCGGCCTTCCCGATGGACGGCGGCCGCGTGCTCCGCGCCCTGCTGGCGATGTGGTCCAAGGACCATCTCGTCGCGACGCGCCGCGCCACGCTCGTCGGCCGCCTCTTCGCCGCCGCCTTCGTCGCCTACGGGCTCTTCGGGGGTGCCCCGAACCTCGTCCTCATCGGCCTCTTCGTCTGGCTCGCCGGGGCGGGGGAGGCCTCCGCGGTCGCGACCGAGGCGGCGCTCGAGCGCACGCGCGTCCCGCAGTTCATGATGACCGATTTCCGCGCCGTCGACCCCGCGGATCCCCTCGGCGCGGTCGCTGACCTCGTGATCGCCGGCGCACAGCAGGACTTCCCCGTGCTCGCCGACGGCGTCTACGTCGGGATGCTCGGCCGCGCCGACCTCGTGCGCGGCCTCCGCGAGACCGGCGCCGACGCGACGGTCGCGACGGTGATGGCGACGCGCGGCCCCGTCGTCACCGTGACCGACCATCCGGAGGCGGCGCTCGCCGCGCTCCACGCGGCCGGCGGTCGCGCCGTCCCTGTGCTCCGCGACGGTGCCGTCGTCGGGCTCCTCACCACCGAGAACCTGGCGGAGTACGTCCTGCTCCGTCGCAGCGTCACCTGAGACCACCGGAGATCGTGATGCGCCCCACCTTCCTCGTCCTCGGCGCGCTCTCCGCCGCCCTCGCCGTCGCCGCCGGCGCCTTCGGCGCGCATGCCCTCCGCGCCCGCGTCGAGCCGCGCCTCCTCGAGGTCTTCGAGACCGGCGCCCGCTACCAGATGTACCACGCGCTCGCGCTCCTCGTGGTGGCGTGGGTCGCCACGCGCGGCGCGGCGGCGCAGGGCCCCGCCACCGCGGCCGGCTGGTGCTTCGTCACGGGGACGCTCCTCTTCAGCGGGTCGCTCTACGCGATGACCTTCACCGGGATCCGCGCCCTCGGCGCCATCACGCCGCTCGGCGGTGTGGCGTTCATCGCCGGGTGGGTCTTGCTCGCCGTCGCGGCAGCGCGGGTGAGCTGAACCGCACGCGATCGGCCGCGCGCGACGGTGCGCCAGGTCACAGAACCAGATGCCCCGAGCCGGGTATCCTTCCGTCCACCCGTGCCACTCGCATCCGTCCCGAGAGTCCTGCCCATGTCCCGCCCCACGCGTACCGCCCTGCTCGTCGCCACCTGGCTCACCGCCTCGGCCTGTGATGAGGCCACACGTCCCGACGCCACCACGCGCGTCGAATTCGCGAGCCCGGCCGTCGCCGGCGTCAGCGCGCTCACCGCTGACTCCAGCGGGCTCGTCATCACGGGGACCAACGGGACGTTGACCCTGACCGAGATCCGCCTCGTCGTCGACCGCCTCGAGTTGCGACGCATGAGCGTGGCGAGTTGCGCCGACTCGGTCCGATCCCACGATGACGATGACCACAACGATGACGGATGCCCGGGATTCCGGACCGGGCTTTTTGTCGCGGATGTGCCGATCGGCACCGGGGCGGTGACCGTCGCCGCCGCCGCCATCCCGGCGGGGACCTACACCGGATTGAAGTTCAAGGTGAAGGACCTCGAGGTCGATGACGATGACGACGATGACGTCGGTATGGGCACGCGGCTGCAGGCGGTCCTCGCCCAGCTACGGCTCACGCACCCCGACTGGCCTGATGAGGCGAGCCTGCTGGTGGTGGGCACGTTCACCCCGACGGGCGGCACCGCGCAGCCGTTCCGGGTCTACTTCGACGCGGAGATCGAGGTCGAGAGCCCGCTCGATCCTCCCGTCGTCATCGACTCGACCAGCGCCGGCGTTCGAGTAGACCTCCGCCCGGACCGTTGGTTCCGCCTCGGCGACGGCTCGGTGTGGAATCTCGCACTGCTCGACTTCGCGACGACGGGTCGCCTCGTGGAGTTCGAGAACGAGTTCGAGGATGGCGTCGAGTCCGACCATGACCA
>CAZGIE010000099.1:7242-8341 GCA_964526485.1 uncultured Gemmatimonas sp. | reverse complement strand
GCTCCGCGACGAGCTCTTCGAGCTCCGCGCGGCGATGGGTGGCGGTCCCGCCGGGGGGGCGCGTGCCGACCGTCGGTGACCTCACCGAGGCCGAGCTGCGCGCCTGGGGGGAGGCGCTCGGCCGCGCGCTCGTCGCCCCCGCGTTCCTCACCCTTGCGGGGGACCTCGGCGCCGGCAAGACGACCCTCGCCGCCGCCATCCTCCGCGGCGCTGGGGTGAGTGAGGTCGTGACGAGTCCCACCTACGCCGTCGTCCAGCGGTATACGACGACGGCCGGCGTCGCGGTGCACCACGCCGACCTCTATCGGCTCCGCGGGCCGCACGAGCTCGCCGCGATCGGATGGGAGGAGCTGCTCGCGAGCCCGGGGATCGTCCTCGTCGAATGGCCCGAACGCGCCGGAGCGCTCCTCCCCGCGGACCGACGTGACATCGCGGTGGCACACCTCCCGGGTGATCCCGCCCGCCGGCGGCTCATCGCATGACGCGACCGGGTCCCTGGCTCGTCCTCGATGCGTCGCTCGGCGCGGGGACGGCGGCGTTGATCGACGTGGCGGGGACGCCGCGCCTCCTGGCGGCGGTCGCCGCCGCCGAGCGCGATGCGCTCTTCGCGGATGGCCTCCGGATGCTGGACGGGGTGGGATGCCCGCTCGACGCCCTCGGGGCCTGCGTGGTCGGCGATGGTCCGGGGAGCTTCACGGCGCTGCGGATCGTGGGGGCGATGGGGAAGGGCCTCGCCGAGGGGACGGGGATGGCGCTCCACGCCGTCCCGTCCCTCGCGCTGCTGGTCGCGTCGTCGGCGGCGACCGCCCGCGCGGGGCGATGGCTCGCGTCCGTGGACGCGCTGCGCGGCGAGCAGTACGCCGCGCTGGTCGAGACCGACGACGCGGGAGCGGTGCGCTCCATCGCGTCCCTCGGGCGCCTGCCGCAGACGCGTCTCGCGGCGGAGGCCGAGGCGGCGGGGGCGTTGTGGGTCGGGCCGGACGCGCCGATGGTCGCGGTGCCCGAGGCGCGCGGGGCGGTCCGCTGTATCGAGTGGATCCGAGCGGCTGGTCCGGTCGATCTCGGCGCATGGGAGCCGACCTACGGCCGGCTCGCCGAG
>CAZGIE010000099.1:4816-7232 GCA_964526485.1 uncultured Gemmatimonas sp. | reverse complement strand
CCCTGGCGACCCGCCGCCTTCCGCGACGCGCTCGCCGCCGAGCGGGGGGTCGTCCTCGTCGCCGAGGATCCGACGGTCATCGGCTACTGCGTCGGGGTGAAGGTGGCCGACGAGGCGGAACTCGCGAATCTCGCGGTCGATCCGTCGCGTCGTGGGACCGGGGTCGGGGCGGCGCTGTTGCACGCCTTCCTCGAGCGGGTGGAGGCGGAGCCGCCACTCCCCGCCGTGTATCTCGAGGTGCGCGCATCGAACGCGGCGGCCCAACGGCTCTACGCCCGCGCGGGGTTCGTGCCGGCGGGGGTGCGCCGCGACTACTACGAGCGGCCGCGCGAGGACGCCCTCGTCCTGCGGCGCCCGCCGGGCCCGGTCGGAGGATGACGGGTGCGTTAGATTGGATGCAGCGACCCGCCGCCCCTGCCGTAGGGTGACCGCGCAGGCCGAACCCTTACTGGAGGCAACATGAGCCGCAGCTTGAACAAGGTCACCCTCATCGGCAACCTCGGTGCCGACCCCGAGATCCGCTCGACGTCGGGCGGGAACAAGGTCGCGCAGTTCTCCCTCGCCACGAGCCGGCAGTGGACCTCCGCCACCGGCGAGAAGCAGGAGAAGACCGAGTGGCACAAGTGCGTGGCCTGGAACGCCAAGGGGTCCGGGCTCGCCGACGTCATCGAGCGCTACGCGAAGAAGGGCGACAAGCTCTACATCGAGGGGCGCATCGAGTACCGGCAGTACGAGGATAAGGACAAGCAGACGCGCTATGTCACCGAGGTGAATGTCCGCGAGGTCATCCTCCTCGGCGGCGGCCGCGGCGGCGACGAGGGCGGTGCGCGGCCGGCTCGCGGGGGGTCGGCGAAGCCCGCTGCGACGGACTCGTTCGACGACTTCCCGGCCGGCGACGCGGGCGACGACGACCTCCCGTTCTGACGGGGGCGCCGCGGGGCGTCGAAGGGGGGATCCGCGGGTTCCGAAACCCCGGCTGAATCGTCTAGACTCCGAAGGGGCCGCGTGTGGCGGCCCCCGTCCCCTCCGTCCTCGCCCCGCTATGCGTCGCGCCCTGGTCATCCTCCTCGCTTCGCTGACCGCCCTCGCCCCGGTGACGGCGCAGGAATCCGACGCGCCCCGCACCTACACGGTGCGTGAGGGCGACACCCTGTGGGCGATCGCCGAGCGGTTTCTGAAGGATCCCTTCCGCTGGGCCGACCTGCACAAGAAGAACGCGGAGAAGATCCGCGACCCGCATTGGATCTACCCGGGCCAGGTGATCGATCTCGTCGACCTCTTCGGCGCGGCCCTCGACTCCACGTCCGTCGACACGACCACCATCCCCGCGAACGAGCCGTCGATCTTCGCGGTACGTCGCGCGGCGCCGGCGCGCGACGCGGTCTCGGCGCCAGTCGAGGCGGCCGCGTCACCGCGGCTCTCCCGCGCCCTCGGCGAGTTCGCTGCCGCCCCCTTCCTCGCGGGGCTCGACGGCGTCCGCGCGGCCGGCACCGTCGGCCCCGTCGCCGACTCCGGGCTTGGGAGCCGATTGTCGCGATATACCCGTGCTATCCAGCTATACGACAAGGTGCGACTCGCCCTGCCGGCCGGCGCCGCGGTCGCCGACGCGCGCTTCGTGACCTTCCGGTACGGTCCGACGCTCCGCCACGGGCGCATCGTCGTCCCGACCGGGGTGGTCCGCGTCACTGGGGTCGGGCAGGGTGGTCTGGTCGAGGCCGAGTTGACCGCGAAGTTCGAGGATGTGAGCAGCGGCCAATCCCTCATCCCGCTCGACACCGTGCTGCCGGCGCTGCCGAGCGCCGCGCCGGTGACGGCGGGACCGACGGTGACCGTGCTCTGGGTGGAGGGGGACGCGCTGATCCCATCGATTGGGCAGGTGTTGATCGTGTCACCGCCGAGCGATGGTGTGACCCTGCGGCCCGGTGACCAAGTGACCCTGTCGGGGCGGGACATGGCGGGAGAGTCCGCGCCCGTCGTCGTGGTGCGGGTGATGAAGGCGACCCCCCAGGGGGCGACGGCACGAATCGTGTCGCAGGGGCTGGGGCGCGTGGACCCGGGGATGAAGGGGCGCGTCTCGGCGCGGGTGGTGCCGTAACGCCGGTCGGGTCCAGCCTTCAGCCTCCAGCCTCCAGCCTCCAGCCTCCAGCCTCCACAGTTTATGCCTCAACACGCCCTCGTCACCGGTGGTGCCGGATTCATCGGATCCCATGTCGCCGACGCCCTTCTCGCCGAGGGGTGGTCGGTCACCGTCCTCGACAACCTCTCGAGCGGGAAGCGCGGGCAGGTCCCCGCGGCGGCTCGCTGCGTCGAGGGGGACATCCGCAGCCCGGAAGCGGCCGCGCTGGTGCGCGACGGCGGCTTCGACCTCGTCTGTCACCTCGCCGCGCAGATCGACGTGCGGAAGAGCGTCGCCGAC
>CAZGIE010000099.1:0-4806 GCA_964526485.1 uncultured Gemmatimonas sp. | reverse complement strand
CCGCGATTCGACGTCGATGTGAACATCGGCGGAACGCTCAACCTCGTCGAGGCGGTACGGTCGAGCGGTCGACCCACGCGGGTCCTCTTCGCCTCCACCGGCGGCGCCGTATACGGGGATCTCGTCACCCCGCCGAACCTCGAGACGTACGCGAAGAATCCCGAGTCGCCGTACGGGATCGCGAAATTCTCGGTCGAACTCTATCTCGCGTACTACGCCCGCGTGCATGGGCTCGATTACATCGCGCTGCGCTTCGCGAACGTCTACGGGCCGCGCCAGGACCCGCACGGGGAGGCCGGGGTGGTCGCGATCTTCTGCCAGCGGCTCCTCGCCGGCACGCCGCTGACGGTCTTCGGCGACGGGGCGCAGACGCGCGATTACGTGTACGTGGGTGACGTCGCACGCGCCCACGTGCTCGCGGCGAGCCGCCCGACCATCCCCGCGGGCGCGGTCGACGACCGCGCCTTCAACCTCGGGACCGGGGTCGAGACCTCCGTCACCGACCTCGCCCAGGGGCTGATCGCCGTCAGCGGGCGCGCGGTCCCGATGCAGCACGCCCCGGCGCGACCGGGGGAACAGCAGCGCTCCGTCGTGAGTATCGACAAGGCGCGCGCCGGCCTCGGCTGGGCGCCCGCGGTCTCGCTCGCCGACGGCCTCCGTCACACCTTCGACTGGTTCGCCTCCCGGTGATCTTCGCCCAACTCGCCGCCGCCGTCCCGAATTCCCCGGTCGAGCTCATCCGCTCGGCGACGCCCGTCTCGCAGGCGGTGCTCGGGGTCCTCGCCCTCCTCTCCCTCGCGTCGTGGGCCGTGATGTTCGCCAAGTGGCGGGCGTTCCGACAGGCGGACCGCGCGGGGCGCGACTTCCTCGCGCGCTTCCGCGCCGCCGCGACCCTCGACGAGGCGTTCGGCCTCGTCGCGGTCGAGGCCGCCGAGCCGCAGGCCCGGGTGCTGCGGCGCGCGGCACAGTTCATCGAGCAGACGCGCGCCGCGGGGCCGCTCTCCGCGTCGCAGGTGGAGGCGCTGCGGCTCGTCCTCGACGCCGAGACCACCACGGAGCGCGACCGGCTCGGCACCTACGTCCCCTTCCTCGCGATGGTCGGGTCGGTGAGTCCGCTCCTCGGTCTGATGGGCACCGTGCTCGGCGTGATTAGCGCCTTCCTCGGCGTCGCGCGCGGCGGGTCGGGGAACCTCGCGGCGGTGGCGCCCGGCGTGGCCGAGGCGCTCATCGCCACCGCGTTCGCCCTCGCCGTCGCGATCCCGGCCTTCTTCGGCTACAACATCTTCGCCGCGCGGCTCAACCGTTTCGACGGCGCGCTCGACGGCTTCGGCTCCGAGATCATCGCGCTGATGGCGCGTGAGGGCCGGCTCTAGCATGCGACGTCGCGGGCGCGGCGAACGCACGCCGCTGAATGCGGAGATTAATGTCGTCTCGCTGATCGACGTGATGATGCTGCTGATGATCATCTTCATGATCACCGCGCCGATGATGCAGGGCGGCGTCGACGTGTCGCTCCCCAAGGCGGAGGCGCGGCCGATGGACGCGAAGAGCCCGCTCGTCGTCTCCGTGCTCCGCACCGGTGACATCTACGTCGACGACGTGCGCGTCTCGCTCGCCGAGTTCCGCGGGATGTTCCGGAGCCTGGCGGCCAAGGCGGGGCAGGGGGGCGTCTACCTGCGGGCGGACCAGCGCGCCGATTACGGTCGCGTCGTGCAGGTGCTCGCGATCATCCGGGGCGCCGGGGTGAACGACGTCGGGCTCGTCACCGAGCCCGAGGACGTCGTCCGGTGACCCTCGCGGTCGGCCGGGGCCATGGGCGGGATGGGATGTCGGCGGAGGCGGCGTGGGCGCCGCCCCCCGGTGATGGCCTGGGCCGTGCGCTCGTGGTCTCCGTGCTGCTGCATGCCGCGCTGCTGGCGGTGGCGGTCTCCTGGCGGGCGGGGCGCGCCGTGGACCTCCCGCCGACCTATCAGGTGAACCTGATTGCGGCGCCGGCGGGGGAGCGCGCCGCGGGGGTCGTGCGCGATGCGCCGTCGCCGGAGGCCACGACCACCGCGCCACCGAAGGCCGAGACCAATGCGGCCGACAAGGTCGCCCCGATCGAGGCCCCCACGCGCCGCCGCGAGCCGACGCGCGCCACCACGAACGTCACCCCACAGGCCACGCGGGCGCCCGATCCAGCGCGTGCGCCGACCGCCGGTGGCGGGACGGTGGGCGGGACCGGTACCGACGTGGCGACGGTCCGCATCGAGGGGATCGAATTCCCGTTCCCCGGGTACCTGCAGAACATCGTGCGGCAGATCGCGCTCGACTTCCGGCCGCGCAACCCCGGGGCGCTGCGGGCGGAGGTCTTCTTCCTGATCCGGAGGGACGGCAGCGTGACGGGCTTCCGATTCGTGCAGCGCAGCGGGAACTACGCCTTCGACCTCGAAGCGGAGGCGGCCGTCGAGGCCGCCGCCGCGCGGTTCGGTCCCCTCCCGTCGGCCTTCGGCGACGACATCCTCCCCGTCAGCTTCAGCTTCGACCCCTCCCGCCTCCGGTGATGCGTCTCCGTCCGTTCGGCCTCCTCTCGACGTGCCTCCTCGTCCGCGCCCTCGGGGCGCAGGAACCCGCGCCCGGCGTGCGCATCGGGCTCACCTATGCGCCGGGGACGCGCCCCGGCGTGTACGTCCTCCCGGTCCGCGGGCCGGGCGCCGATTCCGTGCGCGCCATCGTCGCGCGCGACCTCGACCATGGCGACCGGATCGCGGTCATCGCGCCCGACAGCGGGGTCGCCCCCTCCGGGGTGTTGAACTACGCCCTCTTTCAGCGCCTCGGGGCCGCCGCGGTGTTGCAAATGACGCTCCCCGGAGACGGGAGCCTGCAGGTCGCGCTCCACGACCTCGCCTCGGCGACGGTCCGCAACAGCCAGCGCTTCGTCCTGCCGCCGGCCGCGCTCACCCCGGCGTGGCGCCTCGCGCTCCACCGGGTCTCGGACGAGGTCGAGCGGTGGGTGACGGGCCAGCAGGGGGTGGCGGCGTCCCGGCTCCTGTTCGTGCGGGGCGGGACGCTCTGGCAGGTCGACGTGGACGGTGAGAACGCAATGCCGGTGGCGGGTGTGGGGGCGGCCCTCGGGCCGACCTGGCACCCGAACGGATCGGTCATCGCCTGGACCGAGCTGGGGGACGCCGGAAGCCGCATCCTGATGCGGGATCTGTCGTCGGGCCGCACCACGGTGATGTCGGGGCGGGCGTCGGCCAATCTGTCGCCCGTCTTCGCGCCGGATGGGTCCCAGCTGGCGTACGCCGCCGGAAACGATGGCACCGACATCGTCGTCCGCCCCCTCGCCGGGGACGATGGCGCCTACGCGATCACGTCGGGGCAGGGCTCGACGAACGCGCAGCCGACTTTTTCCCCGGACGGGCGGCGGGTGGCCTTCACGACGTCGCGACTTGGGCGCAACGAGATTTATATTTCCGACAGCGACGGGGCGAACCCGGAACTCCTCACGACGTCGGGGTTCGGGGACCAGCTCTATCGCTCGGATCCCTCGTGGTCGCCGGATGGCCGGGCGGTGGCGTTCTCGACGCAGATCGAGGGCCGCTTCCAGGTCGCGACGATTGCGTTGCGCGACCGGTCCGTGAAGCAGCACACCTCCGAAGGGATCAACGAGGATCCGTCCTGGGCGCCCGATGCTCGGCACCTGGTCTTCACCTCCAATCGGGGTGGCAGTCGGCAGCTGTGGGTGTTGGACACCGAGTCCGGGCGGATGCGTCAGCTGACGCGCGGACCGGCGGCGCGGATGGCGGCCTGGGGGCCGCGCATTCCCGCCGTGCGCTGAGCACGTTTGAGCTTCGTTCCCTCTTCACCTTTCTGTCTGAGGTCGTCGTCGATGCCCCGTCTTCTCCCCCGTCTCGCCCTGCTGGCGTTCACCCTCGTCTCCGTCGCCTGCTTCCCGAAGAAGGATCCGTCGACCTCGCCCGAGGCGATCGCCGCCGCGGCGAAGGCGAAGGCGGATTCGATTGCGGCCGTGCAGGCGGAGGCCGCGCGCGTCGCGGAGGCCGCCCGCGCCGAGGCGGCCGCGAAGGCGGAGGCCGCCGCGAAGGCCGCGGTCGCCAAGGCGACCGCCGATTCCGTGGCGCGCGCTGAAGTCATCTCGCGGGCCATCACGGCGACGCGCTCGACCTTCGCCGAGATGATCTTCTTCGACTACGATCGCGCGGAGCTCACCACCGAGTCGCGTGAGACCCTCGATGCGAAGCTCCCGATCCTGAAGGCGAACCCTGATATGCGCATCCGCATCGCCGGCCACACCGACGAGCGCGGGTCCGACGAGTACAACCTCGCCCTCGGCCAGCGTCGCGCGGCCGCGGCCAAGCGCTACCTCGTCTCGCAGGGCATCGACGAGGCTCGGATCGACGTCGTGAGCTTCGGCGAGGAGCGCCCAATGGTGGAGGGGTCGGACGAGTCCGCCTGGTCACAGAACCGGCGTGACGAGTTCGAGATCGTTGTCGGCGGCGACGCGATCCGGGTGCCGTGAGCCCCGCTCGCCTTCCGCGTCTCCTGCTCGCCCCGGCGGTCCTCCTGACCGCCGGGGCGTGCTTCGCCACCCGGGCCGACCTGCGGATCGTCCAGGGTGACGTGCTCGCCGTGCGTGACTCGGTCCGCGCGTCGCGCCTCGCGTCCGAGCGGCGCGATTCGCTCGCCCGCGTCGCCACCGACAGCGCCCTCGCGCGCGTGACCGCGGCGCCCGCCACCGTCGCCGACTCCGTCGTCGCCGTGCGGGGGGCCACGCAGCGGAAGGACGGGGCCCGCCGCGCGGAGCTC
>CAZGIE010000098.1:0-8393 GCA_964526485.1 uncultured Gemmatimonas sp. | reverse complement strand
GGACCGACCGAAACGGTCCCCACCATCCACGCGACCATCCCGTACCACGTTCCCCGACGCATCCCCGACCATCGCACCGGTGTGCCGCCCCGTCCGTCCGGGGCGCGCTGAGATCGCGCGCAGGATTCCCCGAGTGGCCGGGCCGCGCGTCCGCGGCGTAAGTTTTCCCGCGATGACGCCGCTCGACGACGCCGACCTGGGGCTCGGCACCCTCACCGCCGCCACGCCCGCCGCGACCGTCGACCCGTCGATCGATGCGGCGCTCTGGGCCGTCGTCTTCGCCGGCGGGATCGGGTCGCGCTTCTGGCCCCTCTCGACACCCGCGCGCCCGAAGCCGATTCTCGCACTCCTCTCCGAGCGCACCCTGATCGAGGAGACGGTCGGGCGTCTGCAGCCGCTCATCCCACCGGAGCGGGTGTTGATCCTCACCAGCCGCGACATCGCGCCCGCCATCCGCTCGGTGACCCGCGAGATCCCCGACGAGAACGTCCTCGTCGAGCCGCGCCCGCTCGGGACCGCGGCCGCGCTCGCGTGGGCCGCCACCGAACTCGTGCGACGCGCGGGTCCGGGGGCACTCTGCTGCGCCGTCCACGCCGACCTCGCCGTCGCCTTCCCCGAGGTGCTGCGTGAGACGGTCCGCCGCGCGGCAGCCGCGTCGGCCCGCGAGGAGGCGCTCGTGTCGATCGGCATCCGTCCGTCGCGCGCCGAGCCCGCCTTCGGATACGTCCAGCCCGGCCTCCCGCTCGACCCGGACCGAACGCTCACCACCGGCGGCGTCGTCACGACCACGCGGTACGTCGAGAAGCCGAGCGTCGTCGAGGCGGAGGGGCATGTCGCGCAGGGCGCACTCTGGCACGGCGGGATCCTCGTCGCCCCGGCGCGCACGGTGCTCCGGCAGCTCGCCGAGCACACCCCCGAGGTCGCGGCGGGGCTCGACGCCCTCCGCGGGGGAGACGTCGACGCGTTCGTCGCGCGCGTGCGGGCGACCTCGCTCGAGCGCGGGCTCCTCGAGCGCACCGACCGACTCCTCGTCACCCTTGGCGACTTCGGCTGGGACGATGTCGGCACCTGGGCCTCGCTGCGCCGCGCGCGTGACCTCGACGACGATGGCAACGGCGCCATCGGGGACGTGCGGTTCGTCGACGCGGAGAGCAACGTCGTTCACGCCGGTCACGGGCGCGTCGTCGTCTACGGCGTCTCGAAGCTCCTCGTGGTCACCGTCGACGGACTGACCTTCGTCACGAGCCTCGACCGCGCCGCCGACCTCAACCGGCTCCTCGACGCGCTCCCGGGCTCGATGCGGATCAATCCCGCGGGGCCGTCGCCAGCGTAGTCGCCACCAACCCGACCAGCGCGAGCCAGAGCAGGTCGGCCAGGAGCAGGTGGACGAGTTGCATCCACGTCGGGGCGAGCAGCACGAGGTTCACGACGCCCGCGAGCAGCTGCGTCAGCACGAGCGCGGCGACGGCGAGTCCGAAGCGGCGGGTCTCGATCGAGGGCCGCCGCGCCGCACAGACGCCGGCGGTCAGGAGGAGGACCGCGGCCATCGCCACCGCGAGTGTGGGGTGGATCACGCGGAGTCGGACGAGCAGGTGCGCCGTGGGCGAGACATCCTGAGCGAACCCCTCCGCGAGCGATCGCGATGGGAAGAGCGTGTCGCCGAGGGCGGTGATCGCGCCGGTCATCCCGAGAAGCAGGGTGCCGCCGAGCGCCGCGAGGAGGAGGCCGCGCTCGCGGCCGGCCGCCTGCCACACCGCCCGGAGCACGGCACCGAACGTGGATCGCGTCGCGCCCGCCCGCGAGGCCAGCCACGGCACGAGCCCCAGCATCGCGAGCAGTCCGAAGGTGTTGAGCAGATGCGCCGCGAGCCACCAGGCCCGTGCGAGGCTCGCGTTCTCGGCCACCATCTCGAAGAGCACGAGGCCCGCACCCACCAGCGCCTCCGTGAGCATCAGCGCCATCGCCGCGTGCGCCGCCCACCAGAGCGGGCCGCGTCGCGGCGCGATCCGACGGGCCCACGCCAGCTGCCCCACCACGAGGAGCAACGCGACGCCGGAGGTCGCCCGGTGGGTGAGCTCGATGATCGTCTCCAGCGCGGGCGCCCGCGGGATCACCTCGCCGTTGCAGAGCGGCCAGTGGGCGCCGCACCCCGCGCCCGACCCGGAGGCGCGCACGTACGCGCCCCAGAGGATCACCAGCAGATTGTAGCCGAGCACGGCCCAGCCGTATCTTGCGAAGCGCGTCATCCCGCGGCCCTCGGAGGTTCCCAATGCGGCGCAGCACCCTCGTCACGATCGCCCTCGCCGCCGGTTTCGGCGGCCTCCTGCTCTACAACACCCTCGACGCGCAACAGGTGGAGTGCACCGCCTGCGTCACCTTCAACGGAGCGGAGAACTGCGCGGCCGCGTCGGGGAAGGACTCCGTCGAGGCGCTCCGGACCGCCGTCAACACCGCCTGCGGCACCCTCACCCAAGGGATGGACGAGTCGATCCGGTGCGCGGGGCTCCCACCGCAGCGGCCGCAGTGCCGCACCCGCTGACGCGCGAAGTCTAATCGGCGGCGCGACGCGCCGTCGCCATCCACCAGAGCAGCAGCGCGCCGAGCAGCGACGAGGCCGCGACGAGGGCCCAGCCGGCGCGGCGCAGCGACGCCGCGATCGCGCCATCGAGCTGGAGCCACCCGAGCGAGCCGAGTAAATACTCCCAGTCGTGGATTGCGCCGTCGGGGGACATGCTGACGAGCGGAAGTTCCAGCGCGCGGGCGTCGGCCACGTACCAGGCGAGGTTCCCGAGGCTGCTCGCGAGGAAGAGTCCGGCGACGGCGAGCCCGAACCAGTCCCGTGACCGGACCATCAGCGCGCCCGCCCCGATCGGGATGAGCAGCTGTGTGAGACTCCCCCCGGCGATCCCCATCCATTCACCGAAGGGGGCCCAGAGGAGATGGCCGAACTCGTGGGCGCCGAAGACGATGCCGCCGAAGACGCCGCCCCGATCCACGTCGGAGAGCGGCGCGGCGGCCGAGCGGATGAGCCAGACGAGGAGCGGGAGCCGCCACCACCACCAGCGGCCCGTCGCCCAGTCGCGGAGGGTCGCCGCCGGGCCGCTCACTCCCGGAGCGCCGCCATCGGGGTCTCGCGGAAGACGTCGCGTCCCGTCAGGAACCCGATCGCGACCGCGAGCCCCATCATCACCCCGGCGATCGCCGCCGCCGGACCGAGCGCGGGGGCGAAGTCCCCCTCGAACACGAAGTGCGTGAGCCCCCACGCGCCACCGAAGGCGAGGAGCATCCCGCTCAGCGCGCCGAGCAGGCCGAGGAGCGCGTACTCCGAGAGGAGGATCCGGCCAATCTGTGCCCGCGTCGCGCCGAGCGTCTTGAGCAGCACCCCTTCCCGCAGCCGGTCGCGCCGCGTGGCGGCGACCGCGCTGAAGAGCACCGGTACCGCCATCGCCAAACTGAAGAGCGCGAGGAACCGCACGGTGAGCGTCACACGGTCGACGATCTGCGTGATGGTGTTGCGGATCAGCGAGAGGTCGATGCTCGAGACATTCGGGAAGCGCCGGACGGCGTCCCGCTGGAGGAGCGCCACGGCGGTGTCGCTCGGGACCGCGGCCACGAGGATGAACTGCTTCGGCGCCGCGGCGATCGCCGCGGATTGGAACACGGCGAAGAAGTTCGGCTGGAAGCGGCCCCATTCCACGCGGCGCGTGCTCGTGAGCCGCGCGCGCACCGGAACCCCCTGCACGTCCCACGTCACCACGTCGCCGATCGCGAGCTGGAGGTCCTTCGCCACATCCTCCTCGAACGAGAACTCGTACACCGTGTCCGACGGCGCTCCGACCTCGTGGAACCGCCCCGCCGTCACCACCTCGGTGGCCTCGAGGGTGTCGCGGTAGGTCGAGCGATACTCGCGCCGCAGCGCCCAGTACCGCGGGGAGAGCCCCTTCGCCGTCGCCCACGCCTCCGTCGATTGCCCGTTGATCGCCTGCAGGCGCATCGTCACGATCGGCGTCGTCGAGACCACGTCGTTCCCCGGCTGGCGGAGCAGGGAGTCGAGCCCCGGCTGCTGATCCTCCTGCACATCGAAGAAGACGAGGTTCCCGCGCGCCGCGGACGCCGTCACGTCGAACGACTGCAGCAGGTTCGCCTGCACCAGGATGTTCGTCGTCACGAGGAACGAGCCGAAGCCGAGCGCGAGGATCACCGAGCGCGTCTGGCTGGCCGGGCGATACAGATTGGCGATCCCCTGCCGCACGACGTAGGGCCACCGCGGGGAGCTGAGCCGCCGCGCGAGCCGGGCCACGAGCGCGGCGTTCCCGTAGAGGATGCCGAGGCTCACGAGGATCCCGACGGTGAACCAGGCCCCCTGCGCGAGGGTCTCGGCGCGCAGGGCCGCGAGCCCGAAGACACTCCCGATGAGCGAGAGGTCGACCGCCCAGCTCCAGCGGTCGCCGCGCCGTGAGGCGCTGAGCGCGGCGTCGTCGCGTCGGATCGCCTGGAGCGGTGAGACGAGCCGCAGTACGAGCAGCGGCCGCAGCGCGAAGACCAGCGCGACCCAGACGCCGATCCCGATGCCAAGTGCGATCGCCGATGGCACCGGCGTCACCGAGACGTCGACCGGGAGGAACCCCGTCAGCAGTTCGGGGAGGAGGAGTTGGATCCCGACGCCGATCGTCGCACCGAGCGCGGCCCCGACGAACCCCATCGCCCCCGCTTGCACGAGATAGATCAGCAGCACCTGGCCGCTCGAGGCGCCGAGGCACCGCAGCACGGCGACGGTGTCGATCTTCCGCTGCACGAAGGCGTTCACCCCGCTCGCCACGCCGATCCCGCCGAGCAGCAGCGCGATCAGGCCGATGACGCCGAGGAAGCGCGCGAGCTGTGCGATCGCGTCGGTGAGGTCGACCTCGTTCTCCTGCACGGTGCGCACCCGCACGCCGAGCGAGTCGAACCGCGCCTTGAACGGGGCCACCCACGCGGTCGCGTCGGTCCCCTCGGCAAGCCGCACCACCACCTCGTGCTCGACGCGACTGCCGAAGCCGGTGAGCTGCGTCTCGGCGAGATAGCGGGCGGGGATGAAGATCCGCGGCGCGACCGTGCCCGCGATCCCCGGATCGCCGGGGACGTTCACGATCCGCCCGCGGATCACGAAGCGGGCGAAGCCGACGTTCAGCGTGTCGCCGACCTGCGCGCCGAGTGAGATCATCAGCGACGGGTCGACGAACGCGTTCCGGTCGTCGTGCAGCGTGGCCCAGGCGCCGGCCGGCTCGGTCAGGACCTCGCCGTAGTAGGGGTAGCCGACGCCGACCGCGCGCACCTGCGAGAGGCGCGTCGCCCCGGTGCGAGGCACGATCGCCATCGAGCCGAAGCTCTGGACCTTCGCGGACGGGATCCCTGCCGCGCCGAGCGAGTCGAGGAGGGAGTCGATCGCCGGGGTGAAGCCGTCGCGCGCCCGGAGGTTGAGGTCCCCGCCGAGGAGCGCCTTCGACTGCGCCTCGATCGAGACCTGGACGTTGGACGCGAAGGAGTCGATGGCGACGAGCGCCGCGACACCGAGGGAGATTGAGCTCATGTAGAGCAGGAGCCGCCGACGGGCGGTCCGGCTCTCGCGCCAGGCGAGGCGCAGGAGCGGGCGGAGCGCGGGCGTCGCCATCAGGGCGTCGGCGTCGGCGCCGCGCCGCCCGCGCCGCCACGGCCCGGGCGGTCCTCGATCACCACCCCGTCACGGAGGCGGATCACGCGCTGCGCATGCTCGGCGAGCGTCAGGTCGTGCGTGACGATGACGACCGTCGCGCCCGACTCGCGGTTCAGCTCGTCGAGGAGCGCGACGATCTTCTCGCCCGTGGTGCCGTCGAGGTTTCCGGTGGGCTCGTCGGCGAAGAGGATGCGCGGGCGGTTCACGAAGGCGCGCGCGATCGCGACGCGCTGCTGCTCGCCGCCCGAGAGCTGGGTCGGATAGTGGTGCGTGCGACCGGCCAGCCCCACGCGGGCCAAGAGGTCCTGCGCGCGCTCGGCGGCGTCCGCCTCGCCGCGGAGCTCGAGCGGCACCTGCACGTTCTCGGCGGCCGTGAGCGTCGGGATCAGCTGGAAGCTCTGGAAGATGAATCCGACCTTCTCGCCGCGAAGGCGCGCCCGCCCGTCCTCATCGAGGCGCGTGAGGTCGGCGCCGTCGAGGGTGACCGACCCGCGGGAGGGGAGGTCGAGGCCCGCGAGGAGGCCGAGGAGCGTCGTTTTGCCGCTCCCGGATGGGCCGACGATGGCGACGAACGCTCCCTGCGGGATGTCGAACGACACATCTTTGAGGACGGCGAGCGCACCGGTGCCGCTCGGATATTCCTTCGTGAGGTCGCGGGCTGCGAGCATGAGTCGAGTGAGAGCGGTCGGATGGCGGGTCGTCGCGGCGCTGGGACTGGCGGCGTGCGGCGGCTCCCAGGAGAAGACGGCCGGGGAGTCGAGCGTTCCCGCGGCTGTGATGGAATCAACCCAGGCGGCCGCACCCGCGCCAACCGCCGTGCCGCGCGTCCTGATCATCGGGACGAGCCTCACCGCGGGGCTCGGGCTCGACCCCGACTCCGCGTACCCCGCGGTCCTGCAGCGGATCGCCGACTCGCTCGGCGTCACGGCGCGGATCGACGGCGCCGGGTTGAGCGGGGAGACGTCGGCCGGGGCGCTCCGGAGGGCTGACTGGCTGCTCCGCGGGCCGGCGGCGGTGGTGGTGATCGAGACCGGGGCGAACGACGGGCTGCGCGGGCTCGACGTCGACTCCACTCGGGCCAACCTCCGCGCGATCATCGGCAAGGTGCGGCGCGCGAACCCGTCGGCGCGGATCCTGCTGGCGCAGATGGAGGCGCCGCGGAACCTCGGGGCGGCGTACACCCGGGCCTTTCACGACGCCTTCGGGGCCGTCGCCACGGCGGAGGGGGTGGGGTTGATCCCGTTCTTCCTCGACGGGATCGCGGGGGTCCCCGCGCTCAATCAGGACGACGGGATCCACCCGAACGAGGAGGGGGCGCGTCGGGCGGCGCGGGCGATGTGGCGGAGTCTGGGCCCCGTGCTCGAGGGGCTCGCGCCCTAGCGGTCGCCGGAGCGGTCGCCGTCGGGGCGCTCGGAACCGATCGGCTCGCCGCCCGTTGACCCTCGGCGGCCCGGTCAGCTAAATTCCGAGGCTGTCGAGGTTTAGCCCTTTCTCTTGTCCGAGTCCGACCTATGGCGCTGCCAGCCACGCAGATCCGTCGCGGGATGGTGATCGTGTTCGAGGGCGATCCCTGCCGCATCATCGAATTCCGCCATCACACGCCCGGGAACCTCCGTGCGATGGTGCAGGCGAAGCTCAAGAACCTGCGCTCGGGGAACAACTTCGAGCACCGCTTCCGTGCCGACGACCAGATCCACAAGGCGGACATGGAGACGCAGGAGCTCCAGTTCCTGTACAAGGGCGGCGACTCGTACCACTTCATGAACACGGACAACTACGAGCAGCTCGAGATGGACGAGGAGACGCTCGGGGACAACGCGCCGTGGATGCAGGACAACATGATGGTGATGGTCGAGTTCTATAATGGGAAGCCGATGTCGGTCCAGCTCCCGCAGTTCCTGAACCTGACGATCACCGAGACGGCGCCGGTGATGAAGACGGCGACCAAGACGGCGAGCTCGAAGCCGGCGGTCCTCGAGAACGGTGTGACGATCCAGGTGCCGGAGTTCATCGCGTCGGGGGAGCGGGTGCGCGTGAACCCGAACACCGGCGAGTACATGGACCGCGCGAAGGACTGAGCGGTTCCGGCGTGTCGGACCGGGGCGGATGCCGCCCCGGTTGATTCGGAGGCGGGACGGGCCTACTTTGTATTGCTCTGGGTAAACGGTCCCAGAGAGTCTGGTGGATGTAGCTCAGTCGGTTAGAGCATCGGATTGTGGTTCCGAGGGTCGCGGGTTCGAATCCCGTCATCCACCCTGACTAGGTCCGTAGCTCAATTGGTAGAGCACCGGTCTCCAAAACCGGCGGTTGGGGGTTCGATTCCCTCCGGGCCTGTGCGAACGGCAGGTGGCAGGGGTGAGGGGGCAGGGCACAGCGGCGGTATCGTCTAGGGGACTAGGACACAGCCCTCTCAAGGCTGGAACACGGGTTCGAATCCCGTTACCGCTATGGGTAGGTCAGCAGGGTGACACGCAGGACCGCAGGTCGATCGGGCCCCATCGTCTATCGGCTAGGACGGCACCCTTTCAAGGTGCAGAGACGGGTTCGATTCCCGTTGGGGCTATGGCTCCACGGTCGCAGGTAGGCAGGAAGGACTGGCAGGTTGGGTGCGGTGGCTCGTCACCTGGCATTGTGGTCCGTAGGTCAGGGGGCGTAGCTCAGTTTGGTTAGAGCACTCGACTGTCACTCGAGAGGTCGCGGG
>CAZGIE010000097.1:0-8550 GCA_964526485.1 uncultured Gemmatimonas sp. | reverse complement strand
TCTGGGCCGCCCTGCTGATCGGCGGGGCGCTCCTGTACCGCGCCGAGGGCACGCCGGTGGTCGTGATCGCCCTCTCGGTCGCCTCCTTCACGTACGGCGGCCTGCTCGGCGGCTTCTTCCTCGCCCTCGGCTGGCCCCGGGCCACGCAGCGCGATGCGATCCTCGGGATGTCCGTCGGGATCGCCACGATGAGTCTCATCGTCTTCGCCGGCCGGATCGTCGCCGCCGTCCCCGCCCTGACCGGCCTCCTGACCCCCTTCGTGGGGATCGCCTGGCCCTGGTTCGTGCTGATCGGCACCACGATCACCCTCGGCGTGGGTATCTTGTCCTCCTTCACTCACCCTGCGCCGACCACGGCGCGGACCGTCTGAACCGGGATCCCAGCGTCATGTCGCAGCTCTTCGTGGGAGTCGATGGTGGTGGTAGCGAGACCGAGGTCGTCGTCGTCGACGGCAAGGGGAAGGAGCGCGCGGCCCGTACGGGGGAGGCCAGCGCGATCCGGCCCGGCGAGGCGCTCCACACGGCGGAGGTGATCGCCGCCCTGGTGCGCGACGCGCTCACCGAGGCGCAGGGCGAGGTCGGTGAGGACGGCGCGGACCGGCCGGCCGGGCTCGTCGTCGGCGTCGCCGGGGCCGGCCAGGAGGCCGAGCGGAAGGCGCTGCAGCGGATCCTCGAGCGCGCCGAACTCGCCGACGACGTGCAGGTCACGACCGACGCCGAGGTCGCGCTGGCCGACGCCTTCGGCGAGGGCCCTGGCATCCTGCTCATCTCCGGGACGGGGTCGATCGCCTTCGGGCGTGGCCCGACCGGCACCCTCCTCCGCTGCGGGGGGTGGGGACCGATCTGCGGGGACGAGGGGAGCGGCGCCTGGATCGGTCGACGCGCGCTGAGCGTCGTCACCGCATCGCACGACGGGCGTGAACCGGAGACCAAGCTCGTCGGAGCGCTGCTCACGGCGCTGGAGCTGGAGTCGGTCGAGGGTCTCATCCCCTGGGCCGCCGCGGCGACGCCGCAGGCGCTCGCGGCGTTCGCGCCGACGGTGCTCACGGTGGCGGCGGAGGGGGACCTGCGCGCCAACGCGATCTGCACCCTCGCCGCGGAGGAGCTGGTGCTCCATGTACGCACCCTCGCACGCCAGCTCTTCGTCGACGAGCGGGCGGCCATTCCGGTGGCCCTGGCCGGCGGGATGCTCGGCCGCGGCACCTTCCTCCGTCGGCTCGTCGAGCACCGCCTCAAGCAGGCGGTCCCCGGGTGTCACCTCAAGGGGGACCAGGTCCGCGCCGCACGCGGGGCGGCGACGATGGCGCGGCAGCGCGCGAAAGCCGCGCGGTAGGCGCGCAGTCACCGCATCGCCGATGCGAGCGGGGCCGCCGGGCACAGTCGCCCGGCGGCCCCGCTCGCATCCCAGCGCCTCGCGCGGTGGCGGTCAGACGTTCGGCACCCGCGACGCGTCCCAGAGTCCCTCGGACTTCGCCACGAACGCCGTCGCGGAGAGGTCGCCCGAGACGTTCACCACCGTCCGGGTCATATCGAGGATTCGGTCGACACCGAGCACGATCGCGATCGCCTCGCCCGGGACCCCCATCATCGCGATGATGCCCACGAGCAGCGGGATCGAGCCACCGGGGACCCCGGCGGCGCCGACCGCCGTGATCACCGACATCACGACGACCACGATCATGTTGCCGAGGCTGAGGTCCACGCCGAAGGCCTGACAGAGGAAGATCACCGTGATCCCCTCGAAGATCGCGGTGCCGTTCATGCACATCGTGGACCCGAGGGGCAGCACGAACCCGGCGATCCGGTTCGGGATGCCGAGCCCCTCCTCCGCCGTCTTCAGCGCGGCCGGAAGCGTCGCCGAGCTCGAGCTCGTGCTGAACGCGGTGATCAGCGTCCCCCGCACGCGGGAGAAGAAGACCCGAGGGCTCAGGCCGATCACGAACTTGAGGATCAGCGACAGGTTCACGAACATGTGGAAGAGCAGCGCGCCGAGCACCACCAGCACGAACGCGCCCAGCGGCTTGAGGAGGGCGAAGCCGAACTTGGAGGTCACGCCGAAGATGAGCCCGGCGACGCCGTAGGGGGCGAGCTTCATCGCCATCCCGACGATGACGGTGACGGCGTCGTTGATCGCCTCGAGCACCTTCAGCATCGGCTCGGCTCGTTCGCGCGACATCTGCGTGAGCGCGGCGCCGAACATGAGGCCGAAGAAGATGACGCCGAGCATATCGAAGTCGGCGGCGGACTTCACCGGGTTGCGCGTGACGATGTTCACGAAGGTGTTGATGCCGAAGCCACCCTGCTGCCCCGCCTCGATCTTGGCGGCGGCATCACCGGCGTAGGTCGCCATCAGTTCCGTCTTCACCGCGTCGGGAACGGCATCGCCGGGCCGCACGACGCTCACCGCGAGGAGGCCGAACGCCGCAGCGATGAAGGTGGTGCCCAGGAAGTACCCGATCGCCTTCCCGCCCACCTGTCCCACCTTCCGGAGGTCGCCGAGGCCGGCGACGCCGAGCGCGATGGAGGAGAAGACGAGCGGCATCACCACCATGAACAGCATCCGCAGGAAGATCTGGCCGATCGGCCCGGCGACGTAGGTGTTGACGAAACCGACCGTCGCATCGTCCTTGCCGAGCTGCGTGTTGACGAGGATCCCGGCCGTCGCGCCGATGAAGAGGGCGAGGAGGATCTTGGTGTGCAGCTTCATGCCGGTGCCGCTGTTACCGATCGATTCAGCCATGGGAGTCCGAGACCTCGGAGGCGAGCGGGGGGAGACCGCGACGGAGGCGCGAGTGCCGCGCGCCGTAGGAGAAGTAGAGCACGAGCCCGATGACGAGCCACACACCGAAGCCCTGCCAGGCCATCGCCGGGAGCCCGCGCATCACGAAGAGACAGGCGGCGGCGCCACCGAGCCCGACGAGCCAGACCGCCGGCACCTTGAAGGGGCGCGGCCGGTCGGGCTCGATCACCCGGAGGACGAGGACGCCCACGCAGACAAGCGTGAACGCGAAGAGGGTGCCGATGTTCGTCAGATCGTAGGTCGCCGCATCATCGGCCACGAGCGCGCCAAGGGCCACGAACGCCCCGGTCAGGATCGTCGTCACGTGCGGCGTCCGATATCGTGGGTGGAGCTTGGCCGCGAAGGGCGGCAGGAGCCCGTCCCGCGCCATCGCGTAGAAGATCCGCGGCTGGCCATACTGGAAGACGAGGAGCACCGCCGACATCGAGACCACCGCGCCCAACGCGATGATCCACGAGAACCGGGTCAGCCCGGCGACCTCGAAGGCATGCGCGAGCGGATCGGCGCTCTTGAGCTGGAGGTACGGGACGAGCCCCGTCGCCACCGCCCCGACGATCACGTAGATGAGCGTGCAGGCCGCGAGCCCGAGCAGGATGCCGCGCGGCATCGTCCGCTGCGGATCCTTGGTCTCCTCCGCCGCCGTCGAGATGGCGTCGAACCCGATATAGGCGAAGAAGGCGATCGCGGCCCCCTGATGGATCCCCGTGAAGCCGTTCGGTGCGAAGGGACGGTAGTTCGCCGGGTCGATGTGCTGCACGCCGACGATCACGAAGAGCGCGAGCACCGCGAGCTTCACCAGCACCATCGCGTTGTTGACGCGCGTGCTCTCGCGGACGCCGAGCACGAGCAACCAGGTGATGGCCGCGACGATCAGGAAGGCCGGCAGGTTCACGAGGAGCGGCAGCCCCGCGAGCCGCGGCGCCTCCGCCAGCAGCGCCTGCATCGCCTCGGCGTGCGCCCCCGTCCCCGCCGCGCCGGCCTGCACCTGGAAGTACCCGTGCGTCAGCCAACCCGGGATATGCACCCAGGGCGAGATGAGGGACTCGAAGTAGCCCCCCCAGGCGATCGCCACGACGACGTTCCCCACCGCGTACTCGAGGATGAGGTCCCACCCGATGATCCAGGCGACGAGCTCGCCGAGCGAGGCGTAGCTGTAGGCGTAGGCGGAGCCCGCCTGGGGGATCATCGCGGCGAGCTCGGCGTAGCAGAGCGCCGCGAGGGCGCAGACGGCGCCGAGGAGGAGGAAGCTGATGACGAGCGCGGGGCCGGCCCCGTAGCGCACCACCTCGCCGTTGGCCGCGATCTCGCCGGCGGCGGCGGTCCCCAGCGTGGAGAAGATCCCCGCCCCGATCACCGCTCCGATGGAGAGGGAGACGAGGTCACGGGTCCCGAGGGTGCGGGCGAGCCCGCTGCCGGAGCTGTCGAGGGGCGCGATCGGTTTGCGCGCCCAGAGGGGGGAGGGCATGGCGAGGAAGCTACGCCCCGCCCGCGGGGGTCACCAGATGCGCTCAGCGCACGGTGGCGATGACCGAGACCGTGTCGCGCACGGCCGTCCCGTCCGCCCGGACGGCGGGCCGAAAGCGCCACTCGGTCAGGACCTCACGGATCCGTCGATTGTATGCGTCGTCTTTCGAGGGATTGAACGCGAGCAAGGTCGCGCGGCCCCGTTCGTCGACATCGAACCAGGCGACCATCGTGTACGGCCGCACCTTTCGCGGGACGGGCTGCGGGAGCATCACCATGGTCGTGACCTCCGGCGGGAAGACCTCATCACCGCCCCCGCCCGTCCCGGGCCCCGTCGCGGACCCCCGTCCGGTGCCGACGCCGGACCCGACGCCTCCCCCGCTCCCCGGACCGCTCCCGCCGCTCCGATCGATCCCTGTCCCCCCGCCCGTCCCAGCGGTCGGCGCGGGGGCGGGTTCGGCGGGCGCCGGCGTCGGTGGCTGCGCCTGCGGCGGCACCTCGGGGGGCTTGGGCTTCGGGGGCTCGGGCGGCTTCGTCTCCGGCGTGGGCACGGGAGCTGGGGCCGGGGCGACCTGGAAGTAGGTCACGCGCTCCGGGATCACGCGTTCCGCGCCAGAGCCGCGGGCGCCCCCACCCCCGCCGCCCGCCGGGGCATCGCCCCCCGCCCCCGCCGAGGGGGGCAGGTCGAGCTGTCAGGCGATCACGGGGGGGAGGAAGACCGCCAGGACGAGCGCGAGATGGAGGAGGAACGACACGAGCACCGCGGCCGTGCCCCGTCGGGGGCGACGCGGCACGGCGATGGGGCGATAGGCCGGTCGTGGCCGGCCGGCGGCGTCGAAAGAGTCAGGAGCCATACGTGGATGAAAAATGATACGGCGGACGAACCAGAAAAGGTTCGTCCGCCGTGGCACTCCCCGGAGGCGAGCCTCCGGCGGATCCTAGATCAGGCCGGCGGGACGCCGATGACGCGGACCCCGGCACCACGGGCGATATCCATCGCCCGGATGATCGCCTGGAACTCGGCCTTCGGATCACCCTTCACGAAGATGATCTTCTCGGGCCGCGGATCGTAGATGTCCTTCAGGAACTTCGGCAGCGACGCCGAGTCGACCGGCTCCCGGTTGACGGCGTACGTCCCGTTCGCGAAGACCTCGAGCACGATCTGGTTCGACGCGGAGTTCGCCGTCGCGACCGCCGGGGTGGGATCCGGCAGCTGGATGTCGATCGCCTTCCGGACCTGCTGGACGAGAATGAAGATGACGAGCAGCACGAGCATGATGTCGATCATCGGCACCACGTTCGGCTCGTTGTTCAGCCCGCCGCTGTTGCCTACGCTGGCTCCCATGGTCTCCTCAGGGATTCTGCGCGGAGGCTTCACCCTCCGCGGTGGGTGAACCGACCTGGTCCGTGATCGCCGCGACGACGCGCACGCCGCTGCGGGACGCGATGTTCCACGCCTGCTGGACGACCTCGTACGGGAGGCCCGAGTGGGCCTTCAGGTACAGGATGGCGTCGCCGCGGGTCGAATAGATCCGCGTGAGGCTGTCGGCCAGCGAGGCGTTCTCGATCTTCTTCTTGTTGAGGAAGTACTGCCCGAACCGATCGATGCCGAGCACCTGGTCCGTCTCCTCCTCCGGGTGCGGCTTCAGGTTCGCGCCCTTCGGCGGCTCGGCGGAGAAGCCCGCCGCGATCGCCGGGGTCACGACCATGAAGATCACCAGGAGGACGAGCATGACGTCGATCATCGGCACGACGTTGGGCTCGGCCTTGACGGGGCCGCTGGAGCCTACGGATGCACCCATGCGAGAACCCTCCTACGGGTTGCGGGAGAGCCTTACTGGGCGATCGGCGCGGAGCCGCCGGTGGCCTTGGTGCTGAACTCGCGGGTGAAGCGCGACCGGCCGAACTCGCCCGACATGCCGCGGATGAGGTAGTCGATCACGTACTTCGAGATGTGCGTCATCTCGGCCGTGAGGTTGTCGATCTTCGTCTGGAAGTAGTTGTAGAACCACACCGCCGGGATCGCGACGCCGAGGCCGAGGCCGGTGGCGATGAGCGCCTCGGCGATCGGGACGATGATCTCGTTGATGCCGGAGCTGCCCGACGCGCCCATCTTGGAGAACGCGTTGATGATGCCGACGACGGTGCCGAGGAGACCGACGAACGGCGCCGTCGAACCGACCGTCGCGATGACGGCCAGGCCGCGCTTCATCTCGACGATCTCCTGCAGCATCTCACGCTCGACCGCGCGCTCGACCGAGTTGATGTCCGAGACGGTCACGGTGCCGTCGAGGAGGAGGGGCTTCACCTCGCCCAGCGCCGACCCGAGCACCTTCGCGACGTGCGACTTCTTGTACTGGTCGGCGAGGTCGATCGCCTCGCTGAGCTTGTCCTCGGTGAGGAACTGGTCGAACTCCGGCGCGAACTTCTTCGTCTCCGCGGCGGCCTTGCGCATCGCGTTCCACTTGCCGACGGCGACCGTCAGCGACCAGAACGACATGCTGAGCATGAGGACCCAGATGCCCTTGGCGAAGAGCGGGCTCTCCTGGAAGATCTCGGCGAGGTTCATTTCCATGACTGCGATTCTCCTGACGTGCCTAGGGTGAGACGGAGGATGTTACCGCTGAAGGGCGAACACGAACGGCTGCTGCACCAACTGCTTCACCTTGCGCCCGCCGACCTCGGCGGGCATGAACCGCATCGCGGGGAGCGCCGCGCGGAGCGACGCCGCGAACAGCTCGTGCGACGTACGGATCACCTTGTACGAGCTGATGTCGACGCGGCCGAGGGTGTCCACCACGAACTGCGCGAGGACCTCGCCCTCGACGCCCGCCGACCGGAGGATGTCCGGATACCGCGGCGCCCCCGTCCCGGGGATCGGCGCGACCGGCTTCTCTACCTGGAAGTCGAAGTACGCCTGGTCCGCGTTCGGCGCGACCACGCCGCCGACCACCCCCGAGGCCACGCCGCCCGCGACACCGCGGCCGGAGAAGTCCGCCTCGTTGGTGACCTTCGCGTTGAGGTCGATCTCCGGGATCACATCCGGGATCTCGACCGGCGCGGTCAGCACCTGGAAGCCCTTGGCGAGGGGCGGCGCCGCGACGTCCGGCGGCGGCTCCTCGGGTTTCGGCTCCTCCTCCTTCTTCTCTTCCTCGACGACGAACTCCGTCACCGCTTCCACCGTCTCCGCCACGGCCTCGCCCACATGCTTCGTGGCGATGACCGAGCCGACGACGATCAGCGCATGGATCACGATCGACGCGAAGGTCGACCCGACGCCCCGGCGCTTCCGGGTTCCCGACTCGATGAGTCTGAGTGCCACTCTTCCATCTCCGATGTGAAAAGTGCCCGCCGACACCGCCCTCGGTGCCGACGGGTGAGAACCTACGGGCCACATCCCTGCGCGGTAATGACGAAAAGATTAGGATTTCATTAACGCTGCGTGAGGCTTCCCTTACGACCGAGGCCCCGTGCCGTCCGGGACCGTGGCGTCCAGCGGGAACAGCACCGTGAAGGTGGTCCCCCGGCCCGGCCGGGACGCCACCGTGATCGTCCCCCCGTGCGCGTGGGCGATCCACTCGGAGATCGCGAGCCCGAGCCCGAATCCCCCACGCTCGCCACCCCGGGACCGGGCTCGGTCCGCCCGCCAGAAGCGCTCGAAGATGAAGGGCAGGTCTGGCGCCGCGATGCCGATGCCGGTGTCGTCCACCACCAGCGCGGCCTCGTCCCCGCGGCGTGAGAGCCCGATCGACACCCGCCCGCCCGCCGGCGTGTACTTCACCGCGTTGGTGATCAGGTTCAGCCCAAGCTGCCGAAGCCGCACCGCCTCCCCGGAGACCACCAAGGGCTCGACCCCCGTGAGCACCACTGTGACCCCCGCCTCCTCCCCGAGGATCCCCGCGGTCTCGTAGAGCTCGAGCACGAGCGGCGCCAACGCCACCGGCTCGCGATGCAGGTCGTAGCGCCCCTCGTCGGCCCGGGCGAGCGTGAGCAGCGATTCCACCAGGTCGGCCATCCGTGCCGTCTCCGCGAGCGCGTCCTCGAGCGGCGCGAGCTGCTCCGGGGTCGTGACCAGTTGGTAGGCGGGCGGGGTGTTCACGGGGCGGCGGGGGCGTCCCAGGCAGTCAGGAACGCGTCGAGCAGGTGAGGCAGGTCGTCGCTGTAGCCGCCCTCGAGGACGGCGGCGGCGGGCAGGCCGCTCTCGCCCAGCCAGCGGCCGAGGGTGGCGAAATCCTCGCGCTCGAGTGTCATCTCGGTGATCGGGTCGCGGGCGTAGGCGTCGAAGC
>CAZGIE010000096.1:0-8685 GCA_964526485.1 uncultured Gemmatimonas sp. | reverse complement strand
CCGCGGACCGGGCGCGCGGAGCGATGGGCCACGCAGCGGACCGCCCCGGGGCGGACCGCGCGGCACGGGCCCGCGCGATCGGGGGCCGGGGGGTCGCGGTGACCGTCCGAGCGGCCCGCCGCGTGACCGGGGTCCGCGGCGATGAGCGGCGCGCTCCAGCTCACCGGCGGATGGATCGAGGTGATCGCCGGGGTGATGTTCAGCGGGAAGAGCGAGGAGCTCATCCGGCGCGTCAAGCGCGCCGTGATCGCGAAGAAACGCGTGCAGGTCTTCAAGTCGCATCTCGACGACCGCTACGCGGGCGGGATCCACGCCATCGGGAGTCATGACGGCCGCACGATCGAGGCGGTCCCCGTCGACTCGGCACGACAGATCGCACTGCGGCTCGACCCGATGGCGCAGGTGATCGCGGTGGACGAGGTGCAGTTCCTCGATGCGGGGATCGTCGCGCTCGCGACCAACCTCGCCGCGCGCGGGCGTCGCGTGATCCTGGCCGGGACCGACACCGACTTCCGCGGCGAACCGTTCGGGATGATGCCGCAACTGATGTGCGTGGCCGAGATGGTCGACAAGCTGCACGCGATCTGCGTACGGTGCGGCGCGCCCGCCTGCCGGAACCAGCGGCTGATCGACGGGCGCCCCGCGGCCTACGACTCGCCAGTAGTGATGGTCGGCGGGGCGGAGGCGTATGAGGCGCGCTGCCGCGCCTGCCACGACGTGGCGCCGCCGCAGGGGGCGGCGCAGCTCAAGCTCGACGGCACGTCCTGAGCGCGACGGCGCACCGCGCCGTCGCGCGCGTCAGAGCGGCTTGCCGAGGAGCGAGCGGAGGTACGACTCGACCCGGCTCGGCGTGTTGGCGCGCGACACCCCGACCTCGAGCGAGCGCACCAGGAAGACGCGCGTGGTGACGGGGAAGTACGGGGGACGCCCACCCGACTCGGAGCAACGGTCCCAGTTCCCCGAGTACCGCATCCCGTTCCGCGTCTTCGCGTAATCGTTGAGGATGTTCTTGTTGCCGTTGGAGCCGAGGCTACGGTAGAACTCCCGGTACCGGTCCATGATGATGCCGCCGGTGATCGCGACACAGCCGCCGTTCGAGTCGTCCTTCTGCGCCGTCTCGTCGTCGGGGCAACTGAGCTGTTGCCCGGTCGGCCCGAAGTCGAGGGTGTCGCCGGCCACGCCGACCGATCCGCGGAGGCTCATCAGGAACCCGTGGAGGGTGAATCGGCCCTCCCCGCCCCCACGGATGACGTACTTGCTGTTGTTCGTCGTGCCGAGCTCGTAGACCCGGTTGGAGAGACCGCTGGCGATGAGGATGTCGCCGCGGGCGATGAGGCCGAGCTGATTCTCGCACGGCGCCGTGGCCGGGTCGTTCGGGTCCTGCGCATAGCGTAGCCGGTCCGGTAACGCGACCCCGCTGTCCACCCGCACCGTGATCCGGCCGCGCACCGTCCCGCTCAGGTGCACCGTGTCGCGGGCGGCGACGCGGATGTTGACGAGCCCACGATTGCTCGTACTGGAGTTGTAGGGGCTCGAGAGGCGCCAGAGGTAAGCGTTCATCACGCTGTGCGAGAGCGCGGTGCCGACCCCGCTGGTCGGGGCGCGGAGCGCGGCGAAGGTGACCAGTGTGGATGTGGCACAGCCGCTCGCCGCGCCGACCACGCTGCAACTCTTGAGGACGGCGGTGAAGGTGGTGTCGGACCCGCCGTACCAGCCGTTCGCCGGGGGGGTGGACGCCTGCCCCCACGGGGTCTGGTCCCCGCTCCCCGAGTGCTGCCCCGCGTTGGACGCGTCGGTGAAGCGCTCCGCCGGCATCAGGTACGGGCTCCCCGCAGGGAAGCAGCGGGCCGTGGGCTGCTCGAGAATGGCGCGCGTCGCCGCGGCCGCCTTGGTGGCGTTGCCGAAATCGGAAACGGTCGCATAGGTCACCACGGGATACCGCCCCGTCCCAGTCTGCTCGAGCAACGACTTGAACCCCGGGCGCGCGTGGGACGAGACAGGGAGGAAATGCCACCGATAGGTCGACCCGGACCAGAGGCGCCGATAGAACGCGCCGCACTGGTGCTGGATGACGCGGTCGAGCGGGTCGAAGAGGGGGTCGCTGATCACCTTGTTCGCGTTGCCCTGCACGTTGGTCGGGGTCGCCGACCGACGGTCGCGGTTGTTCGCGGCAAAATCCAGCACCGCGAAGAACCCCTCGGAGGCCTCGACGACCCCGTCCCCGTCGGCGTCGAAGGCGACGAACTCGATGCGGGAGCCGCCGAGGGTGGAGCCGATCGCGCTGTTCGCGACGGTCAGGTTCACGTCGAGGCCGGCCGCCGCCGCCGCCGTCTGCATCCACCCGTACGTCGAGTCGCGCGGATAGTCGATGCGAGGGGCCCCTGCGCGCGAGCCAAGGACGAACGTCGTCGCTTTGGTGCCCGACCCCTGGTCCGAAATCGTCCCCGTCACCGAGAGGGTGTCGAGGAAGACGTTCTCCTGCTGGGTGGCGGCGAGGATCTGCCAGTTGCCGTTGGCATGGGCACGCCCCCCGACGACAGCAGGTCCGTGCGCGCTCACGTTGCCGTTCACGAACATCGCGAAGTTCGAGAAGCTCTCCGGGCGGAGGTCGGCGCGCTGGACGTGGCGGACGCCGTACCCGTCGTAGGCCTGGGCCACCAACGTAACGACGGGGAGGATGCCGCCGAGCGTGTCCCCGGTCATCGCGGCGTAGACGTTCACCGACACCCCCTCGATGGCGGAGCCGGCGGCGTCGCGGACCGACGCGCCGCTCAGGAGCTGCATCGGCGTGACGGAGGCGCTCGGGATCGTGTCGATCAACGCGAAGCGCTGGATGCTGTCGCGCGCCATCTCGATCGCCGCGAGCGCGGCGAGCCGAAACTTCCGCTCGCGGTCGTACGAGACGGAGAGCAGGCTGGCGCTCGAGGAGAGAAAGATCGCCGCGATTGAGAGCCCGGCAATCGCGAGGGTCATCAGGAGCACCAGGATCAGCGCCGAGCCCCGGCGCGCCCGTGGCCGTGAGCTCGCCATCAGAAGGTCACCGAGCCGAGGGAGATGGCACTCGAGAAGAGCCCGCCGCAGTCGATCGCCCGCGCACGGTACTGCGCCGTGACGCTCGAGGTCGTCCCGGCGACGGGCAGGCCGTGGAACCAGAAGTACTTGCTCTGGCGACGCGCGGGCACCGTCGTGAGGGTGCTCCAGGCGGTCCCGCCGTTCGTGCTCCATTCGAGGGCGTAGCCGCGGACGTCGCGGGCGCCGGAGGCCTTGGCATCGTCGGTGGAGGGGGACCAGCTCACCTTCACCTCCCAGAGCCCGCCGTTGTTCTTCGACTCGGCGATGCTCACGGGGCTCGTCGGCGGCGTAGGGGCCGCACCGCAATCGGAGAGGAGGCGGCCGGGCGAGTTCACCAACATCGTGCTGAAGCGCACGGTGCTCGTCGTCTCCACGCCGGTCCGCGTGTCACGATAGCGCCCGGTGGCCCGCATCGAGACCGCCCGGATGGAGTCGATGGCGAGGGAATCCCAGTAGAGGGGGAGGCGCACGCCGGCGATGGCGCGGAGGCCGCGTCCGAGCCCCCCCCCGGTCGTCACGGTGTCCGGCCGCTCGTAGGCGAAGAAGGCGGTATCGGTCGGGAGCACGAGTTCGCGGACGACGACGGACGAATCGCCAGCGTTCACCCGGCGCCAGAGCACGAAGAGATCCGTCCGGCTGGCGATGGTGTCGGCCGACAGCCAGTAGCTAATCGTCTCCCGTCCGCTCACCGCGCCACGGCGGTCGAGGTAGTCGCGGGTGGGGAACGTGCGGCCGGTGGTGGGCAGTGCGGCGGCGTTCGCCAGCCGCCAGGCCGTCGTCCCGCTCGCCGAGAGGTTCACATCGATGTCGACGGCATCCACGCCGTTCTCGTCCGCCGCAAGGAGGTCAGCGGTGAAGACGATTGCGCGCGGGGCCGCCAGCACCAGCAGCGGCTGCCCGGAGTCGGCGCTCGCCCGCCGCAGATCACGGTCGATCATCGTCACCGCGTAGCGCGCGACCTGGTCCGCGTCCATCCGGCTCGCCCCGCGGCCGATCGCCTCCGTCTGCGTCTTCAGGAACGGGAGCGTGATCGCGAAGACCGCCACCGTCAGCGTCATCGCGATGAGGATCTCGATCAGGGTGAGCCCCATGGGCCGTCGATCCGACCTCATGGGGCCGCTAGGAGCATCGACTTCACCAGCGGGGTTACCAGACCGCCGCCGAAGACGGTGACCGTCACCCGCGTCTGGTCCTTCGTGGCGGTCGAGTCCCGCGTCACCGCCGTGGTCCGGCTGAAGCCGGGGGCGTGTGCCATCGTCGGCTGCGCCGTCGCCGAGGCCGAGGTCTCCGTCCCCGCATACCGGCTCACGGTGGGGTAGTCGTCGTGGGCGCGGATCAGTTCGAGGCGCGCCGTGGCGAGGTCGCTCGCGAGCGCCACCCACCGCGCCTGCCCTTCGGCCTTGACGAACTGCCGTCCGAACTGCGTCATCGCGAGCAGCACCGTCAACAGGATGGCGATGGCGAAGACGACCTCGATGAGGCTCATCCCGCGTCGGGCGCGCGCGCGGCTCAGTCGACCTTCCGCCACGAGCCCCTCGCGTTCGAGTAGAAGACGGTGCGCCCCGTCGCCCCGATCACGCCGACGGCCCGCGCATCGGTCGCGATCCCCCGGGGCGAGGCGAGGTAGATCACGACATCCCCGGCCCCGCTGCCGGCGGCCGCGAGCAACTGGCCCGACGGGGAGATCAGGAAGGCCCGCTGGAGCGCATTCCCGGTCTCCCGCGCGCCCGGGCCGGTGAGAATCGCCGCGGCCGCACCGTCGATCGTCCGCGCCGGCGCCTCGAACCGGGCCCGCTCCTGCAACGGTCGGTACATCACCGTATCCCCGGTGTCCATCGCGCCGTTGCCGTTGTAATCCTCAAGCCGGCGCAGGCGATGCGCGTCGGCATCGAGCATCACCTGCACCTGAACGTTCTTCCGCACCGCCACCTGTTGGGCGGCGATAATGAAGTTCTGCACCAGCCGCGCGTTCCCATCCATCCGGTATCGCCAATAGTTCACGCGGTACACCGCCATCCCCGCGGCGACGCCCATGATGGCCAGGACGCCGATGATCTCGAACAGGGTGAATCCCGCGCGGCGGGATCGTGCGTGCATGGCCGAAAGTTACCGCCGCCCCCACCTTTCTTCCATCTATGCGCGTCATCGGGCTCACCGGAAACATCGCCGCCGGCAAATCCACCGTCGCGGCCGGCCTCGCCGCCGCCGGGATCCAGGTGCTCGACGCCGACGCGATGGCCCGCGAGGTCGTCGCGCCCGGCACCCCCGCACTCGCCGCCATCGTCGCGCGCTGGGGCCCGGGAATCCTCTCGGCGGATGGCTCCCTCGACCGTGCCGCGCTCCGCGGTCGCATCCTCGCCGACCCCGCCGAGCGCGCCGCGCTCGAGGCGATCACGCACCCCGCCATCGCCGCGCGCCGCGCCGCCCGCACCGCCGAGCTCGCGGCGGCCGGCGCCCCCGTCGTCGTGTGCGACATCCCCCTCCTCTTCGAGGCGCACCTCGAGGAGACCGTCGACCAGATCGTCCTCGTCGACGCCCCCGTCGCGCTCCGACGCGAGCGCCTCATCCAGGATCGCGGGATGGCCGCGGCGGAGGCCGATGCACTCATCGCCGCGCAGTGGCCGGCCGAACGGAAGCGCCCGCGCGCCGACGTGATCATCGAGAACGCCGGAAGCCGCGCCGCCCTCGACACCGCGATCGCGGCCCTCGTCGCGACGCTGCGGGCCCCGCCGATGCGCTGACCGAGGCGTCGACGCGCCCGGTCAGCCCCGACGCGCCACGCGCGATGCTTGACCCCTCCGCCACGCGGCCCTAGCCTTCGCTCCGCAGCGCTCGCCCCTCCTCACCCGCCGCTCGGAGCCCCGCGTGTCCTCGATCCCCCAGGATCTCCGCTTCACCGCCGACCACGAATATGTGAAGCCGACCGCCGACCCGTCGGTCGTCCTCGTCGGCATCACCGACTACGCGCAGGGCGAGCTCGGCGACATCGTCTTCCTCGATCTTCCGACGGCGGGGAAGGCCTTCGGCCACCACGAGACCTTCGGGACGATCGAGGCGGTGAAGGCGGTCTCCGAGCTCTACACGCCCCTCGCCGGCGAGGTTGTCGAGGTGAACCCGCGGCTCGCCGACGAGCCGGCCCTTGTGAACACCGACCCCTACGGCGACGGCTGGATGATCAAGATGAAGGTCGATGCCGCCGCAGTCGCGGGACTGATGGACGCCGCCGCCTACGCGAAGCACCTGGGGCAGTGAGCCCGCGCCGCGCGCCCTGACCTGACGCCCGAACGACGACGGGGGCGCCGCGAATCGCTTCGCGGCGCCCCCGTCAGCTTTCAGCTTTCAGCGTCCAGCCTCCAGCCTAGGAGGCGTAGCTCTCGATCGGCGGGCAGGCGCAGACGAGGTTCCGGTCCCCGAACGCGCTCTCCACGCGCCCCACCGCCGGCCAGAACTTCCGCGCCCGCACCCACGGCAGCGGGAACGCCGCCCGTTCGCGCGAGTAGCCGCGCGCCCACGCGTCGTCGAGCACCACCTCGAGCGTGTGCGGCGCGTGCACGAGTGGGTTGTCCTCGCGGCTGAGCACCCCGCGCTCGATGTCCATGATCTCGCCGTGGATCGCGATCATCGCGTCGCAGAACCGGTCGAGCTCGGCCTTCGACTCCGACTCCGTCGGCTCGATCATCAGCGTCCCCGCCACGGGGAAGCTCACGGTCGGCGCATGGAAGCCGTAGTCCATCAGGCGCTTCGCGATGTCCTCGACCTCGACCCCCGCCGACGCCTTGAGCGGCCGCGTGTCGATGATGCACTCGTGCGCGACGCGCCCGTTCTTCCCCTTGTAGAGCACCTCGAAGTGCCCGCGGAGCCGGTGCGCCATGTAGTTCGCGTTCAGGATGGCGACCTTCGTCGCCTCGGTCAGCCCCTCGCCCCCCATCATGTCGATGTACATCATCGAGATGGGGAGGATGCTCGCGCTCCCCCAGGGCGCCGCCGAGACGGCCCCGATCGCCTGCGCGCCGCCGGTCGTCACGACGCCGTGGCCCGGCAGGTACGGCGCCAGGTGCGCCACGACGCCGATCGGCCCCATCCCCGGGCCACCGCCCCCGTGCGGGATGCAGAAGGTCTTGTGGAGGTTCAGGTGGCAGACGTCCGCGCCGATGTCGCCCGGCCGGCAGAGCCCGACCATCGCGTTCATGTTCGCGCCGTCGAGGTACACCTGGCCGCCGTGCTCATGGATGATGGCGCAGATGTCCTTGATGCTCTCCTCGAACACGCCGTGCGTGCTCGGATACGTCACCATCAGCGCGGCGAGATTCGCCGAGTGCTGCTCGGCCTTCGCGCGCAGGTCCGCGACGTCGATGTTCCCGAGCGCGTCGGTCTTCACCACGACGACGCTCATCCCCGCCATCACCGCGGAGGCCGGGTTGGTCCCGTGCGCCGACTGCGGGATGAGGCAGATGGTGCGGTGCCCCTGGCCGCGCGCCCGATGGTACGCGCGGATCACGAGGAGCCCGGCGTACTCCCCCTGCGAGCCGGCGTTCGGCTGCAGCGAGACCGCGGCGAAGCCGGTCACCTCGGCGAGCGCCTTCTCGAGGCGCCCGAACATCGCGGTGAAACCCTTGGCCTGCGTGCGCGGCGCGAAGGGATGCAGCCCGCCGACCTCGCGCCAGGTCACCGGATACATCTCGGCGCTCGCGTTCAGCTTCATCGTGCAGCTGCCGAGCGGGATCATCGAGTGCGTGAGCGAGAGGTCGCGCGACTCGAGGGTCCGCATGTAGCGGAGCATCTCGTGCTCCGCGTGGTGCCGATGGAAGGTGGGGTGCGTGAGGAACGACGAGGTGCGCGCGTAGCGCTCGTCGTAGCGCGCATCCACGCCGGCCGCGACCGCCTCGAGGTCGATCCCGTGCGGCGTCCCGCCGTTGAACGCGGTGAGGAGGTCGTCGAGGTCGCCGACGGTGGTGTTCTCCCCCATCGAGACGCCGAGCGTCGTCGCATCGACCACCCGCACATTGATCCCCGCGCGGTCGAGCGCCGCGAGGATCGCGTCCTGCTTCGCCCCGACCTCGACCGTCACCGTGTCGAAGAACACCTCCGGCCGCACGGTGAAGCCGAGCGCCTTCGCCCCCGTGGCGAAGACCTCGGCGCGGTGGTGCACCCGACGCGCGATCCGGACGAGGCCGTCGGGCCCGTGCCAGACGGCGTACATCCCCGCCATCACGGCGAGGAGCACCTGCGCGGTGCAGACGTTCGAGGTGGCCTTCTCGCGACGGATGTGCTGCTCGCGGGTCTGGAGCGCCATCCGGAGCGCGGGCTTGCCGGACGAATCGCGCGAGACGCCGATGAGGCGCCCCGGGATCTGCCGCTTATACTCGTCCCGCGTGGCGAAGAACGCCGCGTGCGGGCCGCCGTAGCCATAGGGCACGCCGAAGCGCTGCGAGTTGCCGACGGCCACGTCGGCGCCCCACTCCCCCGGCGGGGCGAGGAGCGTGAGCGCGAGGAGGTCGGTCGCGACGATCACGAGGCCGCCCGCCGCGTGCACCCGCTCGCAAAGCGCCCGATGGTCATCCACCGAGCCGAAGGTGTTCGGGTACGCGAGGAGGACGCCCGCCGTCGTCGCGT
>CAZGIE010000095.1:4165-8795 GCA_964526485.1 uncultured Gemmatimonas sp. | reverse complement strand
ACGCGACGAGGATCGTCCAGTCGAGGGCGGTGAAGGTCGCGGTCATCGGGGGGACTGGTTGCGAGGAGTCAGCAGGGTGGGGCTGGAAACGAGACGGGCGCCCGCTGGGGCGCCCGTCAGTCGGTTCGGAGGCAGTGGCTCAGGCGGAGAAGCTGCTCCCGCAGCCGCATCCGCCGGTGGCGTTCGGGTTCTTGAAGGTGAAGCCCGAGCCCTGCATCGACGAGACGTAGTCGATGATGACGCCGTTCAGGTACTGCATCGAGAACGGGTCGACGAAGACGTTGAAGCCCGCCTGCGGGAGGACGGTGTCGTCGTCCGCCGGCTTGTCCTCGATCAGGAGGGAGTACTTGAAGCCGGAGCAGCCGCCGGGCTGCACGCTCACGCGCAGACCGCCGACCTCGGGGGCCACGTTCTCCGCGGCCATGAACTTCTGCACCTCGGTCGTCGCGGCCGGGGTGATCGTGACCATCACTTCAGGGGCGTTCATCGTGCTCATCGTGGACCTCCGCGAGCGGGGAAGGGGTCATCGGCTGATGACCACGTGACACCACGGAATATAGGGTCCCGCGCGCGGAACCTGCCACCCGGTCGCGGCCGCCGCGGGGCCGTCGCGGCGTCGTCCGACCGGGGCCGGGACGTCAGGGGGTTCCGCGTCCCGCGGCGGCCGGCGCGAGCGTCGTCGCGGTCTCCGCCACCGTCGTCCGTACCCGCGCGATCCCCGTCCGCTCCCGGGTCGGGTTCACCCGATTCGTCAGCAGGATCACGAACCGGTCGTTCGCGGGGTCGATCCAGAGCGAGGTTCCGGTGAAGCCGGTGTGCCCGAAGGCCGGGGCGCGCATGAGCCGGCCGGCGGAATTCCCCCCGGTCGGGACCTCCCATCCCAGCGCCCGGTTGGAGAAACCGGCGCGTTGGACGGTGGTGAACCGGCGGATCGTCTCGGTCTGGAAGACGCGGACGCCCTCGAGCTCACCACCGTTCAGGTAGAGCCGGGCGAAGCGCACGAGGTCGGCGCCGGTGCTGAACAGCCCCGCGTGCCCCGACACGCCGCCGAGGAGGTGCGCGTTCTCGTCGTGGACCTCGCCCCGCAGGTGCCGGCCGCGCCACGGGTCCCGCTCCGTGGGCGCGATGCGATCGCGGAGGGTGGCCGGCGGCAGGAAGCGGGTGTCCCGCATCCCGGCGGCGCCGAACACGTGCGCGGTGAGATAGCGGTCGAGCGGCTCCCCGCTGACGCGCTCGACGACCCAGCCGAGGAGCATCGCGCCGAGGTCGGAGTAGACCATCCGTGCACCGGCCGCGGTGTCGAGTGGCGCGGCGAGGACGATCCGGCGCGCCTCGGCGGCGCTCGACGTGCGCTTCCAGAGCTGGATGAACGGCGCCAGCCCGCCCGAGTGCGTGAGGAGATGTCGGATGGTGACGGCGTCCTTGCCGGCCCCCTGCCACTCCGGGAGGTAGCGCTGCACCGGCGCGTCGAGGTCGACGCGCCCCTGCTCGGCGAGCTGCATCATGGCGCTCGTCAGGCCGACGACCTTGGTCAGGGAGGCCATGTCCCAGATGGTCTCGAGCGTCGGTGCCGGCGCCTCGGTGGCCCAGTCGATGCGGCCGGCGCTGACCTGGGTGAGGATGCCCCCCGGGAAGATCGAGTCGCGCACCGCGGTCTCGAGCACACGACGGAGTGAATCCTCCAGCGGGCGGACGTCGCTCGGCCGGTCGGCGCCGTCCCCGGCGCGGAAGTACCCCGGCAACGTGATCGGGGCTCGGCCCGCGAAGGGGAGGGCCCCGGCGACCGCGCGGGCGGCGGCGCGCTCGACCGCGTCCCCGCGGCCGAAGGTCGCGACATAGCCGGCGACGCGATTGAACTCACGGAGCACGTACGGATTCGAGAAGGCCACGACCGTGACCGGACGCGTCCATGCGACCGAGTCGACCCACTGCGCGACATGCGCCCCGACCGCGAAGCGCCCCTCGCCCTCGATGGTCCGCACGAAGGTGGCGAGGACCATCCGCTCGCCCGGCCGGAGGAGCGAGTCGAGACGTGCACGCGAGGTGGCCGGGGAGATCCGGATGATGCGCCCCTCCCCGAGGCGGCTCCGGAGCTCGCCGGCGAAGGTGCGTCCCGCGATCACGTCCGATTCGCCCGCGAAGGTGACGATCGCGGTCGGCGTGCCCGGCGCGAGCGGGAGCACCGCGCCGGTGTTGCGCAGGAGAGTGACGGCACCGTCGGCGATGCGTTGCGCGGTGGCGCGGTGCGCGGCGGAGCCGACGACCTCGCGGAGCGAATCGAGGTCGACGAGCGGACGCTGGAGCGCCCCGGTGCGCACCTTGAGCTCGAGGATGCGACGGACGGAGGCGTCGATGCGCGCGGTGGTGAGCGCCCCCCGCTCGACGGCGGCGAGGACGGCGCGGATCGCGCCCCCGACGTCGGCCGGCATCAACAGGATGTCCGCCCCCGCCTGCACGGCGCGCACGGAGCTCACCTCGTTCGGGTAGCCCGCGCCGACGCCGCGCATGTCCATCGCGTCGGTCACCGCGAGGCCGCGGAAGCCGAGGGTGTCGCGGAGCAGCTCCTGGAAGATCGCGGGGACGAGGGTCGCTGGGGTCGAGTCCCCCGCGACGGCGGGGAGGGCGATGTGGGCGCTCATCACCGCGGCGACGCCGGCGTCGATCGTCGCGCGGAACGGGGCGAGCTCCATCGAATCGAGCCGGGCGCGACTGGCGGTCACGATCGGGAGCGCGAGGTGCGAGTCGGTATCGGTGTCGCCGTGGCCCGGGAAGTGCTTCACCGTGGCGGCGACGCCGGCCTCCTGTACCCCCGCGACGAAGGCCGCGCTCATCGCCGCGACCTGCGCGGGGTCCTCGCCGAACGAGCGGACGTTGATGACCGGATTCGCCGGGTTGTTGTTGACGTCGACGGTCGGGGCGAAGGCGAGATGGATGCCGATCGCACGCGATTCGCGGCCGGTGATCCGACCCGCCTCACGCGCGAGGTCGGTCCGTCCCGTGGCGCCGATCGCCATGTTGTTCGGGAGGACCGGCGCGTCGCCGCCGCGCAGGAGTCCGGGGGTGAAGGTGCCTCCCTCGAGGCGGCCGAGGCCGGGCTCGACGTCGGAGGCGATGAGGAGGGGGAGCGCGGCGCGCTGCTGGAGCGCGTTCACCTTCGCCGCGACCTCGATCGGGGAGCCGAGCGACATCACCACGCCGCCGACCTTGTCGTCGCGCACGCGCGCCGCCGCCCACGCGAACGCGGAGTCCGTCGTGCTCGTATAATCCCCCAACACCCAGACCATGATCATCTGGGCGACCTTGTCCCGGAGGGGCATCGCGGCGAGGGTCGAATCGATCCATCGGGACGCGGCGCGCGGGAGCGGGGCCGAGAGGGAGGCGGGGACGTGCTGCAGGGCCCCGAGCCTCGGTGTCGGGGCGGGAGTCCCCGAGCCCATCGGGGAACAGGCGAGTGCGAGACAGACGCCGGCGAGGCCGGCCAGGCGAACGGAGGCGGGATGCGTGATCACGGGAAGGACCGGGAGAGGGGCATGGGGCGTTCGACGTGGCGGGCGATGCGCGCCGGGGTGCTCGGGCTGTGGCTCGGCGCGGCCTGCGCACCGGCGCCGCGCGCACAGGAGCGTCCGACGCGCCCGGGGCGCGAGGCCGCGCCGGTGTTCGCACCCGGGATGACGGTACTGCTGGAGGACTCGCTGCAGGTGCTCGCGGGACGTCGCGTCGCGGTGATCACGAACCACACGGGGATCGATCGCGAGGGGCGCTCCATCGTCGACCTCCTGCGCGAGGACCCGCGGGCGCGGCGCGCGAACATCACCGTCGTGCGGCTCTTCTCCCCGGAGCACGGGATCCGCGGCGACGTCGACGAGACGAACGTCCCCGACACGGTCGACCCGCGCTCCGGGCTCATGGTGCATTCGCTGTACACGCGCGAGACGATCCCGCCGCCGGACTCACTGCTCCGGGACGTCGACGCGCTCGTCTTCGACCTGCAGGACATCGGCACGCGCACGTGGACCTACGTCGGGGTGATGGTCTATGCGATGCGCGCCGCGGCGCGCGTGGGGATCCCCTTCGTCCTGCTCGACCGGCCGAACCCGATCACCGGTCGGATGGAGGCGCCGCTCCTCGACTCGGCCCTCGCGAATCCCGAGGACCCGACGCCGACGCGGCGCGGTGCCGCCTTCGCATTATATCCCGCGCCGTTGCGGCATGGGATGACCATGGGGGAGTTGGCCCGCTGGTTCGCCGCGGAGCTGCGGATCCCGGCCCAGCTCACGGTGGTGGCGATGCGCGGCTATCGGCGTGGGATGTGGTGGGAGGAGACGGGGCTGCGGTGGGTGGTCCCCTCGCCGGCGATGGTGTCGCCGCTGAGCGCGCTGGTGTATCCCGCCCTCGTCGCGCTCGAGGGGACGAACGTCTCGGTGGGGCGCGGGACCGCGATCCCCTTCCAGCGCTTCGGCGCGTCCTGGCTCGACGCGCCCCGCGTGGCGGCGCAGATGAATGAGCTGGGCCTCGCCGGGGTGCGCTTCGACGCCGAGCGGTTCACCCCGGTGAACAGTCCCGACAACAAGTTCAGTGGTCGGGAGATCCCCGGGGTGCGGATCGTCGTCGAGGACCGCGACCGGTTCCA
>CAZGIE010000095.1:0-4155 GCA_964526485.1 uncultured Gemmatimonas sp. | reverse complement strand
CGCGGCTGCGGTGCTCTGGGCGCTGCGGCGCGCCCATCCCGATTCGCTCCGGGTGACCGCGCGGACGGTGGACATGCGGTTCGGCTCCACGGCGGCGCGGCTCGCCCTTGAGACCGCCGCCGACCCGAACGAGGTGATCGACCGGCTGCAGCCCGAGGTCGTCGCCTTCCAACGCCGCGTGCGGCCCTACCTGCTGTACTGAGTTGCCGGTGCGGGCGACCCTCCTGCGGCCGTGGCACGCGATCGTGCGCGGGTACCTCCGACTCATCGAGCCCCTCATCGCGTGGTGCGTGCGTGCCGGTGTCTCGCCGAACGCGATCACCGTGGTCGGGACCCTCGTGGCGGCGGGGGTGGGGGGGCTCTTCGCCGTCGGGCAGGTGGCCGTCGGCGGGTGGACCCTCGGGATCCTCGCCTTCTTCGACGTGGTCGACGGCGAGGTGGCGCGCCGGACCGGCCGCGCGTCGGCGTACGGCGCCTTCCTCGACGCGACCCTCGACCGGGTGGCCGACGCCTGCCTCCTGGGGGGACTCGTCGTCCTGTACGCGACCCATCCCATCCATCGGTCCGCGTCGATGGTGGTGGTGGCGCTCGTCGCGCTCGTCGCCACTCAACTCACCTCGTACACGCGGGCCCGCGCGGATCTGGCGGGCATCGACCTGAAGGGGGTCGGGTGGCTTGAGCGGCCGGAGCGCATCACCCTGCTGGCCGCCCCGCAGGCCTTCTTCGGCCTCCGGTTCGAGGGGCGGGTCTTGGCCGCGGTGGTCACCCTGCTCGCCGTGGCGGGGGTCGTGACCGTCTGGCAGCGGATGCGCCGCGTGGCGCAGGGTTGATATCTTTGGGGGTCCGCCTCCGGAGGTTCGTGATGCCCCGTGTCCGTCCCGTCGCGTCCGTCGTCGCGCTCGTCGCGCTCGCGGGGCTCGCGTGCACCTCGGAGCCGCGTCCGCATCGGATCCGCCTCGCGACCGATGACTTCGCCTTCGAGGTGACGGCCGACGTGATGCCCCCGCGCGCCGTCGAGCTCACGACGTACACCATCCGGGTGAAGGATCGTGAGACCAAGGCCCCCGTCGTCGACGGCGAGGGCCGGCTCTTCGCCACCAACCGCTCGCGCATCACCGTCTGGGACGGGCTCGCCCCGGGCGCCGAGCCGGGGACGTACACGGCGCGCCTCCGCTTCCTCACGGCCGGCCAATGGCAGCTGGGGCTCCAGTTCCGGGCCGGCCACGACACCACCGTCGCGCTCCAGCGCACCCACGACTGGGGGCAGCTGGTCCGCAACGAATCTCCCCCCGAGCCATGAAGCACTTCCATCGCACCCATCTCCACCCCGACGCCGTCCTCGCGACCGCCGACGCCTTCTTCCCGACCATCGGGATGCAGCCGGTCGGACGTCCCGGGGCGCGGACCCGCCAGTACCAGGGCACCGTCGGTACTCCCGAGGTCCCGATGACCCTCTCGATCTCGGTTCGCATGGAGGGGGGGCACTACACCTTCGTCGAAGCGCACACCGACCAGATGGGGGAGAGCCGTCTCGATCGCGGCGTGAAGACCTTCTTCGTGCGCCTGCACACGCAGGACGACCCCGCGCACACCTTCGCGCCCTCGTACTGATGGCCGCCCGCCGTCGGTCGCCGGGGCCCGGGGGCGCGGCCGCCTCCCTCGGGGAGGCGCTCCCGCTCGAGCGGAAGCTCGCGCTCTATCGCTGGATGCGGCTGACCCGCACCCTCGAGGAGCGGCTCGTCGCGCTCTATCGGCAGACCAAGGTCGTCGGCGGGCTCTTCCGCTCGCTCGGCCAGGAGGCCGATGCGGTCGGTTCGTGCTTCGCCCTCGAGCCCCGTGACGTGATGTCGCCGCTCATCCGGAACATGGGCGCGATGCTGGTGAAGGGGGCGACGCCGGTCGAGATCCTGAAGCAGTACATGGCGAAGGGCGACTCCCCGACCCGGGGCCGCGAGCTCAACATCCACTTCGGGGACATCGGGCCGGCGGGGACCACCCGCGGCTTCCTCGGGCAGATCTCCCCGCTCGGCGACATGGTGCCCGTGATGGCGGGGGTCGCGATGAGCTTCAAGGCGCGCGGTGAGGATCGCGTGGGGCTCGTCTACGTCGGCGACGGCGCGACGAGCACCGGCGCCTTCCATGAGGGGATCAACTTCGCCGCGGTGCAGCGGCTCCCGTTGGTGGTGATCATCGAGAACAACGGCTACGCCTACTCGACGCCGACGAGCAAGCAGACCGCCGCCGCGCAGTTCGTGGACAAGGCGATCGGCTACGGCGTGCCGGGGGTGCAGGCGGACGGCAACGACGTCCTCGCCGTCTACGACGTGACCAAGCGCGCCGTCGATCGCGCCCGCGCGGGGGAGGGCGTCACGCTCATCGAGCTGATGACCTACCGGCGGAAGGGGCACGCGGAGCATGACAACCAGTCCTACGTGCCGGCCGGTGAGATCGAGCGCTGGGCCGCCGAGAACGACCCGATTGACCGCTACCTCCGGGTCCTGACCGAGCGCGAGAAGGTGCCGGTCGCGACCCTGCAGGAGATCGACGCGGGGGTCGCGCGTGAGGTGGACGAGGCGACGGATGAGGCGGAGCGCTCGGGGACGCCGGCACCGCTCGATGCGCTCGAGGGCGTCTACGCGGACCCGCCGCGCGAGCGTCCCCTCTGGTTCCGCGAGGGCGCCGACGTCTCCGGCCTCGGGCAGGAGCGGCCGGAAGGGTGGGGTACCTGGGACGCCGGCAAGGGAGGGGCGCGCTGATGGCGGGCACCGAGATCACGTACCTCGAGGCGATCCGCGAGGCGATCGACGAGGAGATGGCGCGCGACCCCGAGGTCTTCCTCCTCGGGGAGGACATCGGCGCGTACGGGGGCGCCTTCAAGGTCACCGAGGGGATGCTCGCGAAGTACGGCGAATCGCGTGTCATCGACTCGCCCATCTCCGAGATCGCGATCGTCGGGGCGGCTGCGGGCGCGGCCCACATGGGGATGCGCCCGGTCGTCGAGATGCAGTTCATCGACTTCATCGCGAACGCGTACGACATGCTCACCAACTACGTCGCGACGGCGCGGTACCGCGCCTTCCTCCCGTGCCCGATGGTGGTGCGCGGCCCGAGCGGCGGCTACGTGCGCGGCGGCCCGTTCCATTCGCAGAACCCCGAGGCGGGGTTCATCCACACGCCGGGGCTCAAGGTCGTCTATCCCGCCACGGCGGAGGACGCGAAGGGTCTGATGAAGGCGGCCATCCGCGACGACGACTGCGTGCTCTTCTTCGAGCACAAGTATCTGTACCGTCGCATCAAGGGCGTGATGCCCGCGGGCGACCATGTGGTGCCGATCGGGAAGGCGCGCACCGCGCGCGCCGGCACCGACGTCTCGATCATCACATACGCCGCGACCGTCCATAAGGCGCTCGAGGCGGCGGAGAAGCTGCAGGCGGAGGATGGACTCTCCGTCGAGGTGATCGACCTCCGGACGCTCGCGCCGCTCGACGACGAGGCCATCGTCGCGACGGTGCGGAAGACGAACCGCGTGCTGGTGGTGCACGAGGATACGCGCACCGGCGGCATCGCCGGCGAGATCACGGCGCGCATCAACGAGACCTGCTTCGCGCACCTCGACGCGCCGGTGCTTCGCGTGACCGCGCACGACATTCCGCTGCCCTATGCGCCGGCGCTCGAGGACTTCGTGCTCCCGCAGGTGGACGACATCGTGCTGGCGGTGCGCCGCCTGGTGGCCTGGTGATGACGACATCGCCCGCCGGCGGCCGCGCGCCGCTCATCCGCGTCATCCCGATCGGCTGTTTCATGGCCTTCATCGGGTTCTTCTCCGGTGGCATGGTCGGGGTGTTGATCTCGAAGGGCGTCGCCTTCGCGAGAAAGGCGCCGGCCTGCGACGGCATTCCCACGTGCGACTGGTACATTTACATGCTGATCGGTGGCGCCCTCGGCGCCCTGACCCTGCCGTGGTTGGTGGTCTCCGCGCTCCGGAGCACGCCCGCCGCGCCCTCCGCTCCGACCGACCGTCCTGAGGAATAGCCGTGGCCCGCATCGACGTCATCATGCCCCAGATGGGCGAGTCCATCGCCGAGGGCACCCTGTCGCGATGGTTGAAGAAGATCGGCGACGAGGTGAAGCGGGACGAGCCGATCTTCGAGATCT
>CAZGIE010000094.1:0-8846 GCA_964526485.1 uncultured Gemmatimonas sp. | reverse complement strand
GAGGACGTTCTCGCCGCGGAGGACGACCTCCCGGGCGAGCTGCTGCGCGAGCGCGAGCTGCTGACGCGTCTTCTGGAGGTCGATGATGTGGATCCCGTTGCGCTCCGCGAAGATGAACCGGCGCATCTTCGGGTTCCAACGACGGGTCTGGTGGCCGAAGTGGACACCGGCCTTGAGGAGCTCTTCGAGCGAGGGCTGCGACATCGGGTGTGGTCCTGTGGAACGGGTGGTTGGTCGTCGCCCCGCGTCGGCGCCGGTCGCGACCGCCCCGGGTGGGACGGCACCGCCGATCGGCTCAGCGGGACTGAGGGATGGCCTGTCTCGACCGGCGAGGGCGCGGCGGCGTTCGCCGCGCCCCGCCGACCGTCCAGCTTAGCGCTTGCTGAACTGGAAGCGCTTGCGGGCCTTCGGACGGCCCGGCTTCTTGCGCTCCACGGCGCGCGCGTCGCGCGTCAGGAGCCCGAGGTCGCGCAGCTTGCGCCGGTGCGTCTCGTCGATCTTCACGAGCGCGCGGGCGATCGCGAGGCGGAGCGCCCCGGCCTGCCCGTTCTGCCCGCCGCCGGTCAGGTTCGCCTGCACGTCATAGCTCCCGAGCGTGTCGGTCGCCGTGAACGGCTGCTGGATCGCCGTGACCAGGGCCGGCCGCGGGAAGTAATCGCCCAGGGTGCGTCCGTTGAGATCCCACTTCCCGGTGCCCGGGGTGAGGTAGACGCGGCAGACGGCCTCCTTGCGGCGGCCGATCGTATGGGTGCTGTTCGTCGCGGCCATTTACTTCGCCTCCGCCTTCGGGAAGGTCAGGGTCTCGGGCTGCTGGGCGCCGTGCGGGTGCGTCGCCCCCGCGTACACGCGCAGCTTCAGCCGCAGCTTCTGGCGGCCGAGGGCCGTCTTCGGGAGCATCCCGTACACCGCCTTCTCGATCACCCGCTCGGGGTGCTTCGCGATCATCGTCGCGATCGGCGTGTAGCGCTCGTGGCCCATGTAGCCGGTGTGGCGGAAGTAGTTCTTCTGCTCCGCCTTCCGCCCGGTCACCTTGACCTTCTCGGCGTTGATGACGATGACGTTGTCCCCGGTGTCCATATGCGGGGTGAACGTCGGCTTGTGCTTGCCGCGGATGATCCGCGCGATCTCGGTCGCGAGGCGACCGAGCACCATCCCTTCGGCATCGACGACGAACCACTTGTGCTCGATGTCGGCCGGGGTGGCCGTGAACGTGCTGCGCATGCGAGGTCCAGCTGGAGAGGTCCTGCGCCTCACCGGTGCGGAATGCAACCCGGGTCTCGGCCGCCGCGAGGGCGTTTTTGGGCAGACCCCAAGAATAGGGGCTAAGTCCTGCCAGGTCAACGGGTCAGGCCGTCTCTCCAGCTGACACCCCGAGGGTCACCAGTACCGTCCCCTTCTCCACCGCCGCCCCCGGCTGGACCGCCACGGTCGCGACCACGCCGGCCGCGGTCGCCCGGAGCTCGTTCTCCATCTTCATCGCCTCCATCACCACCAGCGGCTGCCCCGCCGCCACCACCTCCCCTGGACGGACGTGCACCCGCACGATCAACCCGGGCATCGGCGCCACGAGCGGCGCCGGCCCCGTCGGGCGCGCCGTGGCCCGCAGCAACGACCGAATCGCACGGCGCCGTTCATCCATCGCCTCCACGGGGAGCGACCACCCGGCGCTCCCCAGCGTGTACGCCCCGGGGACGTCCCCCGGCGCGACCCGGAGCCGATGGCGCGTGCCATCCATGGTGAGCACCACCGGGCCGGCCCCGGGATCCCCCTCGAGCTGCGCCGACACCTCGACCCCGTCGACGCGAACCACCGCCCCGTCGAGCTCCACCGTCATCTCGCGCCCCGCCACCGTCACCACGTATCGCACCGGCCCTCCCGGATCCGACCCGCTGTTGGTCCCTGACGCCGGCGGCTCACGCCGGCTCCAGCACGCAGACCGTCTCCACGTGGGACGTCTGCGGGAACATGTCGAAACACTCGAGCGACGCCACCCGCCACCCGACCAATCGGCCGACATCCCGCGCGAGGGTCGCCGGATCGCAACTCACGTAGACGAGGCCGCGGGTCCGCGCGCCACCGCCGGGCCGCGCCAGTGCGGCCGTCACGCGCTCGGCGACCCCCGCCCGTGGCGGGTTGAGCACCACCACATCCGCCGGCAACGCGCGCGCCAACGCCGACTCCACCGTCGCCGCCACCGCCCGCGACGGCGCGGGGAGCCGCGTCGCCGCGAACGCCGACGCCTCGGCGTCGAGCTCGATCGCCGTCACGCGGACGCCCTGGGCGGCGAGCCGCGCGGCCGTCTCGCCCGCGCCGCTGTAGGCGTCCACCACGGTCTCCGGCGCGAAGGCGAGGACGCGCGCGGTGACCGCGTCGTGCAGCCAGGCCCCGACCTCCGCGTTCACCTGCGCGAAGGAGGCCGCGGGGAGGCCCTCGGTCCGCCGGTCCGCCACGAGCCGTCGGCGACGTCCGTCCGCCTGCCACCAGACGGCGCCGAGCCCCGGGACGGCGGCGAGGAACGCTTCGAGCGCGGGCCACGCGTCGCCCCCCTCGAGCACGAACCCCGCCTCCGCCTCGAGCCACCGCACCGTCCCGCGGAGCCGCGGCCCCGCCGGGAGATGGGCCGAGGCCGCCAGAATCGCCCGCCACGTCTCGAGGACGCGCGACTCCGTGATCTGACAGTCATCCAGCGCGAAGACGGCCTCCGGGTCGTCGTACGCGCGCAGCCCGGCACGGACGCTCGTCCCAACGCGACGGATCGCGAGCGTGAGCGCGCGTCGGTAGCGCCACGGCGCCCCACCGCGGATGGGCGGGAGGGGCACCGGGATCTTCCCGATCCGCGCGAACGCGTCCTGCACCAGACGCCGCTTCGCCTCGCGTTGCGCCGCGATCGCGACGTGTTGCCACTGGCACCCGCCGCAGCGGTCGGGCGCCTCGTAATGCGCGCAGGCCGGTGGCACCCGATCCGCGGAGGGGTGCTCGATCGCGACGAGCCGACCGCGCCCGATGCGTCCCTCCATCGTGAGCGTGACCGCCGCGCGGTCCCCGGGGGCTGTCCGGGGGGTGAAGACGACCAGGCCGTCCACGCGCCCCACCCCGTCGCCGCCGGCGGCGAGGGAGGCGACGTCGACCACGACCCGCGTGGGGTCGGCGATCGCGGTCACGCGCCCCCGAGGGCGTCGCGCCGCGCCGCGTGCCACCACGCGGAGTCGGCGACGGCGTCCGCCGCGTCGACCGTCGGCGCACCGCTCGTCGCGGTGGGCCCCGCGACCCCCGCTGCCCGTCGGGGGGCTCCCCCCGAACGCGCCCGTTCGGCGAGCAGGGCGGCCGCCACCGCGAGCACGCGGGAGGTCGCCTCGTCCGGCACCGCCGCGAGGAAGGTGGGGAGCCGTGCCTCGAGCCACTGGATATCGACGTCGCCCGACTGATACGCCGGGTCGTCCATCAGCCGCCGGTGGAAGTCGGCGGAGGTCGCGACCCCCTCGATGTGGAGGTCGTCGAGCGCACGACGCATCCGGGCGATGGCGGCGTCACGCGTCGGTGCGTGCACGATGAGCTTCGCGAGCATCGGGTCATAGTGCAGCCCCACCTCGCTCCCCACGGCGATCCCGCCGTCCCAGCGGACGCCCGGCCCGCTCGGGAGGTCGAGCCGCGTGACGCGCCCCGTCGACGGGAGGAAGCCCGTCGCCGGGTCCTCGCTCGTGATGCGGCATTCGATCGCCCAGCCCCGAGGTGCCGGAGCCTCCGTGAAGGGGAGGCGCTCCCCCGCGGCGATCCGCAGCTGCCACTGCACGAGGTCGAGCCCCGTCACGAGCTCCGTCACGGGATGTTCGACCTGGATGCGCGTGTTCATCTCGAGGAAGTAGAACGCGCCGTGCCGATCGAGCAGGAACTCGCAGGTGCCGGCGTTGACGTACCCCGCGGCGCGCGCGGCGGCCACGGCGGCGTCCCCCATCCGGGCGCGGAGCTCCGGCGTCACGGCGATGCTCGGCGCCTCCTCGATCATCTTCTGATGCCGACGCTGGATCGAGCATTCGCGCTCACCGAGGGCGAGGCAGGTGCCGTGGGCGTCGGCGAGGACCTGGATCTCCACGTGCCGTGGGCCCTCGATGAACTTCTCGAGGTAGACGGCGTCGTCACCGAAGGCGTTCCGCGCCTCGCGCCGCGCCGCCTCGAGCGCCCCGGGGACCTCGTCCGGGGTCCGGACGACGCGCATCCCCTTCCCGCCCCCGCCCGCCGCGGCCTTCAGCAGGACGGGATAGCCGAACTCCGCCGCAAGCGTGGCCGCCTCCGCGGCGTCGCGCAGCGGCGTCGTCGTGCCCGGCACGACCGGCGTCCCCGCCGAGATCGCGAGGGTCCGCGCCGCGGTCTTCGACCCCATCGCCGCGATCGCCTCCGCCGGCGGACCGACCCAGATCAGCCCCGCATCCCGGACGGCGCGCGCGAACCATTCCCGCTCCGAGAGGAACCCGTACCCGGGATGGATCGCGTCGGCGCCATGCGCGAGCGCGACCTCGATCAGGTGATCACCGCGGAGGTAGCTCTCCGTCGCCGGCGCCGGCCCGATCCGCACCGCGACGTCCGCGGCGCGCGCGTGCGGCGCCCCCGCGTCGGCATCGGAGTACACTGCGATCGAACGGAGCCCGAGCTCACGACAGGCCCGGATCACGCGCAGGGCGATCTCGCCGCGGTTCGCGACGAGGACGGTCCGCAGGGGGCGCATCGGCGTCACAGCGGGATGGAGCCGTGTTTCTTCGCGGGGACGCGGACCCGTTTCCCCTGCAGCGTGTCGAGCGCCTCGATGAGCCGCGGGCGCGTGTCCCGCGGGTCGATCACATCGTCGAGATATCCCCGGCTCGCCGCGACGTACGGGTTCGCGAAGGTCTCCGTGTACTCGGCGACCTTCGCCTCCATCGCGGCGGCGGGATCGGCGGCCTCCGCGATCTCCCGCTTGAAGAGGATCTCCACCGCCCCCTTCGGCCCCATGACGGCGAGCTCCGCGGTCGGCCACGCGAGGTTCAGGTCGCCGCGGATGTGCTTCGAGCTCATCACATCGTAGGCCCCGCCGTACGCCTTCCGCGTGATCACCGTCAGCTTCGGCACCGTCGCCTCGCAATAGGCGTAGAGCAGCTTCGCCCCGTGCCGGATGATCCCGCCATGCTCCTGCGCCACGCCAGGGAGGAAGCCCGGCACATCCTCGAAGGTCACGATCGGGAGGTTGAACGCGTCGCAGAACCGGATGAAGCGCGCGGCCTTCACGCTCGCATCGATGTCGAGGACCCCCGCGAGGACCGCGGGTTGGTTCGCGACGATGCCGACCGCATGGCCGCCGAGGTGCGCGAAGCCGCAGAGGATGTTCCCCGCCCAGTCGCGCTGCACCTCGAGGAAGGTGCCGTCGTCCACCACGCGCCGGAGCACCTCGTGCATGTCGTACGGCTGCGTCGACGCGTCGGGGATGACGTCGAGGAGCCCCTCGTCACGCCGATCGCGCGGGTCGCTGCCCGTGCCCCGCGGCGCCGGGTCGAGGTTGTTGCTCGGCAGGTAGCGCAGGAGCGCGCGGATCCCCTCGAGGCACTCGGCCTCGGAGTCGGTCGTGAAGTGCGAGACGCCCGAGGTCCCCCCGTGGGTGTCCGCGCCGCCCAGCGCCTCCATCGTGACGTCCTCGTGCGTGACCGTCTTCACGACGTTCGGTCCCGTCACGAACATGTACGACGTCCCACGGGTCATGAAGATGAAATCGGTCATCGCCGGCGAGTACACCGCCCCGCCGGCGCAGGGGCCGAGGATCGCGGAGAGCTGCGGGACCACGCCCGAGGCCTGCACGTTGCGCCAGAAGATCTCGGCGTAGCCGCCCAGGGAGACCACGCCCTCCTGGATCCGCGCGCCACCGCTGTCGTTCAGCCCGATTACCGGCGCCCCGTTCTGCACGGCGAGGTCCATGACCTTGCAGATCTTGGAGGCGTGCGCCTCGGAGAGGGAGCCGCCGAAGACCGTGAAGTCCTGAGAGTAGACGTAAACGAGCCGGCCGTCGATGCGACCATGCCCCGTCACGACGCCATCGCCGAAGGGACGCTGCGCGTCGACCCCGAACTCGGTGCCCCGGTGGGTCACGAAGCGATCGAGCTCGACGAAACTCCCGTCGTCGAGCAGGAGGTCGAGCCGTTCGCGGGCGGAGAGCTTGCCCTTCGCGTGCTGGGCCTGCAGGCGCTCGGCACCGCCGCCGAGCTCGGACTCGGCGCGCCGGCGTTCGAGCTGGTCGAGTTTCTCGCGCATCACGGACATGAGGGGAAAGGTAGAGGGCGGTACCGCGCGGGCGGAGGGGCGGACGAGGCTCAGGGCGACTCGATACCGACGTCGTCGAGGAGGATCGCCCCCGCGGCCGTGCGGTCGAACCGGAGACGGACCGCGCGCACCGCCGACGGGGTCAGCCCCGGAAGCGCCTCGACGAAGCGGGCGAACGGGATCTCCACGCGCTGCATCGCGTACTCGTGGTCGCGCGGCGAGCCGGCGACCCGGGTCTCGATGTACGCATGGCGGTAGAGCCGGATCGTCAGCGGCGGCCGGAGGGCCACGACCGCGGAGAGCGGGAGCGTCGCGCGCCGTCCGTCGTGCGTGACGAGCTCGACGCTGAGATCGACCCGCAGGGAGTCGGCGGGGAGGGCCGCCCGCCGCGCCGCGTCCGCGGTGGCGCGCGCCTTCGCGGCACGGGACGGGCCGCGTCGCGCCCGCACGGTGTCGCGCACGGACGCCGCCTCTCCGGCCCCGGCGGCGTCGGGGGCCACCGTGTCGCGCGGACTGAGCGGCGTGGGGGTGAGCGCCGCCTGCGCGACGCTGAACGTGAGGCGGGCCGAGTCGGTCAGCACCCCCGCGGGGATCGCGACCTCGTACCACGCGCGGTCGGGATCGATGGACGCCGTGGAATCCCGCGGCGCCGACCACCCGAGGAAGGCGGCGGTCGTCTCGAAAGTGCCCCCACGCACCGTCGAGCGGGTCGGGATAGCCCCCTCGCGCCAGAGCGACAGGCCGCGCGCGGCGATGGCGCCTCCCGCCGTCGTCGTGGTGACATCGATGTCCCCCTCGAACGTGGCGACGCGTCGCTCCGCGCCCGAGGCGAACTGCGAGACATAGAGCGTCCGCGGCAGCCAGGCCCCGACCGTGCGGTGGTCGCGGAACATCGGCTCGTACCGACGGTCCCCGCGCACGGCGAGCTCGAGGAAGCCCGTGAAGAAGATCCGCCCGACCGTGCGCTGCTCCTCGCCGGAGAGGAGCGACCGCTTCGCGAGCCAGCGGCCCATGTCGCCGACGTCGTTGTCCCCCCAGACGGTGTTCCACTGCCCGTGGTTGGCGCGGTAGACGTAGAGCGCCGCCTTGACGCTCGCCACGTCGGCGACGTCGGCACGCCGGTAGGTGCGCTGGCCGATGAACGTGGACACGTCGCTGTCGTGGGACCCGTGCATCACGAAGTAGTTCACGCCGCGCACCGGCGGGAGCTTGTCCGACGGATTGTACTGCCCGTCCACCGGGGCGATCGCGATGATCGCCTTCAGGTCGAAGCCGAAGTCGAACCGGATGCGCGCGTCATCCGGCCAATGGGTGAGCCGGTTGAATCCGCTCGCGATCGCGACGGCATCCCCGCCCCGCGAGTGCCCGATCAGCGCGATGCGCGAGAGGTCGATGCGCCCGTAGAGGGGGAAGGCGGTGTCGGTCGCCCAGCGCCGCCAGAGCGCCAGGTGCTGCAGGAGCATCCAGGCGCGCGCGTCGTTCTCCGTGCGGATGCCGCCGTTCAGGAAGTTCTCGTCGACGGAGACGGTGATGTAGCCGCGGCTCGCGAGGTGCCGCCCGAGCCACTCGTACCCCGGATCGGAGAACTCCTTCATGTTGTGGTTGCCATGGACCACGAGGACCAGCGGGAACGGTCCCGGGCCCTCGGGGTGCCAGACGCGACCGTTGCGCGGCAGGGCGCGCGCGTCGAAGCCCCAGTACTTCCATCGCGTCGCGAGCGCCTTCCGATCGATGTCGCGGAGGAAGGGAGTGGCGTTCACCGGGGTCGTTCGGACGGCGACGGAGTCCCGGTAGGCGGCGCGGCGGCGGTCGGTGCCGCTGCCGTAGTGGAAAGTGGCGACGGGGAGCGGTCCGGGGAGGCCGGGGTTCGGCGCCTCGAGGCGGACGGCGGTGAGGACACGGTCGGCGTCGGAGACGACGAGGCGCGGCGGCTGCGCGCACGCCGCCGCGACGACGACCGCGCACAGCAAGGGGGAGGGTCGCATCGGCGGGGAATCTACCCCCGGGACGCGACGCGCGCCCCGGTCGAGCGGTGTCGACCGGGGCGCGCGGGACCGACGGGCGGGAGGGTCAGTCCTCCAGCGCCTCGTCGAGGTCGGCCGGGATCTCGGGGATCTCGTCCTCCGAGTGCACCTTCGACGGCTCGGCAGGCCGCTCCTGCCCCGCCGGGATGTCGACGACGCCGAGCACGATCCGGCGATGGATCGGGTCGACCTCGAGGATGCGGACGTTGATCTGCATCGCCTCCCACGCGACGTCGGCCGGGCTGTTGACCTGGCCGTCGAAGTGCGAGAGGGGGATGAAGCCCTCGATGTCGTTGCCGATGTCGACGACGACGCCCTTATCCATCAGGCGCGCGACGCTGCCCGGGAGCTCGGTGCCGACCGGATAGGTCTCCCCGATGCGGAGCCACGGATCCTCGGACGCCTGCTTGAGGCCGAGGGAGATGCGCTTGTTCTCGGCGTCGATGTTGAGGATCACGACGTCGACGGTGTCGCCCTTCTTCACGACCTCCGACGGGTGCTGGACGCGCTTGGTCCAGGACATGTCGGAGATGTGGATGAGGC
>CAZGIE010000093.1:0-8876 GCA_964526485.1 uncultured Gemmatimonas sp. | reverse complement strand
TGCGCGTGCGCGACGGCGCCAGCGCGGACTCCGTGGCCGCGCGCCTCGAGCGCAGCGAACCGCAGATGAGTGCCATCAGCACCGAAGCGGCCCTGCGCTTCGTGGACGAACGCCTCGGCTACTTCCGCCAGCTCGCGTTCATCCTCGCCTCCGTCTCGCTCGCCGTCGGCTTCCTCCTCGTCACCACCCTCGTGACCGTCTCCGTGAACGAGCGCATCGGCGAGATCGCCGTCATGCGCGCCATCGGCGTGGCCCGTGGGCGCATCGTCACGCAGGTCGTCCTCGAGGGGGTCGTGCTCTCCCTCGTCGGCGCCACGCTCGGGTTGGGGCTCGGCCTCGTGACGGCGCGGTGGCTCAACGGGATCCTCGCCACCTTCCCGGGCCTCCCGGCGGCGTTCGACTTCTTCCGCTTCGAGCCCGGCGCGGCGTTCCGCGCGCTCGGCCTCCTCGTCTGCTGTGGCATCGCCGCGGGGATCTGGCCCGCCTGGCGCGCGGCCACGCTCCCCATCGCCACCACCCTCCGGGAGGAGGCTGTCGCGTGACCACCGTCTCCGTTCTCAGTGCACAGGCGATCCGCCGCGCGTATCCCCTCGCCGGCCGCTCGGTGGAGGCGGTGCGTGGGCTCTCCCTCGAGGTGATGGCCGGTGAGTGGGTCGCCGTCGTCGGGCCGAGCGGCTGCGGCAAGTCGACGCTGCTGAATCTCCTCGGCGCCATCGACCGCCCCACGGCCGGCCGCATCGTCATCGCGGGGCGCGACGTCTCCGCGCTCGACGACGCCGAGGCCACACGGTTCCGCCTCACCGGCGTGGGCTTCGTCTTCCAGCGGTTCTATCTGATGCCGACGCTGACGGCGGCCGAGAACGTCGAGCTGCCGATGGCGGAGGCGCGCGTGCCGCGGGCCGCGCGCGAGGTGCGGGCGCGCGAGCTCCTCGCGTACGTCGGGCTCGATGGGCGAGCCGACCATCGGCCGTTCCAGCTCTCCGGCGGGGAGCAGCAGCGCGTGGCCATCGCGCGCGCGCTCGCGAACCGGCCGGCGCTCCTCCTCGCCGATGAACCCACCGGCGAGCTCGACGCGCGCACCGGGGCCGAGATGATCGCCCTGTTCGACCGACTCAACCGCGATGGGACGACCATCGTCACCGTCACCCACGATGAGGAGCTCGCGCAGGCCGCGCGGCGCGTCGTGCACATGAAGGACGGCGTGGTCGTGGATGACGTCGTGCGACGACCGCTCGAGGAGCGCGCGTGATCTGGCGGCTCGCTCTCCGGGGGCTGCTCGATCGGCCATGGCGCTCTGCCTTCCTGCTCGGCGGCTTCGGGCTCGGGGTCGGCGTGATGATCACCCTCCTCGCCATCGGCGAGGCGATGGTCGCGCAGTCGCTCGACGAGAAGCTCGTCGGCGGCGGGGATGTGACGGTGCTCCCGGAGGGGCTCGACCTCGAAGTGATGAAGACGGGTGGCGTCGGCGGGATGTTCGTCTCCGTCGCCAATGCACGGTTCGTCCATCGGCAGTTGTTGGCGTCGCCGCGCCTCGCGTCGCAGGTGGCGGCCGTGGCGCCGCAGACGGATGGGGTGCTCCTCTACGTCCGGCACGCGGGTGTCGAGCATGCGGTGCGCGCGATCGGGGAGCTCCCCTCGGCGACCGCGGCGGTCGGTGCCGCGCCGACCATCGTCGCCGGCGCGTGGACGGACGATGACGCGGATCGTCGCTGGCTCGCACCCACCGCGGCGGAACTGCGCCACGAGATCGACCGATTCCATCACACGCCGGACGCTGTGCCGCCCGACGAGCGGCGCACCTGGGGGGAATGGCACTACTTCAACGTCCTCTCTGACGATGGGAAACGCTGGGCGTTCCTCACGCTCGCGGTGGGTGGCGACGTCCCGGATGGGGAGTGGGGCGGGCAAGTGCTCCTCACCGTGCATGAGCAGGGCCGCGGGGAACGCCGCTTCGTACGACTCGTCCCGCCCTCGCGGATCCGACTCGACACCGCGCGCGCCGACCTCGCGCTGGGCGAGCATCGCGTCGAGGTCCTCGCCGATGGGCGGTATCGCGTGACGGCGGCGGCGGCGGAGGTCGGCACCGGCGCGCGCGCGACGATCGCGCTCACCGTGACGCCCGCGCCGCACGCCTACTTCCCCGGGGCGAGCATCGGCGGCGAGGCGCTGCTCAGCGGCTATGCTGTCCCCGCCCTCCGCGCCGAGGCCGACGGTGAGCTCTGCGTCGATGGGCGTTGCGAGCGATTCCGCGCGGCCCAGGCCTACCACGACCATAACTGGGGGGTCTGGCGCGACGTGCAGTGGGAATGGGGGGCGGCGCGCGCCGGGGCCTTCACGTTCCTCTACGGGCGCGTGCACCGCGGCGGCGCGGACGACGTGCGCGAGCCGCTCTTCGTCTACGTCGTCGACTCGCTCGGGTTCCGCGCAATCTTCCGACCGCGGGAGATCCGCTATGTAGATGGCGAGACGAGGCGCGTCGACGGGCGCGCGATCCGGGTCCCCACCCAGGCGCTGATGGAGGATGTCCGTGGCGGCGACACGCTCCGGATCACCCTTGAGATCGAGGACGCGATGGCCTCCGACGTCCGCCGCACCCCCGATGCGCGGCGCGATGCCGTCCGTCCGCTCCTCGTGCAGATGAAGGGGATCGCCCGCCTCGGGGGACGGCTTGGCGGCGTGCCGCTCGTCGGTGAGGGACGGGGGTTCTTCGAGACGTACCGGTAGTCCGGCGTAAGCCAGCGAGTCGCAGTCGGGAGAGGTCCACGAGCCCCCCAGTCCGAATCCGCGTGCCGGCTACCGCACCCGCCCCGTCCGTTCATCCTCGCGCCAGCGGCGCTCGGCGGCATCGACCGCGTTCGTCACGCGGGTGATGCTGATGAGGATGGCCGGGCCCAGCAGGATGCTCCCCACGAGGAGGGCGAGGTGGGCGGCCCCGTCGGTGTTCCCCTGCGACGCGCGCCACATCATGACCTGCACGGTCGCCATCACGAACATCACCAGGAACGCCGTCAGGTCGAGCGTCCACTGCATCGCGGCGATCACCGGGGCGCGGTACGCGGACGGCAGTCGTAGGAACCGATCCTTGTCCGGGAAGTTGAAGAGGTGCGGCCGCGTCGGCAGCATCTGCGTCAGTGTGAGGAGCAGGAGGTGCACGCCGAGCGCGATGAAGGGCAGGCCGAACCAGCTCTGGATCGATTTGGCACGCACGCCGGTCACGGCGCCGCCGAAATCGAAGTGCGTCGGGATCTGTGCTGGGAGGTCGGGGTAGGTCGCGACGGCGAACGCGAGCATCAGGGCGAAGAGCCCGAGCGGGAGGATCCGGAGGATCGGCATGGTGGCGCCCGCTCAGGGTTGGCGCGCGAGCGCGCGGAGCCCCTGATGCAGATACTGCACCTGACCTGAGGCGTCCCGCACCAGCAGCAGCTCGACCGGCTCGCCCATCGGGACCAGGATGCGTAGACGGTCGTCGCCCACGAACAGGGCCGAGAGTGTCGCCGGCCCCTGTGTGAAGCGGAGGGTGTCGGTTCCCGCGGCGATGGTGACGCGGGTCGTGCCCTGCGCGTAGCTCCCCGACACGCGGGCGCGCTCCTCGGCGGTCCCGGCTCGCGCTGCCATCGCCGGCGCCGGCTTCGGCTGCGGGAGGCCGAGCACCCGCTCGCGCACGAAGCCTTCCACCTCCGGCATCGGCCCACCACTGCGGTTGTCGAGAACGACCACCGCGGTCCGCCGGTCCGGCCACATCGTGACCTTCGCGTCGAAGCCGTTGATGGCGCCGCCATGCTCCCACTGCCGCGTGCCGCTGCGGGTCCCCACCACGAGACCGTAGCCGTACCGCGCGCTCGTATCGCCGGGGATCGCTTGATGGCCCGTCGTCATCTGCGCGATGGTCGATGCCGCGAGCACGCGTCGGCCCTCGAGCTCGCCACCCTGCATCACTGCGGTCGCGAAGCGGGCGAGCTCGCCGGCGGTCGAGAAGAGGAATCCCGCCGCCCACTGGGCGGTGTTCTCCGTGAAGGGACGCACGAGCGCAGGGGCGGCGCCCGGCAGGCCCTGATGCCCCTGCGAGAAGTCCGTCGTCATCACCTCGAGCGGGCGGAACGTGGATCGGGCCATTCCCACCGGCCGCAGCACGAGCCGCTCCGTCAGCGCGGCGAACCGCGCGTTCCCCGCGCGTTCCGCCACGTACCCCGCCATCGAGAAGCCGGGGTTGGAGTAGGAGAGCACGCGCCCGGGCTCGGTGAACCGCAGCGTGTCGCCCACCTCGCGCATCACCTCACCGAGCGCGCCCTCGCCCATCCGGCCGTACGCGACCGCGTTGTCGATCCATCCCGCCGTGTGGGTGAGCAGTTGGTGGGTAGTCGCCGTACCGACGTGCCGCGCCGCGAGCTCGGGGACGTAACGGCTGATCGGCGCGCGGAGGTCGAGACTCCCCGCGGCGGCGAGCTCGCCGAGCGTCGCGGCGGAAATCATCTTCGTCACCGAGCCCACCCGGAAGAGTGTGCGCGGGGTGACGGGGCGTCGCGTCTCGACGTCCGCGGCGCCGTAGCCGCGCTCGTGGACGATCCGGCCGTCCACGACCACGGCCACCTGCACCCCGGGCGTCCCGGTGCGCGCGAGCGCGGCGGTCACGACGCTGTCGAGGGCCGCCGACCAGGGCGCGGCGGTCTGGGCCGCGACGGGTCGGGTCAGGAGCGGCAGGAGGGTGAGGCCGAGCGCGATGGCGGCGAGGCGACGAGAGGACATCGAGGTCACGGAGAGGGGGGGCGGCGCGCCGTGGGCGCCTTCGGGGCGCGACCGCTCTTCGTGAGCGCATCACGCAGCAGGAACTCGATCTGCCCGTTGACCGAGCGCAACTCGTCGTCCGCCCACCGCTGGAGGGCGTCGAGCAGCGCGCGGTCCACGCGCAGGAGGAAGGCCTTCTTCTCGGCCACGCCGAGCCTAGTAGATGGAGCCGGCGTTCACCACAGGCTGCGACGAGCGCTCGGAGCAGAGCACGACGAGGAGGTTGCTCACCATCGCCGCCTTCCGCTCCTCGTCGAGCTGGACGATCGCCTTCTCACTCAGCATCCCGAGCGCCATCTCGACCATCCCGACCGCGCCCTCGACGATCTTCTGGCGCGCCGCGATGATCGCGCTCGCCTGCTGGCGCTGCAGCATCGCCGCGGCGATCTCGGGGGAGTAGGCGAGGTGGGAGATCCGCGCCTCGACGACCTCGACCCCCGCCTTGCGGAGCCGGTCGGCGAGGGCGGTCTCGAGCGCGTGGGAGACCTCCTCGGTGTGCGTCGAGAGGGAGTGCTCCCCCGCGGCGTGCGAGTCGTACGGGTACTGCGTCGCCACGGTGCGCAGCGCCGACTCGGCCTGCACCTCGACATATCGCAGGTAGTCGTCGACCTCGAAGAGCGCCTCGGCCGAGTCGATGACCTTCCAGACGACGATCGCGCCGATCTCGATCGGGTTGGAGTGGTTGTCGTTCACCTTGAGCTTCGCCGTCTCGAAGTTCCGGACGCGGAGCGAGATGGTCTGCTTCGTCACGAACGGGTTCGCCCACCAGAAGCCGTCCTGGCTGACGGTGCCCTTGTAGGTGCCGAAGAGGACGAGGGCCTTGGCCTCGTTGGGCTGGACGATGAAGAAGCCGCCGAGACTGACGAGGGCGGCGATGAAGGCGACGGCGCCCAGGAGGCCGACGACGGGGGTACCGGCGATGAAGCGGGTGGCGGTGAACCAGGCGAGGCCGGCGCTGCCGGCGAGGAGGGCGAACAGCATCAGCAGGCCAGGGGCGGCTTTATAAGACTCTTGGCGGGGCATCGCGCGAACTCCGGAGCGGTGAAGGGGATGTCAAAGTGATATCATTTTGACAGCGACCCCGCAAGGGCGGTCTCCGCGGCTTGCGCGCGTCGCCCATCGGTGCGACGCTCCCCCACCGTCCGTCCTGTCATTCCCCCAGTCCGTCGAGGTCCCGATGCGCCGTCTCGCCCAGCTGCTGGCCCTGACCATGATCGCTACCGCCTGTGGCGGTGGGGCAGCGTCCGGCGCCACACCGGCGTCCGTGCCCGCGTCGGCCACCGCCACCGCCACCGCCGCGGCGCCGAGCCCGCGCGTGCCGCGGGGCTCGTCGAACCTCATCACCTCCGCCGAGATCGAGGCGGCCGCCCAGGACATCCAGAACGCCTACGAGCTCGTCGAGCGGCTCCGCCCGATGATGATGCGCCCGCGTAACCTGTCGGCAGGGGCCGTCGGCGCGGGCACCACCTTCGGCGTCGTCGCCTATGTGGAGGAGGTCCGGCTGGGCGACCTGGAGGCGCTGGCCACCGTCATGCGCGCGACCGTGCGGGAGATCCGCTACATCGGCGCGACGGACGCGACCACGCGCTGGGGGACCGGGCACTCGAACGGCGTCATCCAGGTCGTGCTCAAGCGGTAGACCGCTTGCGACGGTCCCGCGTCGCCCGCACCATCCTATCCGTCGCGCCCCCGCGCGCGTCCACTCCCTCCCCCCGACCGGACCTTCCTGTGTCCCGTACCCTGCGCGTCCTCGCCCTCGCCACGCTGCTCCTCCCGTCGCTCGCGCCCGCGCCGATCGCGGCCCAGCGCGGCACCACCAACGCCGCGCCCGCGCGGTCGGCGGTCGACACCACGGCCCTCGCCCGTCTCACGTTCCGCAACGTCGGGCCGGCGAACATGATGGGCCGCTCGACCGACATCGAGGGCGTCCCCGGCAACCCGAACCTCGTCTACGTCGGTACCGCGGCGGGCGGCGTCTGGAAGACCACGAACGCCGGCACCACCTGGAGCCCGCTCTTCGACCGGCAGTCGACGCTCGCCATCGGTGATCTCGCCCTCGAGCCGGGGAACCCGCAGGTCATCTACGTCGGCACCGGGGAAGGGAACGTCCGCAACTCCGTCTCCTTCGGCCGCGGCGTCTTCAAGTCCACCGACGGCGGTACGACATGGACGAACGTCGGTCTCACCGACACGCGACACATCGCTCGCGTGATGGTGCACCCCACCGAGCGGCAGACGGTCTACGTCTGCGCGGTCGGTCATATGGCGGGCCCGAACACGGAGCGCGGCGTCTTCGTCTCGCGCGACGGTGGTGCCTCCTGGACCAAGACCCTCTACACCGACGACCGCCACGGCTGCGCCGACCTCGATATCGACCCGGTCAACCCGAACATCGTCTACGCGGCGATGTGGCAGTTCGACCGCAAGCAGTGGACCTTCCGCTCCGGCTCGGAGCAGGGGGGCATCTACAAGTCGATCGACGGCGGCCGCACCTGGAAGAAGCTCGGTGGTGGCCTCCCGGCGCTCATCGGCCGTATCGGGGTGAAGGTCGCCCCGTCGAGCCCGAACACCGTCTACGCGATCCTCGAGTCCCGCAAGGATGGCTACGTCTGGCGCAGCGACGACCATGGCGAGACGTGGCGCCGCGTCAGCGACGACGCGAAGACGATCTGCCGCGGCTACTACTACTCCGACCTCCGCGTCGATCCGGTCGACGAGAATCGCGTCTACGCGATCGCCTGCAACCTCTCCGTCTCCATCGACGGCGGGCGCACCTTCCGCAGCATCTCGCAGCGTATCCACGGCGACCACCACGGTCTCTGGATCGATCCGACCGACCCGGCGCGGGTCTGGCAGGTGAATGACGGCGGCATCGCGGTCTCACACGATCGCGCCGAGACCTGGCGCTTCCCGAACCAGTTCGTCCTCGCGCAGTTCTATCAACTGCACGCCGACAACCGCGAACCCTTCTACTTCCTCGGCGGCGGCCTGCAGGACAACGGCAACTGGGTCGGGCCGAGCCGGACGCGCGACCCGCTCGGCATCCTCGTCGACGACTGGAACCTCGTCTCGTACGGCGACGGCTACTACCAGGTCACGCATCCCGACGATCCCGACTACTTCGTCACCGATGCGCAGGGCGGGATGATCTTCCGCACCCGGATGCAGACCCGCGAGCAGGAGGACATCTCCCCGCAGCCGCGGCGCAACGACGGCGGCCCGGTCAACCAGCTCCAGTACCGCTTCAATTGGAACGCCCCGGTCGTCGCCTCGCCCCACGACGGGAAGACGCTCTACTTCGGTGCGCAGGTGCTCTTCAAGTCGACCGACTTCGGCGGCACCTGGACGGCCATCTCCGGTGACCTCACCAAGAACGACACCACCCGCCACGGGTGGGCCGGCGGTCCCGCGATGACGGAGGCGACGACTGCCGAGTTCTACAACACGATCTACAGCGTGGCGGAATCGCCCGCGCAGGCCGGCGTGATCTGGGTCGGTACCGACGACGGCAACGTGCAGCTCACGCGCGACGGCGGGCGGAGCTGGACCCGCGTCGACGCGCGCATCCCCGGCGTCGGGCCGGAGGCGGTGGTCAGCCACATCGAGGCGAGCCGCCGCGCCGCCTGCACGGCGTACGTGACCTTCGAGCGGAAGTTCATGGACGACCTCAAGCCGTACGCCTTCCGCACCACCGACTGCGGCACCACCTGGACGAGCATCGCGGGGAACCTCCCGGAGGGCGCGTACTTCCAGGTGCTCCGTGAGGACCCGAAGAATCCCGACGTGCTCTACGCGGGGACGGAGATCGGGCTCTATGTCAGCGTCACCGGCGGCGGCGATTGGTTCCGCCTCGGCGGTAACCTCCCCGCCGTGCCGGTGCACGAGGTGCTGGTGCACGGGCGCGAGAACGATCTGATCGTCGCGACGCATGGCCGCGGCGCGTGGATCCTCGACGACGCGTCGGTGATCCAGGAGCTCGCGGCCGCGGCCGCGAAGCCGGCGCATCTCTTCGCGATGCGCACCGCCACCCGCTTCGCGACGAAGCAGAACAAGGGTTCCCTCGGCGACGACCTCTTCCGCGGGCCGAACCCCGC
>CAZGIE010000092.1:5115-8912 GCA_964526485.1 uncultured Gemmatimonas sp. | reverse complement strand
CAGGACCCCGGCCGCGGGGAGCGCCGCCCACAGGAAGCGCGGCGTCGTCGCGAGGTTGAGCGCCAGCAGACCGGCGACCACCAGCAGGCTCACCCCGACGCGTCGGCGGGCGCCGGCGAGGCGCGCGGCCGGCGCGAGCCGAGCCCATTGCAGGTCGCCCATCGACGCGGTGGCGCGCTCGGTGGGCCCCGTCGTCACGATCCCCGCCGGGAGCTCGGCGCGCCACCGTCGGTGCGCCTCCCGCCACGCGCGTAGGGCGACCCGACCCGCCTCACGGGCGGCGGGATCGTGCACCCACCCCTCGGGAAGCTCCGGGAACGGGGGCGCGGGGATCGGGATCTCGGGGAGTCTGGCCATGAAGGGGGCACGATGGACGGTGCCATCGCCGCCGTGGCAGCATCCTCCGTCAGGACGGCGCAGGAAAGTTGCAATCCCCGCCACCCTGTCGTAAGTCAGTCGGAACGCGTCTTGCTCCACCGGGTCTCATCAGACGACGGGCCGGCGTCTCGGCCCATCACGCGTCCCCATCCCGAAGGTCCCCATGAGCACCCGACAGACCCTCCCCGTCCTCCCGCTGCGGGGGACCGTCATCTTCCCCGGCCTGACGGCGCCGATCGCCGCGGGCCGGCCCGGCACGCTGCGCGCCATCGAGGCCGCCCTCAAGAGCGACCGCCTCGTCTTCGCCGTCGCGCAGAAGGACAACGCCGACGAGCCCGATCCCGAAATCCTCTACCATACCGGTGTGATCGCGCGGATCGGCCAGGTGCAGCGCGGCCTCGGTGGCGTGCAGCTCCTCCTGAACGGCGAGCAGCGCGCGACGGCGCTGCAGTTCACCACCACCGAGGGCTTCCTCTCCGCCGTCGTCGCGCACACCGACGACCTCGCGCCGATCGACGAGAAGGATCCCGCCTTCGTCGCGCTCCACAAGGAGATCCGCGAGCGCGCCGCCGAACTCGGCGAGCGCCGCGGCCTCCCCGAGGAGGTCGTTCACCAGGTGCTCGACTCCGTGACCGAGCCGGGCCGCTTCGCCGATCTCGTCGCGGGGTACCTCGAGCTCCCCGTCCCCGAGAAGCAGGGGCTCCTCGAGACCCTCTCCGTCGAGGACCGCCTGCGGAAGGTCCTCGTGAACGTGCAGCGGCAGATCTCCCTCCTCGAGGCGCAGGAGGAGATCAAGACGCAGGTGCAGGAGGAGCTCGGCGAGCGGCAGCGTGAGATGTTCCTGCGCGAGCAGATGAAGGCCATCCAGAAGGAGCTCGGCGACGACGACACCTCCAAGGAGATCGAGGAGCTGCGCGCGAAGCTCGACGCGCTCCCGCTCCCGGCGCAGGCGCGCACCGAGGTCGAGCGCGAGCTCGGGCGGCTCGAGCGCTCGGGACGCGAGTCGATGGAGGCGCAGGTCATCCGCACCTACCTCGAGTGGATCGCCGAGCTTCCATGGGGCAAGGTGTCGAACGATCAGCTCGACCTCACCGGCGCGGGCGCGCAACTCGACGCCGACCACTACGGCCTCACCGATGTGAAGGACCGCGTGCTCGAGTTCCTCGCCGTCCGGCAGCTCCGAGCCGCGCAGGCCGCGGCCGCCGCCGATCGGCAGCGCGGTGACACCACCGAGGCGGCCGCGGAGATCTCCGAGGGCGGACCGGTGGCCGACGGCGGTGATCTCCCGAGCGACGCCACCCGTCCGGCCGACCCGGCCGAAGCGAAGGCCCGAGCGCTCGCCAAGGGCCCGATCCTCCTCTTCACGGGCCCGCCGGGCGTCGGCAAGACCTCCATCGCCAAGTCGATCGCGCAGTCCCTCGGCCGGGAGTACGTGCGCGTCGCCCTTGGCGGCGCGCGCGACGAGGCCGACATCCGCGGGCATCGCCGCACCTACGTGGGCGCGATGCCGGGGCGCATCATCCAGGGGATGAAGCAGGCCGGCACCAAGAACCCCGTCTTCCTCCTCGACGAGGTCGACAAGCTCGGCCAGTCGTTCCAAGGGGATCCGTCGAGCGCGCTCCTCGAGGTGCTCGACCCCGCGCAGAACGATTCCTTCACCGACCACTACCTCGGCGTGCCGTTTGACCTCTCCGAGGTGCTCTTCATCGCGACCGCGAACTTCGTGCAGAACATCCCCGGCCCGCTCCTCGACCGGATGGAGGTCGTCGAGTTCGCCGGCTACACCGAGCGAGAGAAGCAGGAGATCGCCAAGAAGTACCTGATTCCGCGCCAGCTCGAGGAGAACGGCCTCGCCGCCAAGAAGCTCAGCTTTGCCGACGACGCCATCGCCTCGCTGGTGAGCCAGTACACGCGCGAGAGCGGTGTGCGGCAGCTCGAGCGCGAGATCGGCAAGGTGGCGCGCAAGGTCGCGCGCCGCATCGCCACCCGCGAAGGCGCCGACCCCACCGCCGACGGCGTGATCACCGCCGACGAGGTGCGCGAGCTCCTCGGCCGGCCCAAGGTGCACCCCGAGAAGGCGAACGTCGCGCACGAGGTCGGCATCGCGACGGGGATGTACTACACGCCGATGGGCGGCGACATCATGTTCGTCGAGGCGTCAGTGCGCTCGATCGCCGCGCCCGCGGGCGAGGCCGGCGGCGCCCCCGTCTCGCTCATCCTCACGGGCCAGCTCGGCGACGTGATGAAGGAGTCGGCGCGCGCCGCCTTCACCTACGTCACCAAGAACGCCGAACGGCTCGGCATCCCCCGCGCGCGGCTCGGCGCGGTGGAGACGCACATCCACGTCCCCGCGGGCGCGATCCCCAAGGATGGGCCGTCGGCGGGCGTCGCCATCTCGACCGCGCTCGCCAGCGAGTTGAGCGGCCGCCCCGTGCGGAAGGACCTCGCGATGACGGGCGAGGTGACGCTGCGGGGCCGCGTCCTGCCGATCGGCGGAGTGAAGGAGAAGGTCCTCGGCGCGCTGCGCGCCGGAATCACCGACGTGATCCTTCCCAAGGCGAACGAGGCCGACGTGGAGGACGTCCCCGACGAAGCGCGCGCACAGCTGCGCTTCCACTTCGTCGATTCCTTGGAACAGGTGCTCGCGATCGCGCTCCTCCCGGAACCTGACCGCGCCGTCGGGGAACCTCTGGCCGTGGTCGCGTAGTACCACCGGAGGGGGCGCCGGAGTAGCATCCGGCGTCCCACGTCCCCACCCGGAGCCACCCGTGATCCGATTCCTCACCCGTCTCGCCGTCCTCTGCCTCGCCGTCGCCGCGCCCGCGCTTCATGCCCAGGCCGACCGCGCCGTCGTCCAGGTCACCGACGTCCGCGGGAACGCGATCCCGTTCGCCTACGTGGCGATCGTGAACGGCGTGAGTCGCGTCGCCGACGACTCGGGGCGCGCCGTCTTCGCGATGCGCGTCCCGGACTCGCTCCGCCTCGAGGTGCGGCGGATGGGGTTCGACCCGTTCAACGGCTGGGTGAAGCGGAATCCGACCACCGGCGTCTTCCTCGCCGACCTGATCCCGCTTCCCAGCGCGCTCGACCCGGTGACCGTCACCGCGCGCGCGAACACGCCGCTCGCGCGCACCGGCTTCTATGACCGCGCCACGCGCATCCAGCGCGGCGCCTTCTCGGCGCGCATCATCACGCCGGAGGAGCTCGACTTCCGGAACCCCATCCGCCTCACGCAGGTGTTGCAGGGGGACCGCTTCATCAAGGTGCAGCCGATGAACGGCAAGACGGTGCTGCAGGGGCGCGGCCCGTTGTGCGCGATGACGATCCTCCTGGACGGCCAGCGCCTCCTCGGCACCTACGAGGAGGCGATCGGGAATCCGAACCCGCCGCCGATGAGCTCGCTCGCCGCGATCGACGAC
>CAZGIE010000092.1:3661-5105 GCA_964526485.1 uncultured Gemmatimonas sp. | reverse complement strand
AAGCAGGTGACTGATACGGGCGCCATCGAGAAAGCGATCGACGACATCATCGCCGCCCCCTCGATCGCGGCGATCGAGATCTACGGCAGCGCGGCCGCCGTCCCGGTCGAGCTGCAACGCGTGGCGGGGAGCCGGATGGCGCAGGGGTGCGGGCTCATCGCCATCTGGACGGGATCGCGGAAGTAGCGCGCGGCCCCGACGCCCGCACGGGGGCGTCGGGGCGGACCCACCCGGTCAGCGCGGCGCGACGAGTGGGCGGACCTGCCCGCGGGCATCGACGCTGAAGCGCGGCCGCATCGGTTCCGCCAACAGGAGCGGCGGCCCGTCGTCCCCGGCGCGCAGCTGGCTCCCCGACCCCATCAACGCCGCCGGCACCGCGTACGTGTCGGCGGGTCCGAGGTGCACCGTGTACCCGAGGTCCGCGAGCGCCTGGATGCTCATCCGCCCGAGCGGGTTGCTCGTCCCGGCGTAGCCGGTCATCAGCTCGGAGCGGAAGGTGCTCTCCTTCCAGTGCGCGTTGATCGTGCCGGTGCCGCAGGTGACGCTGCTCGGAAGGTCGAGGCAGTTCTCGGCGGGGACCGCGCCGGCACAGACGGCGCCACCCGCGTGGTCGTTCACGCACGACGCCGCCGCGAGCGCGCCGGTGACGCGCACGTTCACGGTGCCGGTGTCGGCGAGGAGCCCACGACTCTTCCAGAGCGTCCCGAATCCCACGACGTGCAGCATCTCGTGGAGGACCACGTCCGCGAGACGCCCCTTCGACGCCAGATCGGCGAGGTCGGCGCTGTCGAAGCGCATCACCCCGAGCGCGGTGAGGCCACTTGAGGTGCGGGTGAGGCAGGGGCCGGCGGAGCCGAGGACCTGCCCGACGCCGTCGATCGGCTCGACCTTCGCGAAGATCAGCACGTCGTCGACGGTCTCGTTCAGGGGGTTCACCCCGGTGAACGTCGCGTTGCACTGCGAGACCTGGAACGGGGAGCCGCCGCCCCCGATCGGCACATCCGAGACGTCACCGACGATCATCGCCGTGATGCGGTCGACCGCGGCGGAGAAGGCGTCGGCGATGATCCCCGCGGGCGGGGTACCCGCGTAGCGCAGGTCGATCTTGTACGCCGACTGGATGCGCGCGTCGATCGGCACCGAGAGCGCGCCGCTCGTCGCGGTGAGCTGCTGCACGCCGCCGTTCTTGCCGAGGGTCCAGCTCGGGGCGGTCGCGTTCCCCATAGCGTCGGCGACCACGGTGACCGTCCCAGTGAGTCTCCCGCCGCCCTTCGCGACGGTGAAAGTCACGGTGTCGCCCGGCCGCGCCTTCCCCTTGGCGTCGGCGACCTTCACGCGCACCGGGAGGGCGAGGGCGGTCCCGGCGAGCGCGGCCTGGTCGTCGCCGCTGCTCACCGTCAGTTTCGCGGCGGGCCCGGGGGGGGAGGGGCCGCTCGCCCCATCG
>CAZGIE010000092.1:0-3651 GCA_964526485.1 uncultured Gemmatimonas sp. | reverse complement strand
CGAAGCGAAGGCGGCGAGGACGACCGCGCGCCCGGTGCGCGCGCCGAGACGCGCGCCGACATGCGCACCGAGACGCGCACCGCCAGCCGGACGGCGAGGCACGGCGACGCCGTCGCTCATCGGTTCACCGGCTTCTTCACGCGGATCGGGGTCACCTTCCCCGTGGAGTCGACCTCGTACGACGGACCGAAGGCGGAATCGCGGCCGATGTAGGGCGACGGCGCGGGCTTCGCAGCGCCGGCCGGCGTCGCGGAGGTCCCGGCACCGCCGGACGTCGGCGCCGCGCTCGGCGTGACGGTCGGCGCCGAATCGGCGACGGGCGCGCCCGCCGGCACCGAGAGGGGCGTCGGGACAGCAGCGCCCGCGGTGTCGGCGGGGACCGCGGCATCGTCCCCCGCCTTGGCGCGGCCGCAGGCGGCGCTCAGCAGGAGGGCGGCGAGAAGGACGGGACGGACAGCGAACATCGGTGGCTCCGGAATCGATCGGTCAGCGGGAACGTACATCGGGTCGACGCTCAATACCCCACCCAGGGCGCGACGCGTAGCAGGCGCCGCGCATCGACGCGGAGCGCGGCGGGTTCGGTGCCGGCGACGAAGATCTCCTGATATCGGCGTGCCGGCGGGGTGGCGGGGTCGGCGAGGTCGCCGGTGGCGCGGTCGAGCTCCACGGTGACCACACCGGACGGCGCCGTCCAGACGGCCGGGGCGAGCCCACCCCAGCGGGCGAGCATCTGCCCGAAGATCGGCGCGGCGAGGGTCCCGCCGGCGGCGCCCGGCGAGATCGGCCGTGGCCGGTCGAAGCCGATCCATACCCCGGCGACGATCTGCGGCGTCATCCCAACGAACCAGACGTCGCTGTTGTCGTCGGTGGTCCCGGTCTTCCCGGCGACGGGGACGGCGGCCGGGATCATCCGGCGCACGACGGTCGCCGTCCCCGTCTCCACGACGCCGCGCATCAGGTCGCGCGCCACGTAGGCGACGGCGCTGTCCATCGCCGGCGCGAGCGTCTGCGTCGCCTCGCTGTAGATCGGCCGACCGCTCGGGTCCTCGACGCGGAGCACGAAGCGCGGCTCCACCGGCGTGCCGAGGTTCGCGAAGGTCGTGTAGGCCGCGACGAGGTCGATCGGACGCACCGCCGAGGCGCCGAGCGCGCTCGAGGGGAACGGGGCGATGGGCGAGGAGAGCCCCGCCCGCCGCGCGACCGCGATCACGGAGTCGGCGCCGAGGCGCTCCCACAGACGGACGGCGACGGTGTTGCGCGACTGTGCGAGCGCCTCGCGCATCGTGATCGGGCCGAGGAAGGCCCCGTCCGAGTTCCGCGGGCGGTAGACCGTGAGGTCGAACCGGAGCGCGAGCGCGGTGTCGGGGATGATCGTCGTCGGCGGGAGGGAATCGAGCAGCGCGCGCGCGTAGATGAAGGGCTTGAAGCTCGAGCCGGGCTGCCGCACGGCGTTGACCGCACGATTGAACGGCGACTCCTGGTGATTCCGCCCGCCGATGAGGGCGCGGACGTCCCCGGTCGCGGGCTCCATCGCCACGACCGCGCCCTGCAGGTAGTCGGTGGAACCGCGCGCGCGGTCGGCATAGCGCGGGTGGCGGTAATCGCCGCGCGCCTCGATACCGGCGAGCCCGTCGGCGAGCGCCGCGGCCGCGGACCGCTGCAACGCGGGGTCGATCGTCGTCGTGATGCGATAGCCGCCCTCGGTGACGCGGATCCCGGCCCGCTCGAGGCGCACGCGCACGACATCCACCACGTACGGGGCGGCGGCCGGCATGCCGAGGTCGGGGGCGGTGCGGAGGGGCTGCGCACGCGCCGCGCGCTCCTGCGCGGCGGTGATGTATCCCTGCGTGCGCATCAGGCGGAGGACCGCGTCGCGTCGCTCGCGGTGCCGCTCCGGGTGCCGCACGGGATCGAAGAGCGCGGGGCCCTTCGGGAGGGCGGCGAGCGAGGCCGCCTCCGCGAGGGTGAGCCGCGCGGACGGCTTCCCGAAGTAATGGCGCGCGGCGGTCTCGATGCCGAAGTAGCCGCGGCCGAAGGCGATCTGGTTGAGATACGCCTCGAGGATCTGCGCCTTTGTATACCGCCGCTCCATCTCGCGCGCCGCCGCCTGCTCCCGGAGCTTCCGGCCGATCGTCCGATCGGTCCGGTCGATCACGTCGGGGTGCATGTTGCCGACGAGCTGCTGCGTGATGGTGCTCGCGCCGCGCGACGCGCCGAGGAGGTTGTCCTTGATCGCGCCGGCGATGCCGACGAGGTCGACGCCGTCGTGCTGATAGAAGCGCTGATCCTCGACGGCGATGAAGGCCTGCGGGACGTACGCCGGGAGGGAGGCGAGGGGGACGCTCACGCGCCATTCGCGCCCGATCTCACCGATGAGGGAGCCGTCCCGCGCGAGGACGAGCGACGCCTGCGGGGGCCGGATGATCCGCCAGGGCTCGCCGGTGGAGACGGCGGGGGCGGGGGCGACCACCGCCTGCGCGTCGAGCCCCACGGGGCCCGCCGCGAGGGCGACCCCCGCGGCGAGGGCCAGCAGGCGGCGCACGCCGGAGGCGGGGGCCGTCGGCCGGCGGGGACGGAGCGGCAGGGGACGGGCGGACATCGGTGTCGAATTCTACACCGCCCCCCGCGACGGGATTCCCCGACCCGTACCGCCCGGCCCCCGGAGTCGGCACCTTTCTCCCATGCTCACCGTGGCCGTCGCCCAGTGCCGCCCCCGGAAGGGGGATCTGGCGGGGAACCTCGACCGGGTCGGGGCCCTGCTCGCACAGGCGGTGGCGCTCGACCCGCGGCCCGCCGTGCTCGTGCTGCCGGAGACGGTCCTCTCTGGGTACTTCCTCGAGGGCGGGGTGCGCGACGTCGCGCTCACGGTCGAGGCGCTCCGCACCGAGGTCGAGGCGCGCTATCGCGCGAGCGTCCCCGGCGGCGAGGCGATCGACCTCGTCCTCGGCTTCTACGAATCCCTCGACGGGACGCTCCACAACAGCGCCGCGTACCTGCGGCTCCGCGGCGATGCCCCCGCGGCGCTGCTGCACGTGCACCGCAAGAACTTCCTCCCCACCTACGCGCTCTTCGATGAGGAGCGGTTCGTCGAGCGCGGCTATGGGGTGCGCGCCTTCGACACGCCGATCGGGCGCGCCGCGACGCTCGTCTGCGAAGATGCGTGGCACTCGCTCACCGGCACCATCGCCGCGCTCGATGGCGCGCAGGTGGTCTTCGTCCTCGCCGCCGCGCCGGCGCGCGGCACCGCCCCGCGGGCCGACGGCGTGCCGGGCCCCGCGAGCGTGGAGCGATGGGAGCGCCTCGTCCGCGATATCGCGGAGGAGCAGGGGGTCTTCTGCGTCCTCGCGAACCTCGTGGGGAGCGAGGGGGGGCGGATGTTTCAGGGCGGCTCGCTCGTGGTCGGGCCGCGCGGCGACGTCCGCGCGCGCGCCCCGGTCTTCGACGAGGCGCTGCTGAGCGTCACGATCGACCTCGCCGACATCGGCCGGGTGCGCGCCGAGCTCCCGATGCTCTCGGATCTGCGGACGATGCTCCCCTTCCTGCGGCCCGAGCTCGACCGCGTGATGGGGATCGCGACACCGTCGGAGGGCGCCGGTGAGGCCGCGCGACGTGGCGCAGCGGACGCGACGGCCCCCGCCGGGATGCCCGGCG
>CAZGIE010000091.1:5085-8914 GCA_964526485.1 uncultured Gemmatimonas sp. | reverse complement strand
TCACGCACGCCGAGGAGCTGCAGGCGCTCGCGACGGAGGTGACCGAGGCGCTGGAGGGGGAGTCGGGGGCGCTGCCGCGGCTCGCGCCCGTACAGCGCGCCCTCGGCGGGCTGCAGCGCATCGACCCCGCCACCAGCCGACTGCAGGAGCTGTTCGACGCGGCGTGGTACGCGCTCGAGGAGGTCGCGCGCGAGGCCCAGGCGTACGCCGACGGGATCGAGCACGATCCGGCGCGCCTCGAGGCGGTCGAGCGGCGCCGCGATCTCCTGTTCCGACTGAAGCAGCGGCACGGCGGTTCCATCGAGGCGGTGCTGGCGGCGGGACGTGAGGCGCGCGCCGAGCTTGAGCTCCTCGACACCGCGGGCCTCGACCGCCGCGCCCTGACGTCACAGCGGACCGCCGCCGCGGCGGCCCTCGACGCCGCCGCGGCGGCCCTCTCCGCGAAACGCTGTGTCGCCGCGGCCGCCCTCGCCGACGCCGTCACCGCCCGGCTCCCCGATCTCGGGATGCCCGATGGCCGCTTCCTCGTGGATCTCCCCGCTCGGGAGGCGATCGGCCCGGACGGCGCGGAGCAGGTCGAGTTCCGCGTGGCGCTCAACGTCGGGCACGAGGCGCGTCCGCTGGCGCGTGTCGCCTCCGGCGGTGAGCTCGCCCGCGTGATGCTCGCGCTCAAGGTGATCCTCGCGCGGGTGGACGATGTGCCGACGCTGATCTTCGACGAGGTCGACGCGGGCATCGGGGGCCGCACCGGGTTGATGGTCGGCGATGCGATGCGCGACGTGGCGGCGCACCATCAGGTCTTCGCGATCACGCATCTTCCGCAGATCGCGGCGCGCGGGCATCACCACATCGTCGTCGCGAAGGCGGCGAAGGGCGGGGTCACCACGAGCGACGTCTCCGTCGTCGCGGATGAGGGCCGCGTGACCGAGGTGGCACGGATGCTCGGCGGGGACGCGGAGAGCGCCACGAGCCGAGAGCACGCGCGGGAGCTGCTGGCGGCGGCGCAGGCCCCGGCGCCGCGCCCCGCTCCTCAGCGCGCGAGGAAGCGCGGGTAGGCGCGGATTAGGACGCGGTCTTCGAACGCCTTGGGCACGAGGCCGCGCGCGCTGGCGATCGACTGCAGGTGGGTATAGCTGAGTTCCCACGCGGTGCCGCGGACCTCGAGGCGCCGCCGGGCGGCGAGCGTCGAATAGGTGAGCGAGAGTCCCGCGCGCTGCTCGTCGCGGGCGCTCCAGGCGTCGAGCCGCGCGGCATCGACACCGCCGGGGAGCCCGATCTCCGGCACACCGTGCGCGTCTCCCTCCGCGCGACGCCACTGCCAGAGCGCGCCCACCATCAGGTAGTCGCCGAGCTGCCACCGCGGCGCGACGGTCGCGTCGAGGATGCGTCCCGGGGTCACCTGGACCGCGAGCGTGCGGCCCGCTTCGATGACGTCACTCCCGGTCGGGGCGGGCACGCGCAGCGGGCGACTCACCGCGGCGCCTCCCGCGGTCGCCCCGAGGGCGATGGTCGCCCAGAAGCGGTCGCCGAGCACGAGGTCCGTGAGGGAGCGAACCGTCAGCGCGTCGGTGCCCGTCCCGGTCCCGACGTCGAAGAGCGCCTCCGGGTCGTCCACGGCACCGGTGCCGAGGCGGTACTCGAGGAGGAGCGCCTGACGGATGCCGCGCGCACCGCGCTCGTAGCGCGTCCCGACGCGGTCGAGGAGGAGGAGCTTCGCGGAGAAATGGATGTCGCCGATCGCGGTGAGGGCGCCGGCGTCGAGCGGACGTGCCCCGAAGCCGTCCGTCGTGTCACGGACCAGCCGGGTGAGTTCCTCGCCGGTGAGGCCGATCTCGGCGCCCGACGGGAGCGCCCCGGTGGCGGGGATCCCCGCGATGCCGTACCGGGAGAAGGCGAGGCGGAGCGAGTCGGCGCGCGCGACGAGGAGCGATTCGGCGGCGCTGCCGGCGAGGGGGACGTAGCGTCGTCCCGCCCCCGTGGCGGCGCCGTAGAGCGCGCCGAGCCCGGTCGCGAAGGTCGACGCCGTCGTGCCGAGTGCGGCGACGCGCGCGACCTCGGCGAGGATCACACCGCACTCGGGGAAAGCGGCGGGGTTCGCGTCGCAGGCCGTCCGTCGCTGCTGAAGCTGGGTGGCGGCGGCACTGAAGCGCGCGATCGCCGTCGCGTTCGCCGTGGCGACGCCGGTCCCGAGCCGGAGGGGGTTCAGTCCGAGCGTGGCGGTACTGTCGGGCCGGGCGCGGAAGAGGGCCTCGGGGCGCGTGCGCACGAGCGTCGCGCGGACGCCGAGGGTGAGTCGCGAGGCGACGCCGTACTCGACACCGAGCGCCGAGGCGAAGATCCGCTGGCGCACGTCGAGCCGCGTGGGGCCGAGCGAGGCGCGGAAGTCATCGACCCCGAGACCGCGGACGAGGCCCTCGATCGGACCGAGGAGCGCGAGACGGCTCGCGTCGAGGGGCGTCCCGGTGAGTCCACCGCCGAGGCCCTCGAGCCGCCCGTCGTTCCATCGATCGCGCTGCAGGGTGAGTTCGACACCCGCCTCGACGCGGAACGCGCCGCGCGGGACGGCGACCGCGTCGGGCCCCGGTGTGAGGATCCGCTGCGCCGACGCCACGGTCGGGACGCCGCCGATGAGGGCGGCGACGACGGCGATGAGGCGCGGGGAACGCAGGCGGGAGCGGGAGGGAGGCACGGAGCGGACGGTGGGCCGACGGGCGGGGGAGCGGCTAGTTTCCGCTCGTGATGCCTCAAGATAATGCCCCCCTCGCGTCCCCCGTCGCGGCCGACCCGGCCGCGACCCTCCCCGGCGTCCCCTGGCAGCTGACGGGGAACCACTGGCTCGCCCTGCCGTGCATCCATCCCGCCGATGCCGCGATCCATGCGGTCGGCGTGGTGCATCGGGGCGCGCGGGCCGCGGTCGAGTTCGCGGGTGGGGCGGGCTTCCAGGACGGGCGGGCACCGGCGCTCGCCCGTCCGGTCGTGCGCATCGATGGCGTCGAGGTCGAACTCGCGCAGGGCGGCATCGTCTGGGAGCGGGCGCTGCAGTGGCTGCCGACCTTCACGGCACAGGTTGGCGACGTCGTGCTGCGCGGGACGGTCTTCGCCCCCTCCGGTCGCGATGCCGACATCGCGGGCGCCGTCTACGCCATCGCCATCGAGAACCGCGGGTCGACGGCGCGACGGGTCGAGGTCGCGCTCGAGGGGGTGCTCGGGCATCGGCAGCTGCGTGTTCGCACGCCGCGGCCGGCCGAGGACGCGCACCGCATCACCCGCACGACGGACGGGGTGGTATTGCTCGACGGTGCGGGGGTGCCGGGGTTCTGTGCCCTCGCGATCGCCGCGGACGGGGAGGCGGAGGTCGCGATCGCGACGGGGGAGACGCCCGGGTATGCGATCCGGCGCGGGATGCTCCTCGGGCCCGGGGAACGGGGAGAGGTGGCGTTCCATCTCGCCGCGGGACCGGAGCGTGATGGCGCCGCCGCGACGGTCGGCGTGATGCGGCGGCGCGGGTGGCGACCGCTGCTCACCGCGACGCGCGAGGCGCTCCGCGCGCTCGAGCAGAGCACCGGGGCGGAGGCGGTCGATGCCCTCGTGAACCGGCATCTCCTCTTCGCGTACTTCTTCGCCGTCGCCCGGGCGCTCGACGACGCGCACTTCTACCTCGTGCGGTCCCGTGCGCCCTGGTGCCCGTGGGGCACGACGATCCGGGACTGGGAGGCCCTCGCGTGGACGGTGCCGGCGGTGCAGCTCGCCGACCCGCCGCTCGCGCGCGAGCTCATCCTGCGCGCGTGCGAGGTCCATGGGTACGCGCCGGGCCGCGGCGTGCACTATC
>CAZGIE010000091.1:2667-5075 GCA_964526485.1 uncultured Gemmatimonas sp. | reverse complement strand
GAGCCGGGGTTCACGCTCGAGGGGGTGGCGTCGTACGCCGTCGCCGCCGAGCGCTACATCCGGGAGACGGGGGACGATCAGATCGTCGAGGAGGCGGTGCTCGCCGACACGCTCTACGTCTCCCACGACGACCTCGCCGCGCGGCGCGACGCCGAGCATCCGCTCTATCGCACCGAGGTGACGCTCGACCGACAGGTCGCGCCGCTCCCCTACACGTTGCACGGGAATGCGGTGGCCGCCTATGCGCTCGACGCCTTCGCCAAGCTCCTCGACGAGGAGGCCGCCAAGGAGGTGCAGGATCCCGCGCCGGTCCGCGCCGCGTTGCGCCGCCACTTCGCGTCGGGCGGGGCGGGGAAGGAGACGTTCGCGGCGAGTGCAGACCTGCGCGGCGAGCGGACGATCGATGACGACCCGGTCGGGTCCGCGCTCTGGCTCCCGCTCTGGGAGGGGGTCGATCGGACCGATTCCACGTACCGTCGGACGGCGAAGCGGATCGGGGCGTCGACGCGGCTCACCGTGCAGATCGCGCGGCTGATGGGCCCCGACGCCTCGGAGGTCGTGCAGTGGCTCCGGCGGGCGCCGCTCGCCGACGGATGGGCGGCGGAGCACGTCGACGCCGATGGACGTGCGACCGCGGCGGGCGGGGATGCCGCGCTCAGTGGGCTCCTCGCCGCGACGCTCTGGCACGTGGTGCACACGCAGGGCGTGCGCGGGTAGGAGGCGGGCGTCGGTTCCGGTGCGGGTCCTGCGGCGTCCGGGACTCGATCAGCCGCGGTCGCCTCGGCCCAGCGGAGGAACCATCCGAGGGCGAAGGCGCCTGTCACGTTGATCGCGAACGTGGCCCAGACCGCCGGTCCGGCGAGGACCCGCGCCCCCAGCACGCCGACGAGATGGCGCGCGACGGCGCCGAGCGCGCCGCCGCCGGCGACGGTCAGGATCGCGGCGAGGGAGAGTGGGGAGGCGGGGGGCATGCGTCTGGGGCCAAGGACATGCCGGGGGTGGGAATCGAACCCACACGGGCTTTCGCCCAAGGGATTTTAAGTCCCTCGCGTCTCGCCAATTTCGCCACCCCGGCGTCGGAACGCACGAGGCGGGGACGGCCGCGCCGCCCCCGCCTCGATGCCGCATCGGAACCGACAGAGCGGGAAACGGGACTCGAACCCGCGACCCCAACCTTGGCAAGGTTGTGCTCTACCAACTGAGCTATTCCCGCGTGGAGCGAAGGTTAGGGTGGCGCGGGAGGTCCGGCAAGCGGCGGCGTGGTCACGCACGGCGTCGTCCCGCTCCCGGCGGGTGGTTATTATCGCCGGATGTCCGTGTGCCGCGTCCCCGGCGATAAATCGATCTCACACCGCGCTCTGCTCCTCGCCGCGCTCGGCGACGGGCCCAGCGAGATCCGCGGCCTCCTCGTCTCGGCCGACGTGGAGGCGACGGCGCGGGCGCTGCGCGCCCTCGGTGTCGCGGTGCCATCGCTCGATGCGGGGGGCATCACGATCCCCGGGGGCGGTCTGCGCGGGCTCCGCTCGCCGGCGGCGCCCCTCGACTGCGCCAACAGCGGCACGACCGCGCGGCTCGTCGCGGGGCTCGTCGCCGGGGCGGGGCTCGAGGCCACCCTCGTCGGGGACGAGAGCCTCTCCCGCCGGCCCATGCGACGCGTCGCCGAACCGCTGCGTGCCATGGGCGCGACCGTCGAGCTCCCCGCGCACGACGGGCTCCCGATGACGGTGCGGTCCACGGGACTGCATGGCCTCACCTGGCACTCCCCCGTCCCGAGCGCGCAGGTGAAGAGCGCGGTGCTCCTCGCCGGGCTCGTCGCGCAGGTGCCGGTCGAGGTGTACGAGCCGCTGCCGACACGGGACCACACCGAGCGGATGCTCGAGGCGCGCGGCGTGGATCTCGTGCGGGACGGGACCATGGTGGCCCTCCGGCCGACCGGTCGGCTCGACGCGGGGCCGATCGAGGTGCCCGGGGATCCCTCCAGTGCGGCTTTTCTCCTGGGCGCCGTCGCGTGCGGGGCGTGCGGGCCGCTTCGCGTGGCGCACGTCGGCGTGAACCCGACGCGGATCGGCGCGGTGGCGGCGCTCCGTCGGATGGGGCTCCCGGTGCGGTTCGACGCGATGCGGATGCTCGCGGGCGAACCGGTCGCCGATCTCGTCGTCGACCCGCCGCCGACCCGACTGACGGGCATCACGATCGCCGCCGAGGAGGTCCCTTCGCTCATCGACGAGCTCCCGCTCCTGGCCTGCGTGGCGGCGTGCGCGGCGGGGGAGACGATCGTGCGCGGGGCGGGGGAGCTTCGCGTGAAGGAGAGCGACCGGATCCGGCTGGTGGTCGAGAACCTGAGAGCGATCGGCGTCGAGGCCGAGGAGCGCCCCGACGGGTTCGTGGTGCGCGGGGGCGACCGGCCG
>CAZGIE010000091.1:726-2657 GCA_964526485.1 uncultured Gemmatimonas sp. | reverse complement strand
CAGTATCAATTAGCATTAAGCATGAATTCATCTTATACCGATGCGCTCAACAACGCGGGGCCGGCGCTGCGTCGCTGGGCGGCGGATGGCAGCTCGCCGGTCTTTGAGATTCATCACTCGATCGTCGCGCTGCCCGACGGGTTCGTGGTTCGCGGGGACGACCGACCGCGGCACGGGTCGGTGCGCACGGCCGGGGACCACCGGATCGCGATGGCGTTCGGCGTCCTCGGGGCGGTGGCCGGGAACGCGATCGTGGTGGATGACCCGTCGTGCGTCGCGGTCTCGTGGCCTAGCTTCTGGGATGCCCTCGATGCCGCCCGCCGCTGACCCCGCCCGTCCGTTGGTGATCGCGATCGACGGCCCCGCCGCGTCGGGGAAGTCGAGCACCGCGAAGCGCGTCGCCGCCGTCCTCGGGATCCGTCACGTCGATTCCGGCGCCCTCTACCGGGCCGCGACCGCGGCCATGCTGCGTCGGGCGCCCGATGAGACGACGTGGAGTGAGGCGGCCCTGCTCGACGCGGCGCGCGTGATCACGCTCGAGCCCGTCGATGGCACCTTCCGTCCCCTCCTCGAGGGGACCTCGGCCGAGGCGGAGCTGCGCGGCGTGGCGGTGACCTCGCGGGTCTCCGTGGCGGCGCGGATGCCGGGGGTGCGGGCCTGGGTGAACGGGATGATCCGGTCCGCCGCGGCCTCGTACCCGGTGGTGGTCGACGGGCGCGACATGGGGTCGGCGGTGTTCCCGGAGGCGGCGGTGAAGGTGTTCCTCGTGGCCGACCCGCGGGAGCGGGCGCGGCGCCGGCTGCTCGAGCGTCTCGGGCGTGCGCCGGAGGCGGGCGAGGTCGACGCCGAGGTGGCGGAATTGGCGCGGCGGGACGCGGCGGACGCCGCGCAGACGATCGAGGCGCCGGGGGCGGTGCGGATCGACACGACGCGCCTGACCCCGGAGGCCCAGGTGGACCGGATCGTGGCGCTGGCGCGCGAGGTGGAGCGGGGCTAAGTTGCGGGGCTCCACCCACCTACGCCTCGACGCGGCGAGCCGAACCCTCCGCGACCGGAGTCCCATCCGTATGAGCACCACCGAAGAACTGTCGCCCGAGCTGATCGCCCGCCGGAAGCGCGACGCCCAGAAGGCCCAGCTCCGCCCCCTCGCCAACCGCCGCCCCGAGCTCTACGACGAGGACGAGATCTCGTCCGACGTGTTCGAGGCGATGATGGATATGTACAACGGCACGCTCGCCTCGATCGAAGAGGGCGAGATCGTGCAGTCGACGGTCCTCGAGATCCGCGAGAACCTCGTCGTCCTCGACATCGGCTTCAAGTCCGAGGGCACGATCCCGCTCGAGGAGTTCAAGGACATGCCGGACCTCAAGCCCGGCGACGCCGTCGAGGTCCTGCTCGAGCACCTCGAGGACAGCGAGGGCTCGGTCGTCCTGTCGAAGAAGAAGGCCGACTTCATGCGCGTGTGGGAGCGGATCCGCGTCGCGTACGAGTCCGACCAGCCGGTCGAGGGCGTCCTCGTCAAGAAGATCAAGGGCGGCGTCGTGGTCGACCTCATGGGCGTCGACGCGTTCCTCCCCGGGTCGCAGATCGCGCTGCGTCGCGTCCCGAACATCGACGATCTCCTCGGCCTGTTCAGCGCGGGCATCAGCGCACAAAGCGATCTCACCGTCGCAGCGGTGCTCAAACCTTTCCTCGAACGCAAAAACGTTCGCATTCTAGCCGAAATCTCTCCCGAAGCCTGGCGCATCCTGCGCGAACGCGACCGCGGATTCGCAGAATTGTTTCAAGTGGTTCCCGTGCGCGAAATGACGCATCGCGAGACACTGGAGGTGCTGATCACATTCGCTCGCGAACTCGAGTCGCGGCATCGCTGTCGATTCACTCCCGACGTCGTGCCTCTCACCCTCGATCTCCATCGACGGTTTATTCGC
>CAZGIE010000091.1:0-716 GCA_964526485.1 uncultured Gemmatimonas sp. | reverse complement strand
CAGAAGTACGAGTTCAAGATCATCAAGCTCAACAAGCGCCGCCGGAACATCGTCGTCTCGCGCCGCGTGATCCTCGAGACCGAGCGCGCCGGCAAGCGCGAGAAGCTCATGAAGGAGCTGGGCAAGGACCAGGTCCGGAAGGGCGTCGTCAAGAACATCACCGACTTCGGGGCGTTCATCGACCTCGGCGGCGTGGACGGCCTGCTCCACATCACCGACATGTCGTGGGGCCGCATCTCGCATCCGAACGAGATGGTCCACATCGGGATGGAGCTCGAGGTCAAGGTGCTGGACATCGACTGGGAGCGCGAGCGCATCTCGCTCGGTCTCAAGCAGCTCCAGGCGTACCCGTGGAAGGACGTCGCCGAGAAGTTCCCGGTCGGCACCCGCGTCTCGGGGAAGGTCGTCTCGATCACGAACTACGGCGCCTTCATCGAGCTCGAGCCCGGCATCGAGGGCCTCGTGCACATCTCCGAGATGAGCTGGACGCGCAATGTCCGGCACCCCTCGAAGCTCGTCAGCATCGGCGAGACGATCGAGGCCGTGGTGCTCAAGGTCGACACCACCGAGGAGAAGATCTCGCTCGGCATGAAGCAGACCGAGCAGGATCCGTGGATGGTGCTGCCGGAGAAGTACCCGGTCGGCACGCGCCTCACCGGCAAGGTCCGCAACCTCACCTCGTTCGGCGCCTTCGTCGAGATCGAGCCGGGCATCGA
>CAZGIE010000090.1:0-9067 GCA_964526485.1 uncultured Gemmatimonas sp. | reverse complement strand
CCGCGTCGGCGGCGTGAGGGTGTCCGTGTCGACCGAGCCGTTGCCGTCGCTCGAGCTCGCCGCCGTCGCCGCCCTCGTGGGTGGGACGCTTCGCGGTGACGGGGCGCGGCGCATCACCGGCGTCGCGCCCCTCGATCGTGCCGTGGCCGGCGACCTCTCGTTCGTCGCCTCGGCTCGGTATCTCAAGGCCCTGTCGGAGACGGGTGCGGGCGCGCTGCTCGTGGCGCCGGAGCTCGCGGAGGCCGCCGGGGGGCCGTCCGATCGGGTCATCGTCGCCCGCCCGCATGAGGCGATCCTCCGGGTGCTCGGCGCGTTGCTCCCGCCGGCGGCGCCGCCCTTTCGCGGCGTGCACCCAAGCGCCGTGGTCGCGCCCGATGCGGCGGTCGCCGCCGATGCCTGTGTGGAGGCGCATGCGGTCGTCGGGTCGGGGGCTCGAGTCGAGGCGGGGGCGTGGATCGGTCCGGGGTGTCATGTCGGTGTCGGCGCCCGGGTCGGAGCGGGCACGCGGCTCGTCAGCCAGGTGACGCTCTACGACGGATGCGCCATCGGCGCCCGCGGGCTCATCCACGCGGGGACGCGGATCGGCAGCGACGGGTTCGGCTTCGTCTCCGATGCGAGCGGTCACCACAAGATCCCGCATGTCGGCCGCGTGCTGATCGGCGACGACGTGGAGCTCGGCGCGAACTGCACGATCGACCGAGGGAGCATCGACGACACCGTGATCGGCGATGGGACGAAGCTGGACAACCTCGTGCACATCGGGCACAACGTGCGCGTCGGGCGGCGCTGCTTGATGGCGGCGGGGGTCGTGATCGCGGGGAGCGCACGGCTGGAGGATGACGTCCGTGTCGCCGGTCAGGCGGCCATCGGCGGCCATCTCACCATCGGTCGCGGCGCGACGATCACCGCCAAGGCCGGCGTGCTCAAGGACGTCCCCGCCGGGGCGACGTGGAGCGGGTTCCCGGCGCGGCCGCATCGCGAGGAACTGCGGCGGCAGGGGGCGGCGGCGAAGCTCCCGTCGCTGTTGCGGCAGCTCGAGGCGGCGGTCGGGGACGAGGAGGCGCGATGACGGGGCGTCGCACCATCGCCACGCGCACGTCGGTCGAGGGGATCGGCCTGCATCTCGGGCGCCCGTGCCGGCTCACCTTCGCCCCGGCCGCATCGGGGTCGGGGATCCGATTCAGACGCACCGACCTCGCGGGGGCGCCGGAGACGCCGGCCCACGTCGGCGTGGCGGTCGCGGCGGAGCGGCGGACACAGCTCGGCGAGGGTGAGGCGGCGTTGCACACGGTGGAGCATGTGCTCGCGGCGGTGGCGGGCCTCTCGCTCGACGACCTGCTGATCGAGATGGACGGGGCCGAGCCGCCGATCCTCGACGGGTCCGCGGAGCCGTTCCGCGCCGCGCTCGAGGCGGCCGGTGTGGTCGTCCAGGACGGGATGCCGACGGTGCTCCGGCTCCGCGAACCGGTGCGTGTCGTCGACGGCGAGTCGGTCTACGTCGCGACGCCGGCGGAGGCCCTCGACCTCGAGGTTTCAATCGATTTCCCGCATCCGATGATCGGCGCCCAGTCCGGGCGGTGGGCGGTCACCCCGTCGTCGTTCGCGGAGGCGCTGGCCCCCGCGCGCACCTTCGGCCTCCTCTCGTGGGTGGACGATCTGCGGGCGAAGGGGTTGATCCAGGGCGCCTCGGCAGAGAACACCATCGTGCTCGACGGGACCGACGTGGTGGGGACGTCGCTGCGCTGGCCCGACGAGTTCGTCCGTCATAAGGCGTTGGACGTCGTCGGCGATCTCGCGCTCGCCGGCGCGCGGGTGCAGGCCCGCATCACCGCCACGAAACCCAGTCATCGAGGGACCGTCACGCTCGTGCGCGCCATGGTCGCGCAGGCGTCGGCTCCCGCAGCCCCCACGGAGGCCCGCGTGCTCGGCATCGAGGAGATCATGCAGATCCTGCCCCATCGGTATCCGTTCCTGTTGGTGGATCGGATCGTGGAGATGGAGGAGAAGACGCGCGTCGTCGGGATCAAGAACGTCACGATCAACGAGCCCTTCTTCCAGGGGCACTTCCCGGGGCATCCCATCATGCCCGGCGTGCTGATCGTCGAGGCGATGGCGCAGGTCGGCGGCGTCCTCCTGATGGGGACGGTCGACGATCCGGGCTCGAAGGTCGTGTACTTCATGTCGATGGACAACGTGAAGTTCCGCCGGCCGGTGAAGCCGGGGGACCAGCTGCGCATCGAGGTGGATATCGTGCAGCTCCGGTCGGCGGTCTGCCGGATCCGCGGGGTCGCGAAGGTCGACGACGTCGTCGTGTGCGAGGCCGACATGGCGGCGACGGTGCGCGCCCGATGACGACGACGATCCATCCGACGGCGCTCATCGACCCGGGCGCCACGCTGGGCTCCGACGTGACGGTGGGCCCCTGGGCGATCATCGGTCCCGACTGTCAGGTGGGGGATGGCTGCGTGATCGAGGCGCGGGCGACGCTCGAGGCGCATGTTCGGCTCGCCCCGCGCGTCCGCGTCGGCATCGGCAGCATCCTCGGCGGCCTCCCGCAGGACCTCAAGTTCAAGGGAGAGGTCACGACGGTCGAGATCGGCGAAGGGACCACGATCCGCGAGTACGTGACCATCAACCGCGGGACGGCGGAGTCGCACCGGACGACGGTGGGCCGGGGCTGCTTCCTGATGGCGTACGTCCACCTCGCGCACGATTGCCACGTCGGGGACGGGGTGATTGTCTCGAACGGGACGCAGTTCGCGGGCCACGTGACGGTCGAGGACCGGGCGATCATCTCCGGGCTCTGCGCGGTGCACCAGTTCGTGCGGATCGGGCGGCACGCGTTCATCGGCGGCGCGTCGCGCGTCACGAAGGACATCCCGCCGTTCGTGAAGGCGGTCGGGAATCCGGTCGCGCTGTACGGGCTCAACTCGGTCGGGTTGCAGCGGAGCGGGTTCGCCCCCGAGGTCGTCGCGGAGCTCAAGAAGGCGTATCGCCTCTTCTTCCGTTCGGAGCTGAACATCACGCAGGCGCGCGAGCAGGCGCGCGCGACGCTCGCGCCGATGGCCGAGGTGGAGGCGTTCATCGCCTTCGTCGAGGCGAGCGGGCGGGGGGTGGTCGTATGAGCGCGCCCGTCCGTCTGGGCGTCATCGGAGCGGGGAGTCTCGGGTATCATCACGCGCGCATCGCGCGCGACCTCCCCGGCCTCGCGTTCCGCGGCATCTTCGAGGCGAACGTCGAGCGGGCGGGGACGGTGTCGCGCGACCTCGGGATCCGCGCGTATCCAATGCTGGACGCGTTGCTCGACGATGTCGACGCCGTCTCGATCGTCGTGCCGACGCCGGCGCACCACGCGGTGGCGATGCAGGCGCTGGCGCGGGGGAAGCATCTCCTGATCGAGAAGCCGATCACCGTCACTCTGGAGGAGGCCGACGAGCTCCTCGCGCTCGCCGAGCGGCAGGGGGTGCTCGTGCAGATCGGCCATGTGGAGCGCTTCAACCGGGCGATCCGCGCGGCGCAGCCGCACGTCGACCGGCCGCTCTTCATCGACAGCGATCGGCTCGCGCCGTTCAGCCCGCGGGGCTCGGATGTGGCCGTCGTCCTCGACCTGATGATCCATGACATCGACCTGGTACTGACGCTGATCGGCGGCGGCGTCCGGGACGTCACGGCGGCTGGGGTCGGGGTGCTGACCCCGTCGATCGACATCGCGAACGCGCGAGTGACCTTCGATTCGGGCGCGGTGGCGACGATCACGGCGAGCCGGGTGTCCAAGGAGCGGACGCGGAAGCTCCGCATCTTCCAGCGCAACGGGTACCTCTCGCTCGACCTGGGGGCGGGAACCGGGGAGCTGTACCGGCTTCGCGGCGACGTGGACCTCGCGTCGCTGACCAAGCAGGCGCAGCCACTCGAGGCGTTCGTGGAGCGGATCCCGCTCGAGGCGCCGGAAGGGGAGCCGCTCAAGCTCGAGCTCGAGAGCTTCGCGGAGGCGCTGCGCGGACGGGCGCCCGTGATCGTGAGCGGGCGGGCCGGGCGCGAGGCGCTCGCGGTGGCGCTCCGGATCGTGGGCGACATCGAACGGACTCGTTCCCTCCTCGGCGCCGCCGGTGCGTGAGATCCTGCTCGTCGCCGGCGAGGCCTCCGGCGACCTGCACGCCGGGATCCTCGCGGAGGCGCTCCGGCGCCGCCGTCCCAACCTCGCGCTGGTCGGGACGGGCGGGCCGCGGATGGCCGCCGCCGGCGTGGAGATGCTGGAGCAGATCGAGGGAGTGGTCGGGTTCGTCGAGGTCCTCCGACACGTCCCGGCACATCTCCGGCTCCTCCGCCGGCTGACGGCGCGACTCCGGTCGGGACGCGTGGGGCTCGTCATCCTGATCGACTACCCCGGCTTCAACCTGCGCGTGGCCGCCGCCGCCCGTACCGCCGGCGTCCCGGTGCTGTACTACATCACGCCGCAGGTCTGGGCGTGGAAGCGCGGCCGGGTCCGGACGATGGCGGAGGTGATCACCAAGGCCGCCTGCATCCTCCCCTTCGAGCCCCCGATGCTCCGCGAGGCGGGGATCGACGCCACCTTCGTCGGGCATCCGCTCCTCGATCGCGCGTTGGCGCTCCCGACGCGCGCGGAAGCCCGGGCCCGGCTCGGGCTCGACGGCGCGGGCGAGGTGCTCGCCCTCTTCCCGGGAAGTCGGGCGGTGGAGATCCGTCGCCACCTCGCGGATTTCGTCGCGGTGGCTCGACGGCTCGAAGCGCTTCGCCCCGGCCTCCGGGTGATCCTGAGTGCGGCGCCGACGGTGGCGCTCCGCGATGACGAGGTGCCGTTCCCGGTGATTCGCGCGGCGTCCTTCGACGTGCTGCGCGCGGCCGACGTCGCCCTCTGCAAGAGCGGGACGACGACGCTCGAGGCGGCGGTCGCGGACTGCCCCTGCGCCATCGTCTACCGGACGAGCGCACTCTCGTACGCGATCGCGCGGCGGCTGGTGCACATCCCGCACATCGGGCTGCTCAACATCGTCGCGGGGCGCGAGGTCGCCCCCGAGTTCGTACAGGACGCCTTCCGACCCGAACGTGTGGCCGACGCGCTGGCCCCGCTCTTCGCCCCCGACGGCGCCGAGCGGCGTGCGATGCTCGCTGGGTTGGCTGAGGTCCGGGCGGAGCTCGGGACGGCTGGCGCGTCCGAGCGGGTGGCGGAGATGGCCGCGGGGATGGTGCCGTGAGCTGGCGCCGTCGACTCCGCGTGAGCGGGGTGGTCTTCGTCGCGGCGCCGCTCTTGCGACTGCTCGCGGCCAGCTGGCGGGTCGAGTGGCGTGGGGTCCCGGTCGCACGCCCGCGCGGCGCCCGCGGGCGGCTCTTCGCCTTCTGGCACGGGGGGCTGCTGCCGATCGCGTGGGGGCTCCGGGGCCGCGGCGTCGTGGCGATGGTGAGCGAGCATCGCGACGGGGAGTTGATCGCCCGGGTCCTGGATCGCTGGGGGTTCGGGTTGGTGCGGGGTTCGAGCACGCGCGGCGGCGGAAAGGTGTTGCTCGGCATGATCCGCGCGCTCGCCGAGGGCCGGGACGGCGCGATCACGCCGGACGGGCCACGTGGGCCGGCCGGCGTGCCGCACATCGGGGCGGTGCGGGCGGCGCAGCGGGCCGATGTCGACATCGTGCCGGTGTCGGTGACGGCCTCGCGCGCGTGGCGGGCGCGGAGCTGGGACCGATTCCTGATTCCGAAACCGTTCGCGCGCGTCACCATCACCGCGTCAGACCCGTGGGCGCCGACCGAGGCGGACGACGGGACGCTCGTCGCGGAGCTGCAGCGCCGCCTCGGCGCGGTGGAGACACGGTGAGGCGCGCGATCGCGTCGGCCGTCCGGCGCGCGTGGGCCGGCGATGGGGGGATCGCCGCGGCGCTCGCGCCATTGGGCTGGCTCTACGGCGGGGCGATGGCGGCGCGGAACGCGGCCTACCGTCGCGGGCTTCGGCGGGTGACCGCCCCGCTCGTCCCGACGGTGAGCATCGGCAATCTGACCGTCGGGGGGACTGGGAAGACACCGGTCAGCGCCTGGTTCGCGGACGCGCTGGCCGCACGCGGCGCACGGCCGGGAGTCGTCCTCCGCGGGTATGGTGACGACGAACCCCTCGTCCATCGGACGCTCGTGCCGTCGGCCGTGGTCGTCGCGGATCCGGACCGCGTGCGCGGGTCGGCCCGCGCCGTCGCCGCGGGGGCGGCGGTCGTGGTGCTGGACGATGCATTCCAACACCGACGCGCTGGGCGGACCGCGGACGTCGTGCTGCTCGCGGCAGAGCAGGGGTGGCCACGGCGGTGCCTCCCGGCCGGCCCGCTTCGGGAACCGTGGGCGGGGCTTCGTCGGGCGGATCTTCTGCTGGTGACCCGAAAGACCGCCGACGCCGCCACCGCCGCCGCGTTCGCGCACCGGCTGGCCGCGGCATTCGACCGACCGGTGGCGGTCGTGGAGCTCGCCGTCGGTGGGCTGCGTGCGGCCGCGGGTCGGCCCGCCGACGCGCCTCCCCTGGGGTCGTCTGTGCTCGCGGTGTCCGGCATCGGAGAGCCCGCCGCTTTTCTCGGCCAGCTCGCGTCCGCCGGCTGGTCGGTGGTGCCGGCGACGTACCCGGATCATCACGCCTTCACCGAGGCCGATGTCACCGCGCTGGCGACCCGTGGCGCCGAGGTGGACGCGGTCGTCTGTACCCTGAAGGACGCCGTGAAGCTCGCCCCCCGCTGGCCTGCTGGCGCCCCCCCCCTGTGGTATCTTTCGCAGGTGGTTCGGATCGACTCCGGCCGTGCGCACCTGGACGGCCTGTTGGACCGGTTGCACCCGTTCCCCCTCTCCTGACCTCCACCGCGCCGCCGGACCGGCGGCCCTGACTGCCTCCCCCCATGGCTGACCTTCGGCTCCCCACCGATTCCATCGTCCGGCCGGACAAGGACCGCTTCCTCGCCCGGTCGGGCGACATCGACCGCCACCTCGCCAGCGAGGAGAACCCCTTCGAGGCGATGATGTCCCGGTTCGACCGGGCCGCGCAGCTCCTCGACCTCGAGCCCGGTATCTACAAGGTGCTGCGGAGCGCGGAGAAGGAGATCACGGTCTCCATTCCGGTCATGATGGACACCGGTGAGGTGGAGGTGTTCACCGGCATCCGCGTGCTGCACAACACGTCTCGGGGGCCGGCGAAGGGCGGGATCCGGTTCGACATGAACGTCTCGCTCGACGAGGTGAAGGCGCTCGCGGCGTGGATGACGTGGAAGTGCGCCGTCGTGAACATCCCCTTCGGCGGGGCGAAGGGCGGCGTGATCTGCGACCCGCTGAAGATGTCGGTCGGCGAGCTCGAGCGCGTGACACGCCGCTACACGGCGGGGATCATCGCGACGCTCGGCCCGGACTCCGACGTGCCGGCACCCGACGTCAACACGAACGAGCGGGTGATGGCCTGGTTGATGGACACCTATTCCATGCACGTGGGCCACACCGTCAACGCGGTGACGACGGGGAAGCCGGTGGAGATGGGTGGGTCGCTCGGGCGCCGGGAGGCGACCGGTCGCGGCGTGATGCTCACCGCCGTGCAGGCCCTCGAGCACCTCAAGATGCCCGTGCAGGGGGCGACGGTCGCGGTGCAGGGGTTCGGCAACGTCGGGTCGATCGGGGCGCAGCTGCTCGCCGAGGTCGGGTGCCGAGTCATCGCGATCAGCGACCGCACCGGAGGGTGGCATAACCCGAAGGGGATCGACGTCGCGGACGCGATCGCGTACGTGCGCGAGCACAAGACGCTCGAGGGGTACGGGAAGGGGGATCCGATCACGAACGAGGCGCTCCTCGAGCTCCCGGTCGACGTGCTCGTCCCGGCGGCGCTGGAGAACGTCATCACGACGCGTAACGCCCGTGACATCCAGGCCAAGGTGATCTGCGAGGGCGCGAACGGCCCGACGACGGCGGCCGCGGACGCGATCCTGGACGAGAAGGGGATCTTCGTGATCCCCGACATCCTGGCGAACGCCGGCGGCGTCACGGTGAGCTACTTCGAGTGGGTCCAGAACCGCGGCGGGTACTATTGGACCGAGCAGACGGTGAACGAGCGCCTGCGGGAGATCATGGTGAAGAGCTTCCGCGACGTGCTCTCGCTCTCGCAGCAGCACCGCGTGAACATGCGGACGGCGGCCTACATGGTGGCGATCAGCCGCGTGTCCACGGTGCACCGGCTGCGCGGGATCTACGCCTGAGCGCGGCGTGCCCGTCGACGGGGCGGTGACGGATGCGGGTCGCCGTGCGCGCCGTCGGGCGTCCGAAGGCGGGCGGACTCGCGTCCGCCATCGCGTCGTATGAGGAGCGTGCCGCGCGCTATTGGCCGCTCGATCTCGTCGAGGTCCGTGAGGGGGGTGTCCGTGGTGGGGACGCCGCGGGGGTCCGCCGCCTCGAGGGGGAGCGGCTCCTCGACGGGCTCGCGGCCGGAGCACTCGTCGTCGCCTGCGATCCCGGTGGTGAGGCGATCGACTCGCCTCGGGTGGCCGCGTGGCTGGAGGGGGGGCGGGAGCGGGCGCGCGACGTGGCCTTTATGATCGGCGGTGCCCACGGGCTCGACGGCGCGGTGCTGGCGCGTGCGGGTCGCCGGCTCTCGCTGGCGCCGTGGACGTTGCCGCACGAGCTCGCGCGGCTGGTCCTCGCCGAGCAACTCTATCGCGCGGGCACCATCGTCCGCGGTGAGCCGTACCACAAGTGATGCACTCGTCCGTCGTCTCCCTCCAGCGCTCCGCGGTCCGTCCGGGTCGGTGTCCTCGATGAGCGCGCCGCGCGTTCTCACCGAGCCCCTCGGCGGTGGCGCACTCGCGCGGGCGATTCAGCAGGGCGTGACCCCACCCGAGTGGGTGGTGCCGCGGCCGCGCGGGGTCGATGGGTGGACGGCGCAGGTCGCGGAGGTGCGACGGCTCGCGCCGGCGGCCTGGCGCGAGGTGCTCGCGCCCGCCTTCGCCGATGAGGGGGAGGCGGCCGCCCGGCTCGATCGCGTGGCCGCGGCCGGCGGTGTCGTCGTGACGACCGGACAGCAGCCGGGCCTCTTCGGTGGCCCGCTCTATAC
>CAZGIE010000089.1:0-9095 GCA_964526485.1 uncultured Gemmatimonas sp. | reverse complement strand
GATCACGGCGCGGGCCTGACCACCGCGCCGCCCTTCATTACGAATGCGACGCGCCGGAGGGCGCCAATGTCTCGTGTCGGGTCGCCCTGCACCGCGATGAGGTCGGCCAGGAGTCCCTCGCGCACACGACCCACGCGATCGCCCAGCTCGAAGGCATCCGCATTGACCGATGTGGCAGCCGTGACAGCCGCCAGCGGCGTCATGCCCCACTGCACCAGCAGTTCCAGTTCGCGCACGTTGTCGCCGTGCGGATAGACACCCACATCGCCCCCGAAGCAGATGCGCACCCCGGCGTTCAGCGCAGCGGCAAACGTCTCGCGCTTCTTCGCAATGCGCGCCGGTTCAGGCTCGACGCCCTTCTTCCATCCGGCGTACTGGCTGGTCGCATCCGGTGCGGCCAGCGTCGGGCAATAGGTCACGCCGCGCTCGACCATCAGCCTCCACACCTCGGGCGTGCCTTCATCCCCGTGCTCGATGGTCGACACGCCGCCGACAATGGCGCGTCGCATGCCCTCGGCCGTTGAGGCATGGGCCACCACGGGACGGCCACTGCTGCGCGCCACCTCGACAATGCGCGTGATCTCGTCCTGGGTGAAGGTGGGCCGGGTCTCGCCGTTGGGCCCCCAGCGATAGTCGGCGTAGACCTTCACCCAGTCCGCGCCATGCCCGATCTGCGTGCGCGCGGCGCGGGTGAGCCCCTCGATCCCATCGGCCTCCTCGGCTCCCTGCGGCACCGCCCACTCGTCGGCGAATCCCTTCGGGCCATACGAGCCGGAGGCGACGATCGCCTTCGAGGCGATCTGGAGCCGCGGGCCCGGGATGATCCCCTGTGCGATCGCCTGCTTGAGCCCGGCGTCGGCGAAGCCCGCCCCCTCGGTCCCGAGGTCGCGCGCCGTCGTGAACCCCGCCTCGAGCGTCGCGCGCGCGTGGGTCACGGCACGCGCCGTCCGGAGGCTGAGCGGTTCACGGAGGACCTGATCGTTCCAGCTCGTCTCGTTGTACGGATGGAGGAAGAGATGCGTGTGGCCCTCGATGAACCCGGGCAGCAGCGTCGTCCCCGGGAGCGCGATGGTCCGCGCGCCGGCGGGGGCGCGCACCTCGGCGCGCGGCCCCACGGCCGTGATGCGGTCCCCGGTGACGAGGACGGCCCATCCGGTCCGCGTGGAGTCCTCGGTCCCGAGGAAGACGCGGTCCGGCAGGAGGAGGACGATGGAGCCGGGCGGTGCGGCGGGGGCGTCTTGGGCCGTGAGGGGCGACGCGATGGCGCCGATCGCCGCGGCCATCACGCCGAAGCGTACGCCGGTCCGTCGGCTCGCGCGTGTACCGATCCGCGTCGTGACCGGTCCGGCCGTACCGAGCGCGGTCACGCGCCCTCCGGTCGCGGCGTCGGGACGTCGGAGACGCCACCCGACACGATGAAGGCGAGCACCTCGGAGCTCGGCGCGGTCAGCCGCTGCACCCGCGCCGCGGGGACGACCAACACCTGGCCCGCGAAGTTGTACGACTGCGGGAAGTAGACCGCGATGTCCCCCGGCAGCCCGAGCCGGGCCATCGACGCCTGCGTGATGAATCCGAAGGTGCGGAGCGCGCCGTCCGCGGAGAGCGTGACCATCACCGGCGAGTCGAAGCGCCGCTGCTCGCCGACGAAGGCGTTCAGCAGATCCTTCGTCGAGGAGTAGAGGAGCCGGACGAACGGCAGCCGGTCGAGGATCGCGTCGAACCACTGCTCCGCCTGCTGGGCGAGGAAGGTCGACCCGAGGAAGCCGACGAGCGTGATGCCGGCGAGCGTGATCACGAGGCCGAGGCCGGGGATGCCGAGGCCGAGGAGGCCGTCGACGCGCCGGAGCACCCAGAGGCAGACGGCGACCGTGACGGCGAGCGGGACCGTCAGGACGAGGCCGCGGAGGAAGAAGGTGAGGAGCCGCTTCACAGGGGGAACCTCGCAGCGGGGGGAGCAGGGCACACGTACATTGGGACCGTCGTTGGTCCGCTCAGAAGATACCCCCGAACCCCGCCCGCCGATGCCGCTGCGCGCCCGGTCGTCCGTCCCCCGCCTCGCCTGTCTCGCCCTGCTCGCCCTCGTCGCGCGTGTCGCGACGGCGCAGGCACCGGTCGAGCGTCTTCCCCTCACGCAGGACACCTACGACCTCTGGCGGTCGATCCTCCAGCCGGCGCTCACCGCCGACGGTCGGTGGGCGTACTACACGCTGACGCCGACGGTGGGCGACGGCGAGCTCGTCGTGCGGTCGACGCGCGGGAGCGTCGAGCATCGGGTGCCGCGCGGCTGGACCGGGCGGCCGCTCACGAGCCTGAGCGGGGCGCCGTTCTCGCCGCAGGCCGCGCAGGCGACGGCGGACGGGCGGTTCATCGCCTTCCTCCGCTATCCCACCAAGGGGGCGCTCGATTCCGCTCGGGCGCGGCGCGCGAAGCCCGCCGAACAGCCCAAGCCCGCGCTCGGCCTCCTCACGCTCGAGACCGGCGCCGTCACGACGATCGAGAAGGTGCGCGGCTTCCAGCTCGCGCGGGACGGTGGGCGTTTCATCGCCTACCAGCTCGAGGCGGACAGCGCGGCCGCGCGTCCCGCCGCGCCCGCCCGCGGCGCCTCCACGGACACGGCGGCCGCGAAGCCGGCCGCGAAGAAGAAGGAGACCGGCGCCCCGCTCGTCCTCCGTGAGCTCGCGACCGGCGCCGAGACGCGCCTCGAGGGCGTCTCGGAATACGCGATGGATCGCGGTGAGCAGTGGCTCGCGTACGTGCAGGTCGGCCCGGACTCCCTCGGCGTCGACGGCGTCTTCCTCCGACGGCTGGCGACCGGCGTGACCACGCCGCTGAAGCGCGGGGCGGGGAACTACCGCGGTCTCGCGTTCGACGAGACGGGGACCCAGCTCGCCTTCCTGACCGACGCCGACGAGTGGACGCAGGAGAAGCCGCGCCTCGCGCTCTATCACGCGGCGCTCGCCACGACGAAGGCCCCCGTCGTCACGCTCGCCGTCGCCCCCGCGGCGGTGGGGGAGGGGCAACGGATCAGCGAGCGTGGCGTCGAGTTCGTGCGCGGCGGGGGGGTGCTACGGTTCGGGATCGCGGCGGTGCTCCCCGATTCGATCCCCGCCGACTCGCTCGCGGACAAGGCCATCTTTGAGCTTTGGCACTGGCGCGACACGCGGCCGCAGCCGATGCAGAGGTTGCAGCTCGCCCAGGATCGCACGCGGAGCGTGCCGGCCATCTACACGGTGGCGACACGCCAGATGCGCCGGCTCGGGAGCGATTCGCTGCCGAGCGTGACGCTCTCGGACGACGGGCGCCTCGGGCTCGCGGTGACCGACGTCCCGTACGAGCTCGAGGCCATCGCCGGTCGCGATGGCGCGGACGTGTATCTGATCACCACGGCGACAGGCGCGATGCGCCGGGTCGCGACGCGGGTGCGCGCGGGCGCGCAGCTCTCGCCGGCCGCGCGCTACGTCACCTGGTGGGAGGCCGGGTGGAAGGTCCACGACGTCACCACCGGCCGCACCCGCGACCTCACGGCGGGCATCGCCGACGTCCGGTTCGACGATGAGACGCACGACACGCCGGGCGAGCCCGGGCCGTACGGCCTCGGCGGATGGACCACCGACGACGCGCGCGTGCTCGTCTACGACCGGTACGACGTGTGGGAGGTGGACCCGACGGGCGCGGTGGCTCCGCGGAATCTCACGGACGGTGCCGGGCGCACGGGCCGCCTCACCTTCCGCGTCGTCGACCTCGACCCCGAGTCGCGCGCGATCGACCCGCGGGAGCCGCTGCTCCTTCGGGCGTTCGACAACGGGACCAAGGACGCCGGCTTCTATCGCGATCGCGTGGGTGGGACCGCCGCACCGGAGCGCCTCGTGATGGCGCCGAAGTCGTGGCCCGTGCTCGTGAAGGCCCGACGCGCGGACCAGCTCCTGGTGACCCGCGCCGATTACCGCGAGTTCCCCGACCTCTGGACCGGGACGCGCTTCGATCAGCTCACGCGGATCTCCGACGCGATGCCCGAGCAGGCGAGGTACCGGTGGGGGAACGTCGAACTGGTGAAGTGGTCGAACGCCGACGGTGTCCCGATGGAGGGGCTGCTCTACACCCCCGAGGGGTTCGATCCGTCGAAGCGCTACCCGATGATCACGTATTTCTATGAGCAGCTGAGCGACGGCCTCCACGGCTACGTGCGGCCGGCCGGGCGGAACGTCGTGAACGCCCCGGTCTACACCTCGCTCGGCTACCTCGTCTTCATGCCGAACATCCACTACACGCCGGGCTACCCCGGGCCGAGCGCCGTGAAGTCGATCGTGCCCGGCGTGCAGGCGCTGATCGCCCGCGGCATCGCGGACCCGGCGCGGCTCGGCATCACCGGGCAGTCGTGGGGCGGCTACCAGACCGCGTACCTGATCACCGAGACGAACCTCTTCGCCGCCGCGGTCCCGAACGCGACGGTGGTGAACATGACCTCCGCGTATGGGGGGATCCGCTGGGAGAGCGGCGTCGAGCGTGCGATCGTCAACTACGAGCGCGGCCAGAGCCGCATCGGCGGGTCGCTCTGGGAGTACCCGGAGCGCTACCTCGAGAACTCGCCGCTCTTCCGGCTGGACCGCGTCCGCACCCCGGTGCTCTTCATGGCGAACGACGCCGACGGGGCCGTCCCGTGGTACCAGGGCATCGAGTTCTTCGTCGCGATGCGGCGGCTCGGCAAGGAGGCCTACATGATCAATTACAACGGGGACGCGCATAACCCGCGGAAGTGGGCGAACCAGAAGGACATCGACCGGCGGATGCAGGAGTTCTTCGCCGCCAAGCTCCTCGGGGCGCCGGAGCCCGACTGGATGCGGCGCGGGATCCCCTACCTCGAGCGGGGCCGGGACCAGTTCCCGCGGCCGTGACCCGTTAGCTTTCCCGACCCATGTCCACGACCTCCCAGCCCGATTCCGCCGCCGCCGTCCCCGCTCCCGCCGAGCCGGGGATGCCGGAGGCCGCGCCCGCTCCCGCCGCCTGGAGCGTCGAGGCCGCCAAGACCCTCTACAACATCGAGGGTTGGGGCGACGGGCACTTCGATATCAACGCCGCGGGACGCGTCGTGGTCCGGCCCGACAAGGACCATCCGCAGCGGACGGTCGACCTCTACGAGCTCGCGCACGACCTCGAGGCGCAGGGCGTCGCCCTCCCCGTGCTCCTCCGCTTCTCGGACATCCTCAAGTCGCGGATCGAGGCGCTGCACGCGCGCTTCGCGAGCGCGATCGCCGAGTTCCAGTACGAAGGGCGCTACACCACGGTCTACCCGATCAAGGTGAACCAGCAGCGCCACGTGGTGGAGGAGATCGTCGACTTCGGGCGCGCCACCGGCGTCGGTCTCGAGTGCGGTTCCAAGCCCGAGCTGCAGGCCGTCCTCGCCCTCACCGAGCGCACCGACCACCTCATCGTCTGCAACGGCTACAAGGACGAGGAGTTCATGCGGCTCGCCCTGATGGGCCAGCAGCTCGGCCACACCGTCATCATCGTGATCGAGCAGGTCAGCGAACTCGACGTCCTCGAGAAGGTCGCGGAGGAGATGGGGGTCACCCCGACGCTCGGCGTCCGGATCAAGCTCTCGAGCGAGGGGTCGGGGCGCTGGGCGCAGTCGGGCGGCGAGAAATCGAAGTTCGGGCTCACCGCCGCGCAGCTGATGCAGGTGATCGACCGGCTGAAGGGGGAGGGACGCGCCGAGTGGCTGCGGCTCATCCATTTCCACCTCGGCTCGCAGATCACCGACATCCGCTTCATCAAGCGCGGCCTCCAGGAGGTCAGCCGCTTCTATGTGGAGCTCCGCCGGCTCGGGCTGGGGATCCGCTGGGTGGACGTCGGCGGCGGCCTCGGTGTCGACTACGACGGGACGCAGTCGACCGCGCAGGCGTCGATGAATTACTCCGCGCAGGAGTACGCGAACGATGTCGTCTACACGCTCGCCGAGACCTGCCGCGAGGAGGAGCTCCCGATGCCCGACATCATCTCCGAGTCGGGGCGGGCCCTCACCGCGCACCACGCGTTGCTCCTGCTGAGCGTCATTGATGTCGAGTCGCACGCGGAGCCGGCCCCGCCGGCGATCGGCGAGGAGGACCACGCGCTGCTCCACGAGATGGCGGAGGACCTCAAGACGGTCTCGCGCAAGAACGTCGCGATGCGGCGCATCCGCGAGATCTTCCATGACGCCACCTTCGACAAGGAGCGCGCGCAGCAGCTCTTCAATTCGGGGGTCCTCACCCTCCGGGAGCGCGCCCTCGCCGAGACGCTGTACCTCTGCACGCTCAACGCCGTCGCGCGCCTCGCCGAGGGGCGGCGTGATCGGTTCGAGGACATCGTGGGTGACCTCGACACCGCGCTGATCGACCGCTACTTCGCGAACTTCTCGCTCTTCCAGTCGCTGCCGGACACCTGGGCGATCGATCAGCTCTTCCCGATCATGCCGATCCATCGCCTCGACGAGGCGCCGACGCGCCAGGGCACGATCCAGGACGTCACCTGCGATTCCGACGGGAAGATCGACCGCTTCATCGGCGGGAAGACGGGGCTTCCGTCACTCCCGCTGCATGTCTTCCGTGACGGGGAGTCGTACATCCTCGGGATCTTCCTCACCGGTGCGTACCAGGAGATCCTCGGCGACCTGCACAACCTGTTCGGCGACACGAACGCCGTTCACGTCCGCCTGAATGACGGGGGGTACGACCTCACCCACCTCGTGCACGGCGACACCGTGACCGAAGTCCTGAACTACGTGCAGTTCCAGGCGTCGGATCTCCTTGCGACCTTCCGGCGGAAGGTGCAGTCGGCGTCGCACATCTCGCGCGAGCAGGCGAACATGTTCATCGCCGAGTACGTCGCGGGGCTCGAGGGGTATACGTACCTCGAGGGCGAGGCGGCGCGCTAAGGCCCCTCGCGCCCCGGGGCGGGACACGGGGCATTCCGGCGGCGCACCCGTCGGTCGCCGATCTCGATGCCTGATGCGACACGGGGCCCCCACCGGATCGGTGGGGGCCCCGTGTCATCTCCGGTGGCGCGGGCGCTCAGCGCGCCGCGTACCGCGCCTCGACCGCGCCCCAGTGCACCACGTTCCACCAGGCGTCGATGTAATCGGGCCGGCGGTTCTGGTAGTGGAGGTAGTAGGCGTGCTCCCAGACGTCGAGGCCGAGGATCGCGTGGCGCCCCTCCATCAGCGGGTTGTCCTGATTCGGCGAGCTCTCGATCGAGAGCGTCCCGTCCTTGGCCGCGACGAGCCAGGCCCACCCGGAGCCGAAGCGGCCGACCGCCGCCGCTTTGAAGGCATCCCGGAACTTGGCGAAGTCGCCGAAGGCCGCGTCGATCGCCGTGCCGATCGCGCCGCTCGGCGCGCCGCCCGCGTTCGGGGCCATCAGCTCCCAGAAGAGGGAGTGATTCCAGTGGCCGCCGCCGTTGTTGCGCACGGCGGTGCGGACGCTCTCGGGGACCTTCGCGATGTCGCGGCAGAGCTGGTCGAGGCTCCACGAGGCGAGCTCAGGGGCCTTCTCGATCGCCGCGTTGAGGTTGGTGACGTATGCGTTGTGATGCTTCCCGTGGTGGATCTGCATCGTCTGCGCGTCGATGTGCGGCGCGAGCGTGTCGGGAGCGTAGGGGAGGGCGGGGAGGGTGAAGGGCATGTCGTTCAGGGGTGAGGGGTCAGGAGTCAGGTATCAGGTATCAGGGGTCAGGTTTCCGCGCGACTCTTCCACCACCCCACGATGCCGGGGAGGACGGAGATGAAGATGATCGCGATCACCACCTGCTCGACGTGCGCCTTGAGCCACGGGACGCGCTCGACGATCAGGTAACCGGTGAGGAGCATCGACCAGATCCAGGCGAGCCCCCCGATGATGTTGTAGGAGATGAAGGTCGGGTAGTGCATCCGCGCCGCGCCGGCGACCACGGGGGCGAAGGTCCGCGCGAAGGGCATGAACCGCGCGAGGATGATCGCCTTCCCACCGTGCCGGTCGTAGAAAGCCTGCGCCGCGCGCAGATGCTCCTGCTTGAACCAACGGGAATCGGGGCGGGAGTAGAGCGCCGCCCCCGCACGCCGACCGATCCCGTACGCGATCTGGTCCCCGACGATCGCGGCGACCGAGCAGAGGAGCCCGAGCGTCCAGACGTTCAGCGTCCCCGTCACGGCGACGAGCCCCGCCGTCACCAGCAGCGAATCACCGGGCAGGAAGGGGAAGAGAAGCCCCGTCTCGATGAAGATGATCGCCGTGATGCCGACGTAGCCGGCGGTCGCGACGAGGCCGTCGAGGTCGCGGAAGAGGTCGAGGAAGGCGTGGACGAGCTCCATGGCACCGAAATCTAGCGGAGGGCGCTAGCTTGCCACCCGTCATGTCGATCCTCGACCAGGTGGTCGTCGTCCTCAACCGGGTGCAGGACCCCGTCAACATCGCGGGGACCGTCCGGGTCATGAAGAACATGGGCGTGCGCGACCTCCGCCTCGTCCAGCCGGTGGCGTACGACCCCTGGCGGATCGAGGGGGTCGCGCACGGCACGCGGGACCTCGTCGAGCGGATCCAGCACTTCGATTCGCTCCCCGAGGCGCTCGCCGACTGCGTCCACGTGGCCGCGTTCGGCGCCAAGCGTCGTGCGCACCGCTGGCCGGTGACGACGCCGCGGGAACTCGCGCCGGTGATGCTGGACCGGGCGGCCGAGGGGCGGGTCGCCCTCCTCTTCGGCCAAGAGGACCACGGGCTCCCGAACGAGGCGATCGACCTCGCCCACGTGATGGTGACGATCCCGACGACGGAGCACGCTTCGCTGAACGTCGCCCAGGCGGTGCTGGTCGCCCTGTACGAGCTGCACCTCGCGGCGGGGGACGCCACCCGGACCGTCGCGCGGCACAAGCACCACGCCGCCCTGCCCAAGCACGACGAATGGGAGCGGGCGCTCGGGGACATCGACCGGTCGTTGGCGGCCATCGCGTTCTACCGGACCCGGAACCCGGAACACATCATGCGGTCGGTCCGTTCATTGCTGAACCGGGCGGGTCCAGACTCCCGGGAGCTGACGCTCGTGCGGGCGATGGCGATCGAGGTGTTACGGACGATCGACCGGATCCGGCG
>CAZGIE010000088.1:0-9182 GCA_964526485.1 uncultured Gemmatimonas sp. | reverse complement strand
CTAGACGGTCGCTTTCAAATGACGAGTATACCCATACTCGGTTGTCTGCAGTGGTGACCACAACTCCCACCCCCCCTTCGCCAAAGGGGCGAAAATCGAAATCTCCAACTGCTGTTGCAAATCTTTGCTGCCAAACCATATGCCAAGTTGCAGCCTCGCGGCCAAACAATACGATTTTATCACCCAGGCTCACGCCTATCAGATTATTTGTCCAATAGCGAATCAGCCTTACACCTTGTTTGTTTGTATATGTGTTTAGTGAAAGGGTCGTGAGTATTTGTCCGGAAAGAAGGTCAACTTCTCTGATTTCTAGCTGGTCTCCAATTCTTATGGCTATGGCGATGCTCTTTTCGTCAGGAGATAAGGCAATGCCCCCAATCCACAGATCGCTCTCTTCGTCACCAGAATTAGCAGCGGGTGACTGTGCGACATGAACGACTTTCAGGGCAATATGTGGTTGTGCCTGAACCGTCGGTGTACCGAGGAGCATACTTGTGAGAACAAGAAATATTGCAAGCGTTAGTTTTGCTTCAGTGCGATTTCTTCTCATCTCTTGCCTCCCTTATTTTGTTTTCATAAACAGAGTGTGACAACGCCCGAAAAGTCAGCCGATCGGGGGGTTTCTTTCTTCAAACAACTCTGGTTTGCCTTACGATTTCTTCCCTCTCTGTTCAAACGTGTGAAAACTCTGTGTGTACTCACCAGAACATATGTCTTGAACCGAGTCCCAGACACGTAGGTTTTACGGTCATCGGGATTTCGTTAACGGTCCCAAATCCCATGTAGTAAGTCATGTAGTACAGAGGGTCACTCTAGGGGTCCCATCCACCCCCACTTCCCGACCCCTCTCCGACACTCGGACTCCCCACGGTGTCTGTAGTAAATCGTGTACCACATCGACGTCATCCCACCAACGACAGAGGGGAGACGGACCCCCGTCTCCCCTCCATGTAGTACGGATGTAGTACGATTTGTAACGACCCAAAACGTCGTAAGTCGTTGATTTGCAATGGCTGGGGCCAGAATCGAACTGGCGACACGCGGATTTTCAGTCCGCTGCTCTACCAACTGAGCTACCCAGCCGTGCCAATCAATCTAGCAACGGGCTGAGCGGGAGCCAACCCCGCCCCCACACTGGACTTGACCAGCTAACCGAGCCCCAGGAATCCGGCACCGGCGCATCGCCCGTGCCGCCGACCGATCGCAGTACCTACTATATACGGATGACCTCCCGCCTCCGCCTCAGGCGCGCACTCGCCGCCGCGATGATCCTCGTCGGCCTCTCTGGATCTGCCGACGCCCAGGGTACCCCCCTCCGCGTCCCCACCACGGTCGACACCCTCCCCAACGGACTGACCCTCATCGTCCACGAGGATCGCTCCGTGCCCGTCGTCACCACCAACGTCTGGTACCACGTCGGCTCCGGCGACGAACGCCCCGGCCGCACCGGCTTCGCGCATCTCTTCGAGCACCTGATGTTCATGGGCTCCAAGCACGCGCCCTATCCGCAGTTCGATCGCCTCCTCGAGGCCGCCGGCGCCGGCAACAACGGCTCCACCACCACGGACCGCACCAACTACTACGAGTCGGGCCCGGCCAATGCCCTCCCCTTGATGCTCTGGCTCGAAGCCGACCGGCTCGGCTGGATGCTCGAGACGATGGACAGCGCGAAGGTCGATCTCCAACGCGATGTCGTGAAGAACGAGCGCCGGCAGAGCTACGAGAACCAGCCCTACGGCCTCGCCTTCGAACACCTCGCGTCAGCGATCTACCCCAAGGGGCATCCGTACTCCTGGACGACCATCGGCTCGATGGCCGATCTCTCCGCCGCCTCGCTCGACGACGTGAAGGGGTTCTTCCGCACCTACTACGCCCCCAACAACGCCACCATCGTGGTCGCCGGCGACGTGCGCGCCGATTCGGTCCGCGCGATGGCGCGGACGATGTTCGCGGAGATCCCACGCGGGCCGGCCTTCACCCGCCCGATCGTCGCCCCCTTCACCCTCCGCGACACGGTCGTCACCCTCGAGGACCGCGTCCAGCTTCCGCGTCTCTACCTGGCCTGGCACGGCGTTCGCGAATTCTCCCGGGACGACGCCGCGCTCGACATCGCCGCCTACATCCTCGCCGGTGCCCGCAATAGTCGCCTCACCAAGGCCCTCGTCCAGGATCGTCCGCTCGCGACGAGCGTCAACGCATTCAATTCTTCGAAGCGACTCGACGGCGATGTGCAGATCGTCGCGACGGCCCGCCCCGGTGTCCATCTGGACACCCTCCAGCGCGCGATCGACACCGAGCTCGATCGCCTCGCCGCGCAGGGCCCCACGGCACGTGAGCTCCGTCAGGCGCTCAACAGCATCGAAGCGGGATTCCTCAGCCGCCTCGAGCTCTCGAGTGGCAAGGCCGACCAGCTCAACGCGTACTACTACGCCACCGGGACCCCCGACTACTTCCAGCAGGACCTTGACCGCTACCGCGCGGTGCGCGCCCGCGACGTGCAGCGCGTCGTCCGCACCTATCTCCGCGGCGGTCGCGTCACTCTGAGCGTCGTCCCGCAGGGGCGCACCACACTCGCCGCCACCGCGAGGGCCACCCGATGAACCGCCGCAGCTGCATGACTCGACGTCGCAACGCCCTCGGAAGCGGAGACCGGACCCTGCGGAACCTCACGGTCGCCGTACTCGCCACACTCGTCGCCGTCGGTTTCCCCCGCGCCGCCGACGCGCAGAGTGTCACACCGACCTTCGATCGCACCCGCGCGCCCGCGCTCGGCCCCGCGCCGACGCTCACCGTTCCGCGCGTCCAGACAAGCACCCTCGCCAACGGCCCGGCGATCCGGCTGGTCGAGCAGCGTGAACTCCCCCTCGTGCAGATCATCCTCTCCGTCGCGGGCGGTGCCCGCCTCGACCGCGACGATGCGGGCCTGATCTCCTTCGTCGCCAACCTCCTCGACGAGGGGGCCGGCACCCGCGACGCCAATGCGCTCCAGGGGGAACTCGCCTTCCTCGGCGCCTCCCTCTCCACCGGCGCCTCGTGGGACGCGACCACCATCTCCCTCAAGGTCTCGCGCCGGAACCTCGATGCCGCCCTCGATCTGATGGCCGACGTCGTGCTCCGCCCGTCCTTCGCTGCCAGCGAGGTCACCCGCCAGCGCGATCTGCGCCTCGCCGCGCTCCTGCAGCAGAAGGACCAGCCCGCGGCGCTCGCCAGCCTCGCCGTCGCGCAGACCCTCTTCCCCGAGGGCCATCCCTACCGCCGCAGCGCGAGTGGGGACTCCAGCACGACCGCCCGCCTCGATTCCGCGACGGTGCGCGCCGCGTACCAGGGCGCGATCCGCCCTGAACGCGCCACCTTCTATGTGGTCGGTGACATCACCCTCGACGAGGCGCGCACGGCGCTCGAGCGCCGCTTCGGTACGTGGCACGCCAGCGGGGAGGAGCGACGCCCCGCCCCGGTGCTGGTCACCACGCAGCGCGCGTCGGGCGTGCGCCTCATCCTCGTCGACAAGCCGGGCGCCGCGCAGTCGGTCATCAACGTCGTCTCGCCCGGCGTCGAGCGCACCACCGGTGACTACGCCGCCATCGAGGTGATGAACACCATCCTCGGCGGCTCCTTCTCCTCGCGCCTCAACACCCTGCTCCGCGAGACGAAGGGATACACCTACGGCATCTCGTCCGGGTTCGCGTACCGTCCGCTCCCAGGGCCCTTCACGGTCTCCACCGCGGTCCGCACCGATGTCACCGACAGTTCGCTGGTCGACATCTTCCGCGAGCTCCGCGCCATCCGTGAGACCCAGGTCTCGGACGCTGAACTCGAGCGGGCCAAGGCGTATCTCGGGCTCGCCGTCCCGGGCGACCTCGAGACGATCGGCCAGGTGGCCTCGGAGATCGCGACCCTCGCGCTCTGGAATCTCCCGATCGAGTACCTCGCCGAGTATGTACAGCGCGTGGGGCAGGTGAGCGCCGCCGACGTGCAACGCGTCGCGCGCGCCTTCGTCCCGGCGGAGAACGCCTGGGTGATCGTGGTCGGGGATCTCGCGAAGATCCGCGCGCCGATCGAGCGCCTCGGGCTCGGGACGGTCACGGTGCGCGAGGTGGGATCGCTCACCCGCTGACACGGCGCGATCGTCGTCGATACGGGGTGGGACCACATCGGTGGTCTCACCCCGTCGTCGTCACGCCGGCTTCTTGTACTCCGCCGAGATGATCGACTTGAGCCCGCCACGCACGTTGAAGTCCCCGACGATCTTCATCGACCGCGGCTGCGCCTTGGCCACGAGATCATCGAGGATGCGGTTCACCACACGCTCGTAGAAGATGCCGTCGTTGCGGAAGCTCCAGAGGTAGAGCTTGAGGCTCTTCAGCTCGAGACAGACGACATCCGGCACATAGGTGATGTTGATCGTCGCGAAGTCCGGCGCGCCCCCCTTCAACAGGGCGAGCTCCGCCGCGTCCGTCTCGATCCCGCCCAGCGGGCAGAGCGAGGTGAACTCCGGCGTCGTCATGAAGATCTCGTAGTCCCGGTCCGCGTAGGGGTTCGGGAAGGTCTCGAGCAGTTCGGGCTGTGGCATCGGGGTCGGCTAGCGGTCGCGCAACCGGCGCGAGTGATCGTCGAGGACGCGGCGTTCCTCGGCGGTGAGGTGGTCGATCCCCTCGGCGGAGATCTTATCGAGGATGGCGTCGATGGTCGGGGGTGCCGGGGCGGTGGGCGCATCCGCGCCGGGACGCTCCTCACCCGCCGATGCTGCACGGGCGGCCTGCTGCGGCGCGGTCCGGCGGTCGTCGGTCTCGCGCGCACGTGGTGACGCTGCGGTCGGGTCCGAATCGGACGCCTCCGGTTCGGGCGAGCGGGGCGGGACGAACCGACGCCCGCCGCGCGGCATCAGGAACCAGACCGACGCGAGACCCCCCAGATGCGCGAGGAACCCGGGCCCGGTCTCCAGTCCCGTCAATGTGAGGATCGCCGCGACGAGCGCGGTGAGCCAGCGGCCGTGCACGGGGAACCGCCCGAGGACGAGATGCGCGTCGTCACCCCAGCGGATGGTGTACGCCGCGAGCACCGCATAGGCCGCGGAGGAGGCGCCGAGCCAGATCCCGCTCGAGCCGGTGAGCAGGTGTGTCGCCCATCCGGTCAGCGTCGCCAGCGCGAGGAGACGGCCGTAGCGCATCGCCGTGAAGGCCCGCTCGAGCCGGAAACCGAAGAGCCCGATCACATAGGCGTTCAGCAGGAGCAGCGCACCACTGGGCTGCACCCACGGATGGGTGAGGAGCGTCCACCACCGTCCCTGCGCCGGCGCGTCGCGCGTGAACGCGGCCCACGCCTGCAGCTCGGCCGGCACGACCGCCGTCCACTGCACCACCTGCACGAAGGCGAGCGCGAGGAGGAGCCGGAGCGTCATCGGGATCGCTACCGCACCGCGGCGAGCGCGATCCGCTCGCAGAGCGTCGGGAAATCCATCCCCATCGCCGCCGCCGCCTGCGGCACGAGGCTCGTCCCCGTCATCCCGGGGAGCGTGTTCGCCTCGAGGCAGAAGAGCCCATCGGTGGGGTGGAGCCGGAAGTCGATGCGCGCGCATCCTGCGAGCTTGAGCGCGCGGTACGCCACCATCGCCTGCCGCTGCGCCGCATCGCGCACGTCGTCCGGGATCGCCGCGGGGAAGATCTCCTCCGCCATCCCGGGCGTGTACTTGCACTCGTAGTCGTAGAGCTCGTGCTTCGGGATGATCTCCCCCACCGGCATCGGCGCGTCATCGAGGACGCCCACGGTGAGTTCACGCCCGGGCACGAAGGTCTCGAGCATCACCTCGTCGTCGTGCCGGAACGCCTCGGTGACGGCGGGCGCGAGCTCGGCCGCTGCCTTCACCACGGTGAGGCCGACGGTGCTTCCCTGCTTGGAGGGCTTCACGACGAGTGGGAGTCCGAGGGCGGCGATCATCTCCTCGGTGAACGTCGGCGCGGTCCAGTCCGTGCCATCCCCGGCGCGGACCATCCGCCACTCGGCCGTCGTGACCCCCGCGGCGCGGAAGAGCTGCTTCGAGAGATCCTTGTCCATCGCGAGCGCGCTCGCGAGGTGGCCGCTCCCGGTGTAGCGCACCCCGGCGAGGTCGAAGAGCGCCTGGATGGTGCCATCCTCCCCCGCCCCGCCGTGCAGCGCCATCCAGACCACGTCGGCGGCCTGTGCCTGCGGCAGGATCGCGAGGGGATCGGTCTCGGGATCGGCCGTCGTGACGTCGTGCCCCTTCGCCCGGAGCGCGTCGGCCACGCGCGCGCCGCTCGCGAGGGAGACCTCGCGTTCCGCGGACGCGCCGCCGAGCAGGACGAGGATCCGCATCGTCAGCGCGCCATCAGGAACTGCAGGAGGTCGCTGCGCGTGATGATCCCCTGGATGGTGCCGTGGTCGCGCACGAGGAGCGCGGGGTTGTTGCGGCCGAGGAGTTTGGCCGCCGCGTCGGCGGGCATCCCCGCATCGACCACCGGGAAGGGCGCATCCATCACGTCGGCGACGGTGCGCTCGAGCACCTTGGAGTCCTCGAGGCCGCGCACGCTGAGGATGTGCTCGCTCACGGAGCCGACGCAGTTGGTGCCATCCATCACGGGGAGCTGCGAGATGTCGTGGAGGCTCATCAGGCCAAGCGCCTGGCGTACGGAGGCGCCGGGCGCGGTGCTCACGATGGCCGGCGCGGCGCCGGTCTTGGCGCCGAGGAGCTGGCCGAGCGTCGCCTTCTCGGGCTCGAGGAGCTGGTTCTCGCGCATCCACTCGTCGTTGAAGACCTTCGAGAGGTAGCGCTCGCCGGTGTCGCAGAGGACCGTGACGACGCAGGCGTCGGGGTCGTTGATGCGGCGCGCGACGGAGAGGGCGGCGTGGGCGATGAGGCCAGCGGAGCCACCGACGAAGATCCCCTCCTCGCGGGTGAGGCGTCGGGCCATCGTGAAGGCATCGCGGTCGCTGACGGTGATGTAGTCGTCGATGACGCTGAGATCGAGCGCGCCCGGGATCTTGTCCTGCCCGATCCCTTCGACCTTATACGGCGCTCCCTGAGGCTTATTTGCGCCATTCGAGCGCCACACTTCGGCCAGAATCGAGCCAACTGGGTCTGCGCCGACGATCTGGACATTCGGGTTCTGCTCCTTCAGGTACTTCCCCGTCCCACTGATCGTCCCGCCCGTCCCCGCCCCCGCCACGAAGTGCGTGATCCGCCCCTCCGTCTGCTCCCAGAGCTCCGGGCCCGTCGAGGCGTAGTGCGCCGCCGGGTTCGTCAGGTTGTAGAACTGGTTCGCGAGCACCGCGTTCGGCGTCTCCGTCGCGATCCGCTTTGCCATCGAGGTATAGCTGTCCGGATGCTCCGGCGGCACCGCCGTCGGCGTGATGATCACCTCGGCGCCGAACGCCTTCAGGAGCCGCACCTTCTCCTGCGACATCTTGTCCGGCATCGTGAAGATGCACTTGTAGCCCTTGAGCGCCGCCGCGATCGCGAGCCCCACGCCGGTGTTCCCGCTCGTCCCCTCGACGATCGTGCCTCCCGGCTTGAGCTCACCGGAGCGCTCGAACGCCTCGATCATCGGGAGCCCGATGCGGTCCTTCACGCTCCCGCCCGGGTTGAAGAACTCCGCCTTTCCATAAACCGGCGTACGGATGCCCTGCGTCACGCGCGTGAGCCGGATGAGCGGGGTCCACGCGATCGTCTCGAGGACGTTCGCGTAGGGCTGGCGATGCCGGAGATGGTCGGTCATGACGGAGGTCTCGACGGGGGGAGAGATGGCGAAAGCTAGCCGCGCCCTCCCTCGCGCGCGGCGGCGGTAAGCTCGGCGAGCAAGGCGAGCGCCTGCATCGGGGTCAGTGTATCCGGGTCGACTGCGCGGAGGCGCGCCCGCAACGCCTCCGCAGCGGGATCGGGAGCGGCGGCGAAGAGCGCGAGCTGGTCGACCGGGGCGGCCGGCACCGGCGTGGTGGCGCGACCGCCGCGACGCGCGGCGACCGGTGCCGCGCTGGGGTCCGCGACGGGATTCGTGGTCGGCGTTCCGTCGGCGGGCGGCGCCACCTGCTCCTGTTCGAGATGCCGCAACAGCTCGCGCGCCCGCACGATCACCGGTGACGGCAACCCGGCGAGCCGCCCGACCTCGATCCCGTACGACCGGTCCGCCCCACCCGGCTGCAACCGATGCAGGAAGAGGATCTGCTCCCCGACCTCGCGCACCGCGACGTTCGCGTTCCGCACCCCGGAGAGCCGGTCGGCGAGTTGTGTGAGCTCGTGATAGTGGGTCGCGAACATCGTGCAGCATCCCACCTGATCGTGCAGATGTTCCGTCACCGCCCAGGCGATCGACAGGCCGTCCCACGTCGCGGTCCCACGCCCGATCTCGTCGAGGAGGACGAGGCTGCGTGAGGTCGCCGTGTGCAGGATCGCGCTCGTCTCCGCCATCTCCACCATGAAGGTCGACTGCCCGCGCACGAGGTTGTCGCTCGCCCCCACGCGCGTGAAGATGCGGTCCATCACCCCGACCCGCGCCGCGCTCGCGGGGACGAAGCTCCCCATCTGCGCCATCAGCACGAGGAGTCCGATCTGCCGCAGGATCGTGCTCTTGCCGGCCATGTTCGGCCCGGTGAGGATGATCATCCGCGCCTCGGGCGAGAACGTCACGTCGTTCGGCACGAACTGATCGCGCGGCATCATCCGCTCCACCACCGGATGCCGCCCGCGCACGATCTCGAGCCCCGGCGCGTCGTCCACGACGGGACGCACATAGCCCTCCTGGGCCGCCACCTCCGCGAGCGCCGCGAGCACGTCGAGCTGCGCGCAGCGCCGCGCGATCCCCTGCAGCCGCGTCACCTGCGCCCCCACCCGTGCGCGCAGCCCCTCCACCAACTCGCGCTCCAGGGTCTCCATCCGCTCGGTGGCGTTGAGGACCTTCTCCTCGAAGGCCTTCAACGCCGGCGTGATGTAGCGCTCGGCCCCCGTCAGCGTCTGCCGCCGCTGGTAGTCGGCCGGCACGAGGTCGCGGTTCGCGTTGGTGATCTCGATGAAATAGCCGAAGACGCGGTTGTACCCGACCTTGAGTGACGCGATGCCCGTGCGTGCGCGCTCCTCCGCCTGCAACGCCGCGATCGCGTCTTTCCCGCCGTTGGCGATCGCGCGCAGCTCGTCGAGTGTCGCGTCCACACCGGGCGCGACGGTCTCCCCCTCG
>CAZGIE010000087.1:0-9209 GCA_964526485.1 uncultured Gemmatimonas sp. | reverse complement strand
TCCTCGCGCGCCGGACCACGATGCCGCCGACACGGCTCACCTGCACGACCCGCGAGGGGCCACGGGAGCGCACGTGGACGGTGCCGCGCTCCGTCCTCCCCCTCGACGCGAGCGCCGGTGCCCCGTGGCTCACACTCCCCCCCGAGGTGCGTGCCGCCTTCGAACGACTGCGCACGGCCGGCCTCCCGCTCGCCGCGTCCCCGCTCGGCCGACCGACGCTCGGCGTGAAGACCGGATGCAATGCGGCGTTCGTGGTCCTGCCCGGCGCGCTCGCGGCGCCCGAGTTGGTGACGGTGCGGAGCGGCGAGGCGCACGGCGCGGTCGAACGCGCGCTCCTGCGACCCGTCCTGCGCGGCGAGACGATGCGCCCATGGGGCGCGGAGGGCGCCGCGGACGCCCCGACGCATCGCGAGGCGATCCTCTGGACGCACGACGGGACGGGCCAGCCGTGCGCGGCGCTCCCGACGCGGGCACGCCGCTGGCTCGAGCGCTGGCGCACGCCGCTCGAGCGTCGCAGCGACCGGGCACGCCACTGGTGGGCGCTCTTCCGCACCGAGGCGGCGGCCACCGATCGCGCACGGGTGGTCTGGGCCGACATCGGGCGTACCCCGCGCGCCCGCGTCCTCGCCGCGGGTGATCCGCACGTGCCGCTCAACAGCTGCTACGTCGTACGCACGGCCGACGAGACGGATGCGCACGCGCTGGCCGCGCTGCTGAACGCCCCGGTGATGGTGGGATGGCTCGCCTGCCTCGCGGAGCCGGCGCGCGGTGGCTATCACCGCTTCTTAGGCTGGACCTGCGCCCTGCTCCCGCTCCCCCGCGACTGGGCGCGCGCCCGGACGTTGCTCGCGCCGATCGGCCGAGCGGGCGCGGCGGGACGCGCGATCGATGCGACGAGCCATGATGCGATCGTCGCGGACGCCTTCGGCGTCCCACTCGCGGCGCTCGCCCCGCTCCGCCCCGCCGGATGACGACGCTGGGCGACGTCACCCTGCGCCCCGACCAGATCGCGACGGTGGCCCGGATCCACGCCGCGTGTCGGAGCGTCGGCGGTGCGTTGCTCGCCGATCCGCCGGGAACGGGGAAGACCGTCGTCGCGCTCGCGGTCGCGGCGAGCCATCCGAGCGTGGTGGTCTGCGCGCCCGCCGCCGTCCGCGCGCACTGGGCGGCGCACGCCGCCCGGATGCACGTGCCACTCCGCTTCGTGAGCCTCGAGGCCCTGAGCCGCGGCGCCGCGTGTCCAGCGGCGGCCCTGCTGATCGTCGACGAGGCGCACCGCGTGCGCACGCCGCGGACGCGTCGCCACCGCACCCTCGCGAGCGCCTGCGTCGGCCGGACGGTGCTGCTCCTCTCCGCGACGCCCGTGGTGAATCGGCTCGCCGACCGCACCGCGCTCCTCGGCCTCTTCCTCGGACCCCAGGCGGCGCGACTCACGCCCGCGGCGCTCGGCGCCTGCGTGATCCGCGGCGTGGGCGACACCGCGCGACCCGCGGTCCGCCGCGGCGGGGCGCTCGGGCGCGCGACCACGGTGCCGGGACTCGCCGCGGCGCTGCGGGCGCTCCCGCCGCCCCTCCCCCTCACGAACGGCGCGACGGCGCACGCCCTCGTCATCAGCACGCTCGCGATGGCGTGGCAGTCGAGTCTCGCCGCGCTCGACGCGGCGTTGCGCCGGCGCCTGCAACGGGGCGAGGCGATTCGCGATTGTCTCGCGGGCGGGCGACGCCCGACACCCGCGGCGCTGCGCGCCTGGGTCCTCGACGGCAGCGCGACGCAACTCGCGCTCCCGGGGCTCGTCGCGTCGTCCGAGGACAAGGCGACGCCTCCGGCCGCCTGGTGCGTCGCCGCGCACGGCGTCGTCGCGCGTCATCTCGACGCGGTTCGCGCGCTGCGCGACCGCATCGCGCCGTGGATCGATCAGGAGGTATCCACCCGAGCCGCGGCGCTGCGGCGGCGTCTCGCAGCCGATCCGCATGACCGCGGCGTCGTCTTCGCCCAGCATCGCGCGACGATCGAGGCGCTGTACGCGGCACTCCGCACCGAACCGGGGGTGGTCTGCCTCACCGGCGCGCGCGTGCGAGCCGCCGCCGGCCGATGGACGCGGGCCGACGTGATGGCGGCGTTCCGTCGCGACGCGGGTCCCTGGCGGGTCGATGATGTCCGCGGGATCCGTCTCCTCCTCGCGACGGACGTCCTCTCGGAGGGGATCGAACTTCCGGCGGCCCGGTGGCTCGTCCATGCGGACTTCCCATGGACGCCCGCGCGCCTCGAGCAACGATTGGGGCGGATCCGACGCGCGGGGACGGCGGGGACGGTCCGGAGCGATCGGTTCGCGGCGCCGACGGCGTGCACCCGGTTGGTGCGCATCGTGGATCGTCTCGCCACGAAGGCCCGGACGCGCCGGGATGCGGTCGCCGACGCGACGGACGCCAGCGTCGTGCGCGCACGCCTCCTCGCGCTGACCGACGCCACGGCGCGATCTGCCGCGGGGAGCGATCGATCGCTCCGCGGGATCGCGCTCGCACGGACGGCGCAGGGCGAGCGCCTCGTCGGCGTTCGACTCGGGACCGATGGAACGTGGCGTGCGACGGAGGATCCGGGCCGACTGCGGCGATGGCTCCCCGCTGGGCATCCCCTCGCCACACCGGTGGAGGGGCGGGCGGGGGACTCCCTCCCCGATGCGACGAGGCTCCGGGTGGACGACGCCTGCGTCCGCGAGGTCCGGCGCCGGCTCGTCCGATATCTCGCGGGCGCCGCCTGGCGGACGGCGGCGGTCGGCTCGGACGAGGCGCCACCGGACCTCGTCCGGCTCCGACGGCGCCTCGACCGGATCCTGTCCCGGAGCTCCGCCCTCGCGCGACCGCAGCTGGCGGCGCGGCACGCGCGCTGGATCGCCGCGGCAGGTGGGCGGCTCGAGTCGGGGCGAGCGGCACGGCTGCGCGCGGCGCTCCGCGTGGATGACGACGCGGAGTTCCTGACCGCGCTCTCGACGGCCCTCGCCGACGCGGCCACGACGCCGACCAACGCCCCCCGGCTCCTCGCCACCCTCGTGATCCTCCCCGACAGCGCGAATGCCCGTGCCGACATCCCGGGGCCGGTGTCCCCCGACGAGCCCGACGACGGCGACTCGGCGCGCCGGCGAAACCCACCGGCGACCGGCGACGTATGACGAGGGAACCGCTCGCCCCACCGTCCTCGCCGGAGTTCCGATGCGCCGTCCCCTGCCCCTCGTCCTCGCCCTCGCGGCGGCCCTCACCGCGAGCCCGCTGCTCGGTCAGGCGACCTGGCGCTGGAGCGGCACCCTCGTCGCGGGCCGCGCCGTCCACATCCACAACGTGAACGGGCGGGTCGAGGTGGAGCCCGGATCCGGGACGACCGTCGAGGTCGTCGCCGAGAAGCGGTGGCGGCGCGGGAACCCCGACGACGTGCGCATCGAGACGCGGCAGGCGGGGAACGGCGGCGACCTCACGATCTGCGCGCTCTGGGGACCGACGGCGCGCTGCGAACCCGAGGGCATCGTCTCCGGGCGCAACCGCCTGCGCGGGAATGACGTCCAGGTGCATCTCACGGTGCGCGTGCCGGCCGGGGCGCGCGTCGACGCGCACACGGTCAACGGCGGGGTCACCATCACCGGGCTCACCGGCGAGGTCGAGGCATCGAGCGTCAACGGCTCCATCACGGCGCGGAGCACGACCGGCGCGGTCTCGGCCTCGACGGTCAACGGCAGCATCACCGCGCGCACGATGCCGAGCGCCGCGACGGACGTGAAGTTCTCGACCGTGAACGGCTCGATCACCCTCGAGCTGCCGACGACGGCGAACGCCGACGTCGATCTGAGCGTCGTGAACGGCAAGATCACCTCGCAGCTCCCCGTGCTGCTCGACGGCGAGCTGAGCCGACGGAAGGTGAAGGCGCGGATCGGGACCGGCGGTCCCGACTTGCGCGCGTCGACGGTGAATGGCAGCATCACCATCCGGACGTTCTGACGTGCTGCGCTGACCCCCGCCCCGAGGTGCCCATGCCCGCTGCCGATGTCGTCTCTCTCCTCCGGCGCGGGATGCTCGGGCTCCTTCTCCTCGGCGCGGCGGGGTTGATCGGCGAGTTGGTGCTCCTCGAGCACTACGAGGATCCGCAGCAGTTCATCCCCTTCGCGCTCCTCGGCGCCACCCTCGTCGTGGGGGGATGGCACGCGTGGGACGGGGGCCGGACCAGCCTCCGCGCGCTGCGCGTCGTGATGGGACTGCTGCTCATCGCCGCCCCGGCCGGGATCTACTTCCACCTGACCGGGAACTACACGACGGAGCACGACTTCGATCCGTCGCTGCTCGGCTTCGATCTCTGGCTGACGGTCATCCGCGGGGAGGCGCCCTCCCTCGCGCCCGGGACGCTCGCGCAGTTCGGACTGCTGGGCCTCCTCTACAGCTGGCGGCACCCCGCGCTCGGAGAGTGACGGCGGGCCGTCACCGACGGCGCCGAGGACGGGCCGTGCGCACGGGCGCGGCGCTCAGGGCCGCGCGGCGCAGAGATGCGCGAGCGCGACCCCCGAGAAGTTGCTCCGGAAGACCGGCCCATAGCCGGGGTTCTGCGGCACGCGCCGTTCGTAGATCGTCCCCTTCTTCTCGTCGAGATAGATCGTCGTTTCGCGGACCTGGATCATCTTGCGCGTGCAGTCGAAGGTCGCGGTCGCCCGCGAGGCGGTGATGAGCCCCTTGGGGGTCATCGAGGGCGTGGCGTAGGTGCTGCGCACCGTCGCCGTGACACGATCCCCCTCGCGCACGATGGAGCGCGCATCGACGTAGACCGCGTTACCGGTCACGGTACGACCGATCTCCTCCCACCGAGGCGCAGACTGGGCGAGGAGCGGCGCCGCGACGAGGGCGGCGAAGAGCACAGGCGAACGGAGGCGAGGGGCGATCGGCATCGGGGAATCAGGTGGGGCGTGACGCGTGCCACGCGGTGACGCCTGCGGCGGCGAAGAGCGCCGCGGCGAGGAGGAAGGGGATCCCCGGGAGGTGCACCGGCCCGCCGGGGGTGATGGCGAACGAGAAGGAGGCGGTGAAGAGCGCAGGGCCGACCATCCCGGCGATACCGGTGAGGCTGCTGTTCGCCCCCTGCACCTGCCCCTGCTCCGACGGACCGACGCGGCGCGAGATGAGCCCGAGAAGCGACGGATTGAAGAGGCCCGCCGGGCAGTAGACCAGCGCACCGAGCCAGAACGCGAGTTCGCTCGTCGCGAGCCCGTAGAGCAGGAACCCCGCCGCGCCGGCGGCGGCGCCGATGGCGATGGCACGCCGCTCGCCGAGCCGCTGGACGAGCGGCCGGACGATCCCGCCCTGCACCACGACGTTGAGCACACCGACCATCGCGAGCGCGTAGCCGACCTCGCGCGCGTCCCAGCGTAGCTGATACCCCGCCCAGAGGACGAAGACGCTCGAGAACACGGTGTGCCCGATCGCGTACAGGAGGCTCGCCGAGGCGAGGCCGATGAGCTCGCGGTGCGCGCGGAGGAGCGCGAGCGAGCCGAGCGGATTCGCGCGCGTCCACCGGAACGGCGCACGACGCTCCGGTGGCAGCGACTCCGGCAGGACGAAGAGACCGTAGCAGGCGTTCAGGAGCGCGATCCCGCCGGCGACGAAGAAGGGGAGCCGCGGATCGGAGGCGCCGAGGATCCCGCCGAGGGCGGGCCCGATGATGAAGCCGAACCCCCACGCGGCGCCGACGAGCCCGAAGGAGGCGGCACGGCGCTCCGGCGGCGTGACATCGGCGATGTAGGCCGTCGCGGTGGCGAAGCCCGCCGCCGTCATCCCCGAGAGCACGCGCCCGATGAAGAGCCAGGTGAGCGAGGGCGCGAGCGCCATCAGCAGGTAGTCGAGTCCGAGGCCGGTGATCGAGAGGAGCAGCACCGGGCGACGGCCGAAGCGGTCGGAGAGCGCACCGAGCAGGGGCGAGCAGAGGAACTGCATCGCGGCCCAGGTGGTCCCGAAGATCCCGTACCAGTGGGCCGCCCGCTGCGTGTCACCACCGAGGAATCCCTTGATCAACTGCGGCAGGACGGGGATGACGATGCCGAACGCGACGATGTCGAGGATGAGCGAGACGAAGATGAACGCGAGGGCGGCGCGGCGCGGGGCGCGCCCCCCGAGGGGATCGACCGACGCGGTCGGCGGGTTGGACGTGGCGGCATCGACGATCACGCCCGCAAGTGTAACACGCCTCGAGACGGCCCGTCCGGGAACCTTCCGCTTGTGCGGGGGGATGAACGGCGGGACGTTTGGGTCGCGTCCCCCCGGACGTTCCACTCGGCCGCCCCCCGGACCCCATCCCACGCCGCGTGACGCGGCGCGCCTCACCCGCACCCTGGAGCCCCGCGATGTCCGAGTTCCCCGCCGCCGATCCTCTCGACCCCTGTGCCGGCGGCTGCGCCGACCCCGATCGTCGGAGCTTCCTCCGCGATGGGCTCCTCGCCGTCGCGGCCATCACCGCCATCGCGGGTGACGCGGCACCGCTGCACGCGATGGCGCGCACCGTCGCCACCGGGCTCGCCTCGGGCGCGACGGTGACCTACGACATCCCCGCCGCCGACGGCGCGACGATCGACCGCACCAACCGGGTCATCCTGATCCGCCACCAGGGGATGGTGTACGCCGCCGACCTCGAGTGCCCCCACAAGGGGACGATGGTCCAGTGGCAGCCGGCGCAGCAGCGCTTCTTCTGCCCGAAGCACAAGAGCACCTTCCGTGCCGAGGGGACGCGCATCCAGGGGAAGTCGCCGCGGAGCCTCGACCGGTACGCGGTGCGGCTCGAGGGCGGGAAGATCGTCGTCGACACCGCGCAGCCGGTGGATGGCGATGCGGCGGGGTGGGCCGCACGCGGCGTGCGGGTGGGCTGAGGTCGTCCCGGGCCGACGGCGCGCCTGACGCCGCCGGCCCGCCCCGCCTCACCCCGCGACCTCACGTTCCACCGCCGCGCGCAGGATGCTCATGAAGTCCTGCGCGTTCGTGACCACCCCCACCGCCTGGTGGGTCCCGCGGTCCTTGAGCTTCCCCACGAGGAATTCGCTGGCATCGACGCAGATGGTCGGGAGCTCGCAGAGCCCGCGCTGCGGATCCTCGTAGTACGCCGGGAGCATGTTCCCGACCGCGATGGAATGGAGCGCGGTGGCGATCATCACCGCCATCGTCGCCTGCACCGTGTGCGCGCGGGTTGCCGCCTGCGCCTCCACGACGTCGGTGAACACGTCGGGGAGCGGGCCGTCGTCGCGGATCGAGCCGCCGAGCACGAACGGCACCTCCTCCACCACGCAGGCGTGCATGATCCCTTGGGTGATGACGCCTGCACGCACCGCGGCGGCGATCGAGCCGGCGGCGCGCACGGCATTGATGGCGCGCATGTGCGCGGCGTGCCCCCCGGGCGTCGGCTCCCCCTGGCTCGTCATCCCGAGGGTCGTCCCGACGATCGCCGCCTCGATGTCGTGCACCGCGACGGCGTTCCCCGCGAGGAGCGCCTGCACGAACCCGTTCCGGATGAACCAGACGAGGTTGTCGCGCGCACGGGAATGGACGAGCGCGGGCCCCGCGACCCAGAGCACGTAGCCGCCGCGCCGCTTCTCCTCGACGAGCATCCGCGCGATCGCGGCGTAGTCGATCGGCTTCTCACGCGAGACCTGACTCGACATGAAGTGGAACTCCCCGCCGGGCCCCGCCGCCGTCACGAAGCCGTGCGCGTGCACCAGCACCCCCTCGCCCCCATCCTCCGCGGTCCCGACGACGACCGCGTCGCCGGCACGCACGCGGCGCCCCTCGCGCACCCACCACGTCCCCGCCGCATCGCGCACGAGCACACCGTCCATGCGCGGCTCCCGCGGGAGGGTCCAGCGTCCATCCGTCCCCTTCACGTAGGTCGGGAGGTTGGTCGTCGCGAAGAAACCGTCGGGCAGGACGCCGTCCCGCGGGGCGGGCACGGTGCGCGCGGCGGGGGCCGCCACGAGGTGCGGCGCGGTGAAATCGGGAGGGACGTAGCGCGTGGTGGGCATACTGAACCTCAGAGGATGCGCTTGCCGAGCGCGCTCAGGATGAGCTCCGCCGCGATCTCGGCGGTGCGGTTGTGTTCGTCGAGGACGGGGTTCACCTCGACGACGTCGAGTCCGGCGAGCTTCCCGGTGTCCGCCAGCATCTCCATCGCGAGATGCGCCTCGCGGTAGGTCATCCCGCCGGGGACCGCGGTCCCGACGCCCGGCGCCTCCGCCGGGTCGATGACGTCCATATCGAACGAGACCCAGAGCGCATCGGTCTCGCGCGTCGCCGTGGCGATCGCCTCCTCGAGCACGGTCCGCACGCCGCGTTCGTCGAGGGCGCGCATCGTATGCGTGGCGATCCCCCACTTGGCGATATGGTGCCGCTCGGCGATGTCGAGGTCACGCTGGCCGACGAGGACGACGTCCCGGGCGCGCACCGCCGGTGCCGTCCCTGCGATGCCCGCGAGCGCGCGATCGCCATGGCCAAGGAGCGCGGCGAGGGGCATCCCGTGGACGTTCCCCGAGCGTGAGGTGCCCGGCGTGTTGAGATCGCCATGCGCGTCGATCCAAAGGAGGCCGAGGCGCCGACCGTCACGAGCGAGGTGTGCCGCGGCCCCGGCGACGGACCCCGCGGCGAGCGCGTGGTCGCCGCCGAGGACCACCGGCGTACGCCCCGCCGCGAGCGCGGCGCGCGTCGCGGAGGCGACCGCGGTGCAGACCTCGGTGATGGCGCCGAGATAGCGGGCGCCGCGCTGCGCGCCGCGTGCGGCGTCCTCGCGGAAGGGGACGGGGACGTTCCCCGCGTCCTCGACGTCGTGCCCGAGGGCGACGAGCCGGTCGCGGAGGTCGGTGTAGCGGACGGCGGAGGGCCCCATATCGACGCCGCGGCGCGAGGCGCCGAGGTCCATGGGGACGCCGATGAGTCGGATGGCAGTCATACGGTCATCCTACCCGGCGACACAGGTCTGAGCGCTGTGCGGCATAGGCTTGCAGCACTTGCACCCGATATGCGCGCGCCGCCGCATATTCTTCGGGTGCCCGGTGATCATCGGAGCCGGGTGCCTCCCCCCGATTTCCCCATCGCGATGTGCTCCCCCCGCCCCGCCATCCTCGCGCGCGGTAGCGCCGTGCGCCGCGCCGCGTCGCCTCAGCGCGACGTGGCGCGGTCGGGCCCGCCGACGCTCAGCAGCAGTCCGAC
>CAZGIE010000086.1:0-9398 GCA_964526485.1 uncultured Gemmatimonas sp. | reverse complement strand
TGCGCGCTCGGGCTCGTCATCGGGTGGATCTCGGTGCGGAGCGGGGCGCACCCGGACCTCGGCGCCGCGAACGAGGCGGTGAGTGCGCTCGTGGCGACGACGCTCGCGACGGCGTTCGGGCACTTCGTCGCGCCGATCGCGGTGCAGACGGTGGTGGTCTCCGCGCTGATCGTGCTGATGCCGGGACTGATGCTCACGACGGCGATGACGGAGCTCGCGACGCAGCAGCTCTCGTCGGGCTCGGCGCGCGCGGCGGGGGCGCTGACGGTGCTGCTCAAGTTGACCTTCGGGAGCATCGCCGCGACGCAGGTGCTCGGGGTCCTCGGGTGGACCGTGCCGACCCCGATCCCATCGGACGTCCCGGCGGCGGTGGAGTGGGTGGCGGCGGTGCTCGCCGCGGCGAGCTTCGCGACCCTCTTCCGGGCCGCGCGCCGCGACGTGCCGCTCGTGATGGCGAGCGCGCTGGCGGGGTACGTGATCACCCGGGTGACGGGGGCGTGGTTCGCGGACGGCTCCGCGGTCTTCGCGGGCGGGGTCTTCTTCGCGAGCCTTGCGATGGCGGCGCTCGCGAACCTCTATGGCCGGTGGAGCGGGCGGCCGGGGTCGCTCGTCCGGCTCCCCGGGATCATGCTCCTCGTGCCAGGGAGCGTCGGGTTCCGGGCAATCGGGATGGTGATGGAGCGGGACTACACGATGGGGCTCGAGACGCTGATCGCGGTGCTGAGCGCGTTGCTCGCTCTGACGGCGGGGCTCCTCTTCGGGGCGCTCCTGGTGCCGCCGCGCCGCCATCTATAAGGGAATGCCGGAACGCCATCGGCCGGGCCGGGCGTTAGCTTAGGGTATGTCCCATGCCTCCCTTCGGGTCGCCTTCGGCGCCCCGCGTCGCGCCGCGGCGCTCCTGCTCCTCCTCGTCAGCGCCGCCTGTGGCGGTGATGCGGTCTTCATCCCGAAGATCGAGGAGACGAACTTCGCCGCTGCGCTCGACGTGAACCTCGCCGCCTCCACCAAGACGGCGAGCGGGCTGTATTATCGGGACCTGATCGTGGGCACCGGGGCGACGGTCCCCGCCGACACGAACAAGTCGGTGACCGTCGGCTACGCGGGTTATCTCCGTAACGGGAGCCTCTTCGACAGCGGGACCCTCGGGCCCTTCACGCTCGGGACCGGGGCGGTCATCCCGGGCTTCGACGAGGGGATCCGCGGGATGAAGGTGGGGGGGCGGCGCCAGCTGATCATCCCGCCGGCGCTCGCCTACGGCAGTGAGAAGGTGGGTTCCATTCCCTCGAACTCCATCCTGGTGTTCGTGATCGACCTCAACCGGATCAACTGATGCCGGGCCGCTTCGATCGATTCCAATGGCGCGCCGTCGTCGCGCGTTACGCCGGGGCCGACTGGGCCCGCTCCCTCTGGCAGGTGGCGAACACCCTCGGGTTGCTCGTCGTGACCCTGATCATCGGCTACAAGCTGATGCCGGTGGCGCCCTGGGCGACGGCGCTCTTCGTGCTCGTGATCGCCGGGCTCCTCATCCGGACGTTCATCATCATGCATGACTGCGCGCACGGGAGCTTCCTCCCGTGGCCGAAGGTGAACGACGCCATCGGGTTCATCACCGGGGTGCTGACCTTCACGCCCTTCCTGCAGTGGCGTCGCGACCACGCGATCCATCACGCTTCCTCGGGCGACCTCGAGCGGCGCGGGACGGGGGACGTCTCGACCCTCACCGTCGCGGAGTACGAGGCGCTCTCGCGGGTCGGCAAGCTGAAGTACCGGCTCTACCGGCATCCGATCGTGCTCTTCGGGCTCGGTCCGCTGTACATGATCGTGCTCTCGCGCTGGCGCACGCTCAGCACATCGACGGGCCCGACGCAGCTCTGGAACGTCTGGACCACGAACATCGCCATCGCGTCGACGGCGACAATCTTCATCCTGACCGTCGGCTGGGAGTCGGTGGTGCTGCTCTATCTCCCGGCGATGTACATCGCCCTCGCGTCGGGAATCTTCCTCTTCTATGTGCAGCATCAGTTCGAGGAGGCGTACTGGGAGCGCGGGCAGCAGTGGGACTACGCCACCGCCGCGATCACCGGGAGCTCGTTCCTGCAGCTCCCGCCGGTGTTGAACTGGTTCACGGGGAACATCGGGTTCCATCATGTGCATCACCTCGGGCCGAAGATCCCGAACTATCGGCTCCCGCAGGCGCACGCCGAGAACGCGATCTTCGAGGCCGCGCCGGTGCTGACGCTCGGCACGGCGGTGAAGACGTTGCGGCTCGCCCTCTGGGACGAGGCGCAGGGGAAGCTGGTCTCCTTCCGTGAGCTCCGCGCGCGCCGGGCGGCGCGCTGAACGCCCCGCTGACCACCGATACGCCGAGCGGTTTCGACGCGCTCGGCCTCGACGCGCGCGTCACGGCGGCGCTGACGGCCCTCGGCTACGAGGAGCCGACCCCGATCCAGCGGGCCGCGATCCCGCCCCTGCTCGCCGGCCGTGATGTGCTGGCGCAGGCGGCGACGGGCACCGGAAAGACCGCGGCCTTCGCACTCCCGCTGCTGCATCGGCTCACGCCCGACGCGCCGCCGCGTGAGCGGACCGCCGCGCTGGTGCTGGTCCCCACCCGCGAGCTCGCGATGCAGGTGAGCGAGGCGATCCGCAAGTACGGCGCCGCCCTCGGCGCCGTCGCGGTGCCGATCTACGGTGGCACGCCGATGGAGAGCCAGATCCGCACCCTCAAGCGCGGCGCCGACGTGGTGATCGCGACGCCCGGGCGCGCGCTCGACCACATCCGCCGGAAGACGGTCTTCCTCGCGTCGCTGCGGACGGTGGTGCTCGACGAGGCGGACGAGATGCTCGACATGGGGTTCGCCGAGGATCTCGAGGCGATCCTCGCGGCGACGCCGGCGGAGAAGCAGGTCGCGCTCTTCTCGGCGACCCTCGCGCCCCGCATCGCGGCGATCGCGAAGACGCACCTGCGCGACCCCGAGGTCATCGAGGTCGACACCGCCGCGGTGAAGGCGGCGCGCACGGCGACGATCCGACAGGTGGCGTATCTGGTGGGGCGCCCGCACAAGATGCGGGCGCTGGCGCGGATCCTCGACGTCGAGCGGCCGACGAGCGCGATCGTCTTCTGCCGCACGCGCACCGAGGTGGATGCGCTGACGGAGACGCTGACGGGGACCGGGCTCTCGGCGGAGGCGTTGCACGGCGGACTCTCGCAGGACCAGCGCGACCGCGTGATGAAGCGCTTCCGTGCGAAGACCTCGACGTTGCTCGTGGCGACCGACGTCGCCGCGCGCGGCCTCGACGTGCAGCACGTCTCGCACGTGGTGAACTACGACGTGCCGAACGCGACGGAGGCCTACGTGCACCGCATCGGCCGCACGGGGCGGGCGGGCCGCACGGGACTCGCGATCACGCTGATGGAGCCGCGCGAGCAGCGGTGGCTGCGGAGCTTCGAGCGCGCGACGGGGCAGCCGATCGAGGTCCTGACGGTCCCGAGCGTCGCGGACCTACGTGCGAGCCGCGCATCGGCGGTGCAGGCGGCGCTGCGCGAGGTGCTCGTCGCGGGGGGATTGGCCCCTTGGCGCGGGATCGTCGACGCGCTCGCGGCGGAGTTCGACCCGCGGGACATCGCCGCCGCCGCGCTGCGGCAGACGATGGGAGAGGTGGAGACGCCGGCGGAGGAGGAGATCCCCGACGCGCGCGAGCGGCACCCGGCGCGCGAGCGCGAGGCGGCGCGGAAGGCGCGTCGCGAGGCGACGACGTCGGATGCGTCGGCGATGGGGTCAGAGCGGTCGGTCGAGGCGCGCCCCGCCCGAGGCCCCGCTGCCAAGACGCCGCGCACCACGGCGAAGCGGAAGAGCGCCGGTCCCGCCGGGGCGATGGCGAAGCTCTACCTCGGGGCGGGGCGGAAGCTGAAGATCCGACCCGGCGACATCGTCGGCGCCATCACCAACGAGATGGGGATGGACGCGAGCGCGATCGGCGCGATCCAGATCTGGGACCGGCACAGCATCGTCGAGGTCCCCGACGCGGTGGCGGACGACGTGATCGCGACGCTCTCCGCGACGACGATCAAGGGGAAGCGGGTGCAGGTGCGCCGGGACCGCTCGGTGCGGTGACGGCGCGGGCGCCGCGCCGACAGTGTCCCCCGCGGTCAGCCTCGTGCGGCATCCGCTCCTTGATCGGTCAGTGCCGTGCGAAGACCGATGTCCGCCCCTGCGCGGTGAACGCCATCACCTCGTAGCGGTCGTAGTCCTTCGGGTCGCCCTGCTCCATCCCCGGCGAACCGATCGGCATCCCCGGGACCGCGAGCCCGCGCACCGCGGGTTTCCGCGCGAGGAGCTGCTTCACGTCGGCGGCGGGGACGTGCCCCTCGACGAGATACGCGCCGATCACCGCGGTGTGGCACGACTGCAGCGTGGCGGGGACGCCAAGCTCTCCCTTCACCCGACCGAGGTCCTCGGTGTCGACGGTGCGCACGGTGAAGCCGGCGCCGCGCATGTGATCGACCCAGGCGCGGCAGCAGCCGCAGCTCGCACTCTTGTAGACGGTGAGCGGCGGGAGCGGCGTGGCGGTGCGCCCCTGCGCGGTGCCCTGCGCGCGCAGTGCGACGGGGAGCGAGACGGCGGCGCCCGCGAGGAGCGTCTGGGAGAGGAAGCGGCGGCGGTCCATCGGTCCTCCTAGCGGGCGATGCCCGTGAGCGCGGTGACGATCAGCAGGGCGAGCTGCGGCCCCTTGTACGAGTCGGGGAGCTCCTCATACACCTCTTCGGTCCCGTGGGCGCCGCTACTGCGCCCGCCGCCGTTGATGGTGATGGCGGGGATGCCGAGGGCGATGGGGAGGTTCGCGTCGGTGCTCGACGCCGTGGTGGCGGGGATCCAGCCGAGCGATTCGACCGCGGCCCAAGCGACGCGGACGAGCGGGGTGTCGTCGGACTGCGCGCCGGTCGGGCGGATGCCGATGGTGTCGTACTTCACCGTGATCCCCGCGCGGGAGTTCGGCCAGCGCGCGCGCTCGGCGGCGGCGCCGGCCTCGATCGCGGCGCGGATCTGCGCGTCGATCGTCGCCAACGCCTCCGGCGATTCGGAGCGCATGTCGATCTCCATCTGGGCGAGCGGGGTGATGGTGTTCACGCTCGTCCCGCCGCGCACGATCCCGACGTTGTAGGTGACCTTGGGCGTCGTGGGGACGCGGAGGTCGGCGATGTTCGCGATCGCGCGCCCCATCGCATGCATCGGGTTCGCCATCCCGAAGGCGCCGTAGCTGTGCCCGCCGGGTCCCTCGAAGGAGACGGCGTAGCGGTGGCTGCCGACCGCGCGCGCGGTGATCGCGCCGCCGCCCGCGCCGTCGACGGAGATGAAGTACTGGATCCGACCGGGGAACTCCTTCGTGAAGAGATGCCGCACGCCGCGGAGGTTACCCGGCCCCTCCTCACCGACGTTCCCCACGAGATGGAGCGTCCCCGCCGGCTCGATGCGCTGCTCCTTCAGGACGCGCGCGAGGGTGAGGAGCACCGCGAGGCCGCGGCAATCGTCCCCCATCCCGGGGCCGGCGATGCGCGCGCCGGTGCGCGTGGTGCGGACGTCGGTCCCCTCGGGGAAGACGGTATCGAGGTGTCCGGCGATCATCACCACGGGTCCGCGGCCGCGGCCGATCGTCGCGATGACATTCCCCTCGGCGTCGATGCGCGCGTCGGGATAGCCGAGGGCGATGAGACGACGACGGAACTCCTCGGCGCGCGCCTGCTCCTTGAACGGCGGCGCGGGGATCTCGCAGATCGAGACCTGCTGCTCGAGCGTCCAAGCCTGGAGGGCGGGCATCGCGGCCATCGCACGCTGGACGGCGGGATCGCCGGTGAGGAGGGCCGGGGTCTGCGCCGCCAAGGCGAGGGGCGCGAAGGCGAAGGCGGCGATCGCGGCGCGGCCGCGGCTGTGGGAGGTCGATGAGCGGTGCATATTCGGAATGTACCCTGACCCCGAGACCGATGGACCAGCTCCCCTGGCTCCGCCACTACGACCCCGGCGTCCCGGCGACGATCGGGACGTATCCGGCCCGGACGCTGCTCGACTATATCGACGATGCGCTGCGCGAGCGGCCCGAGGCGCCGGCGGTGCTCTTCAAGGGGCGCCGCATCTCCTGGCGCGTGCTGGCCGAGCAGAGCGACGCCTTCGCCTGTGCGCTCGCCGCGATGGGGGTGGGGCGCGGGGACCGGGTGGGGGTGCTCCTCCCGAACTGCCCGCAGTTCTTCGTCGTGGAGTGGGCGGTCTGGAAGCTCGGTGCGACCCTCGTGCCGCTGAATCCGATCTACAGCGAGGATGAGCTCGTCGGGCCGATGACGACGAGCCGGCCGAAGGTCCTGGTGACGCTCTCGACCTTCTACGACCGCGTGAAGGGGGCGCAGCGACGCGTCCCGAGCGTGGAGCACGTGGTGTCGACGAGCATCAAGGAGTGGCTCCCGCCCCTCCTGCGCGCGGTCTTCACCGTGGCGCTCGAGCGGAAGGGGGGGCACCGGCCGACGCTGCGGGACGGCGACCAGACCCTCCCCGCGCTCGTCGCGCGGCATCGCGGGGCGCGGCCCCCTGCGACGCGGGCGGGGATGGACGACGACGCCCTCCTGCTGATGAGCGGCGGGACGACCGGCACGCCGAAGGCGGTGCGGGTGCACCACCACGCCCTCGTGATGACGGGGCTCCAGTTCCGCGCGTGGATGCACGACATCCTCCCCGAGTGGGAAGGGAGCTACTGCCTCCCTCTCCCGCTCTTCCACACCTACGGCGCGACCGGGGTGCAGTCGGCGTGCGCGATCGGGCACAACCCCATCGTGCTCGTCCCGAACCCACGGGACCTGAACGATCTCGTGAAGACGATCGAGTGGGCGAAGCCCGCGATCTTCTGCGGCGTGCCGACGCTCTACAACGCATTGCTTAATCATCCGCGGGTCGCGTCGCGGAAGGCGGACTTCGCCTCGATGCGGGCCTGTGTGTCCGGCGCGGCGCCGCTCCTCGCCGAGACGCGGAAGCGCTTCACCGACCTCACCGGCGCGCGGATCCTCGAGGGGTACGCGATGACGGAGTCGAACCTCGTCTCCGTGGTCTGGCCGGTGCGCGGCCCCGAGAAGCAGGGATCGGTCGGGATCCCGCTCCCCGACTGCCGGCTGAAGATCGTCGACGCCGACGATCCCACACGCGAGCTGCCGGCGGGGGCGGTGGGGGAGATCCTGCTCCACGGCCCGCAGCTGATGAAGGGGTACTACAACCCGGCGCCCGATGCGGACCAGATGCTGCACGTGCACGCCGATGGGCGGACCTGGCTGCATACCGCCGACCTCGGGTATGTGGACGAGGACCACTACCTGTACATCGTCGACCGGAAGAAGGACCTGATCAAGATGAACGGGATGCAGGTCTGGCCGCGGGAGATCGAAGAGGCGCTGGCGAAGCATCCCGACGTGCAGGAGACGGGGGTGCGGGGTTTCCCCGACGCGGCGCGCGGCGAGGTGGCGGTCGCGTTCGTCGTGCCGCGGGCCGGTCGGACCCCCACCGAGGCGGAGCTGCGCGACTGGTGCAAGCAGCATCTCGCACCGTTCAAGGTGCCGGCGCGCGTGGTGTTCAAGACCGAACTTCCCAAGTCGATGATCGGGAAGGTGCTGCGGCGGTTCCTCACGGAAGACGCGGCGGCGACATGACGTCGATGCGCTGGTCGCTGCTCGGTCTTGTGCTTCTCGCGTGCGGGGGCACGTCAAGGCGGCCCGTGGCGTCGGCGTCCGCGCCATCGGCCCAACCGCCGCGCGTGGTGCTCATCTCGCTCGACGGGTTCCGTGCCGATTATCTCGATCGGCCCGCGGCGGTGCGGCTGCGCGCACTCGCCGCGCGCGGGGTGCGGGCGGCGCGCTTGGTACCGTCGTTCCCGTCGAAGACGTTCCCGAACCACTACACGCTCGTGACCGGGCTCACCCCCGCGCATCACGGCATCGTCGCGAATGTGATGCGCGACTCGACGCTCGGCCTCTTCCGGATGAGCGACACGGCGGCGGTGCGGAACGCCGCGTGGTGGGGCGGCGAGCCGATCTGGGTGACGGCGGAGCGGCAGGGGCGCCGCGCCGCGGCGTATTTCTGGCCCGGCTCCGAGGCTGCGGTGGGCGGTGTGCGCCCGACCTGGTGGTATCCGTACGAGCACACGCGACCGAACGCGGTGCGTGTGGCCCGGATCCTGCAATGGCTCGCGATGCCGCCCGCGGAGGCGCCGGCGGTGATCGCCGCGTACTTCGCCGACACCGATGACGCGGGGCACAGCTTCGGGCCGGCGGCACCACAGGTGGATGCCGCGATCGCCCGGGTCGATTCGGCGGTCGGTGCGATCGTCGACGGCATCGCGCGGCTCGGGCTCAGCGAGGTGGTGAACGTGATCGTCGTGGGCGACCACGGGATGGCTCCGGTGGCGGCGGACCGGGTCATCGTGCTCGACGACCATCTCGATCTCTCCACGGTGGAGATCCTCGATCAGAACCCGGTGGCGATGATCGTCCCGCGGGACGGGGACGTCGCGCGCGTGATGGCCGCGCTCGGCGGCGCGCATCCACGGTTGCAGGTGTATCGGCGCGATGCGGTGCCGGCGGCGTATCGGTTCGCAGGCCATCCGCGCATCACACCGATCGTCGCGGTGGCGGAGGAGGGATGGACGATCACCACGCGGGCGGAGCTGGCGCGGACGACGCGCTGGGGGGGCGCGCACGGGTACGATCCGGCGCTGCCGTCGATGGGGACGCTCTTCGTCGCGGCGGGGCCCGGCGTCTCGGCGACGGGCCTCACCATTCCCGCCTTCTCGAATGTGCACGTCTATCCGTTCGTGGCGGCCCTGCTGGGATTGCGACCCGCCCCGAACGACGGGTCGCTGGACAGCGTGCGGGCGGCGCTCCGGCCGCCGCGGTGACGCCGAGCGGTCCTTGTGGGCCGCTCGGGGCTGCTTGCGTGCTGGGGCCGCGCCAGCGCAGCCCCGACGCCGTCAGAACTCGCGGCGCTTCATCTCCTTGAACATCCGCTCCCGCTCCTCGTCCTGCGGGTCGGTCACGCGCTTCGGCGCGGTCGCATCGTAGGTCTTCGCCTCGAGATTCCGGGGCTTCGCCTGCTTCTGCATCTTCTTCACGAGATTCTGGATCGACTTGTCGTCGAGGCCGGCCATACGCGCCCTCCGGGGGTCGGTGGTCCCTGAATCCTACCCCGCGGCGGGCCTCGCTGCACGGGGATGCCCGCCGCCGATGCGCACGCCGCTGGCGGCCGCCCCCCGAACGCACGGAGGCCCGACCCGGGCGACCGGGTCGGGCCTCCGCTCCACGCGTGACGCGCGGCCTTACGGCTGCGGCTGCCCGTCCATCCGGGGCCGGAGCGCCTCGCGCGTCGTCGGATACG
>CAZGIE010000085.1:0-9465 GCA_964526485.1 uncultured Gemmatimonas sp. | reverse complement strand
CTCGCCCGCCTCGGGGACCACCCCGGGCACGACCTCCTCGCCCTCCTCGCCGCGGATGCCGCGGCCCGCGCCCTCGTCTCGGAGTTCCGGTAGATGCTGAGTTGGCTCGCCCCGCTGCTGGTCTTGGGGCTCGTGGTCTTCGTCCATGAGCTCGGGCACTTCCTCGCCGCCAAGTGGGCCGGCGTCTACGCGCCGCGCTTCTCGCTCGGGTGGGGGGCGCCGCTCTGGAGTCTGCGGCGCGGCGAGACCGAGTATGCCCTCTCCTGGCTCCCCATCGGGGGCTACGTGCGGATGGCGTCGAAGGAGGATGAGACCGCCGCCGTGCTCGAAGGGGGTGCCGAGACGCCCGCGGCCGAGCGGTCGCGGCATTGGGACGAGCGGTCGATGATCCCGCACGGCCCCCTCCCGATCCCGGCGGACCGCTGGTTCGAATCGAAGTCGCTCGTGCAGCGGCTGGTGATCCTCCTCGCCGGGGTGACGATGAATGTCATCCTCGCCGTCGCGGTCTCGATCGGCGTGGTCGCGACCTATGGGCAGCCCCTGGTGCCGCCCGTGGTCGATTCCGTCGTCGCGGGGAAGCCGGCGGCGGCCGCCGGCGTGCTCGCCGGTGATCGCGTGGTCGCGATCGACGGCACCGCGGTGACGCGGTGGGAGGAGGTCGTGTCGGTGATCTCGTCTGCGGCCGGTCGGGCGGTCACGCTGCGCGTGGCGCGCGGGACCGATACGGTGCCCGTGGTGGTCACGCCCGAGAAGGTGCACGTCACCGGGCCGGACGGCGCGCGGGCGACCGTGGGGCGTATCGGAGTGGCGGTGCGCCAGGGTGTCGAGCGTGAGCCCGTCGATGCGGCGACTGCGGTCCGGCTCGGCTGGACGGCCACGTGGGGCATGGCGGGGAACGTCGTGCAGGTCCTGGGTCGCCTCGTGACGGGCGACGTCTCCGTGAACCAACTCGGCGGGCCGTTGGAGATCGCGCGGTCGAGCGTCGCGGCGGCGCAGTCCGGCGCCGAGACGCTCTGGAGCCTCATCGCGTTCCTGAGCATCAACCTCGCCGTGCTCAACCTGCTGCCGATCCCGCTCCTCGACGGCGGTCAGATCCTGCTGCAGGTGGCGGAGACCGCCTACCGGCGTCCGCTGCCGCTGGTCGTGAAGGAGTGGTACGCGCGGATCGGGCTCGCCGCGATCGGCACCCTCTTCCTGCTGGTGACCTTCAACGACCTGAAGCGGCTGCTCGGCGGACTCTTCGAATAGCGGGCGGGGTCAGGCGTAGGCGAAGAGCGGGGGGAGCACCACCGCCACGACCGCCGCCCATCCGGCGTACACGGGGAGGAAGTCCGTCTGCCAGCGCTCGAGTCGGCTGAAGGGCGTTCGGCCCGACAGGAACCGCAGCTGCCAGAGCGCCGCTCCCGCCAGGTTCACGAGGAGGATCGCGTTCAGGCCGAGGGCGACCACCCGGTTCGGGGTGATCCCCATCCCGCTGATGCGGGCCGTCATCGCGGAGAGCGCGAGCGCGTCCACCGCGAGCGCGGCGACGATGAGCGCGAGCTGCGCGCGGTCGAAGAGCCCGACGTGCCGCTGCGGGTCCCGCGCGGAGATGGAATAGAGGAGCAGCGCGACGACGAGGAGGAGGAGCAGGTCGAACAGGAGCAGCATGTCGCGCTCGATCGCGATGCCACGGCCGGTCCACGCCGCCGTCCCGAGGAAGATGAGCAGGGCGATGGTGAAGAGCGGGGTGAAGAGCGTGGTGAGCACGGGCGCCATGTTCTCGATGACGCTCTGCTTCGCTTCGACGAGCCACGCGGCGACGACGATGGCGCCGAGGACGAGCGAAGGCGCCCACTGCTCCATGAACGGCTCGATGTCGACGCCGATCGAGGTGAAGATCCCCGCCGAGGTGCCGAGCAGGACGCCGCCGCCGAGCGCGATGAGGACGAAGTAGATGAAGAGCTCGCCGGAGAAGCGGACGAAGTCCATCCGACCGGCGACGTCACGCCATCGGGCGCCGGCGTATGCCACGCCGACGGCGAGCCAGAGCGCGACCGGGAGGTGGAGCGCGACGAGCGGCTCGGTCGATCCCCCCGGGGCGAAGGCCGGGAGGTTGGCGGCGAGCGCCGCGCCGAGGAACAGGCTGAAGGGGAGCCGGAGGGCGCGGGACGGGAGATCGCGCTTCCAGGCGAAGTAGACGGTCAGGAGCGGGAGGATGAACAGGGCGATGTTCCGGGCGTAGAACCCGGCGTCCGCGTCGAGGTCGAGACCGAAGAGTGCCGGGAGTTTCACGAGCACGCCCGCGGTCACGGCGAGCCCGAACGCCACCAGGGGTTCGCGGCGCAGGCGCGGCGGGGTCCGTGTGTCCCCGTCGGCGACGAGCTGCTTCCAGAGGCGGTCGGAGTGCTCTCGGGCGAATTCGCGGGAGAGGGCGTCGATCGCCCCGAGGCGCTTCACCGCGACGAGGAACGCTTCGTCCGGGGTGAGGCCGCTGTTCCGGAAGGTGGCGATGAGCTCCCGGAGGTGATCCTCGAGCTCCGCGACGTCGACGGCGTGCACCGTCTGCCGCCGGTGCAGGTAGAGACGCCAGCGGTCGATCTGGGATTCGAGGGGGTCGGTGGCGGAGGGCGTCGGCATCGGTGGGGTATTCGGAGGGGCGGGGAAGTGGGGGAGCACGCTGTCGCCTGGGTCGGTGCGGTCAGGCGACGTTGAGGACCGGAGCCGCCAGCCAGGCCGGTGGGAGGGCGAGGCGGGTCAGCGCGGGCATCCGCTGCCGCCAGATGCCGCGGAGCGCCGCGTCCACGGCCTGCCACTGTCGGCGTTCTTCGGCGAGCTGCTCGCGTCCGCTGGGGGTGAGCCGGTAGTACTTCCGCTGTCGTCCGGTCTCTGCGACCTCCCATCGGGCTTCGATGTGGCCGAGTCGTTCGAGCCGGTGGAGGACGGGGTAGAGCATCCCGTCGGTCCATTCGATCGCGCCGCCCGAGAGTTCGCGGACGCGGCGGAGGATCGCGTACCCGTAGCGGCGAGGATCGAGAGGACGAGCGGGGTGGAGGAGGCGGCGACGAGGTCTTTGCTGAGTTCCATGGAGCGGACTCGGTCCCGGTGATACCTAGGAGTACTATACCTTGTGGAGCAATGTATAGCAAGGGTCCCCGGGGGTCGAGCTGGGAGGGGAGGGCCTCAGGCCTTTACATCGCCGCGCGGCCGTTCTAAGTTCCGTTGCTACAACAGAATCGGCATTTCTCAACGCGCTGCGGACCGCAGGCAAGGACACATTCGGAATGGCGTTTGAACAGTCGTCGGCGATCGAGAAGCATCGCCAGCATGGGACCGACACCGGGTCCTCCCAGGTGCAGATCGCGGTGCTCACCGAGCGGATCAACTACCTCACCGAGCACTTCCGCGTTCACCGGAAGGACCACCATGGCCGTCGGGGCCTCCTCAAGATGGTCGGCAAGCGGCGGCGGCACCTCGACTACCTGAAGCGCACCGACGTCGATTCGTACCGCAAGATCATCGCCGACCTCGGCCTCCGCTATTAAGCGACTCCACCACACGAGCGCGCGACCGCACCCCGCGGATCGCGCGCTTCGTGCAACCGTCAGGACATCCCACATATGATGCATCGTCTCGAGCGGACCTTCGCGGGCCGCCGTCTCGTCATCGAGACCGGCCGCATGGCCAAGCAGGCCGCCGGCTCCGCCCTCGTCCAGTTCGGCGACACCATGGTGCTCGCCGCCGTGACCGTGAGCCCCAAGCGCAGCACGCTCCCGTTCTTCCCGCTCACGGTCGAGTACCGTGAGAAGACCTATGCCGCGGGCAAGATCCCTGGCGGCTTCATCAAGCGCGAGGGGCGGCCCCGCGACGAGGAGATCCTCTCCGCGCGCATCATTGACCGCTCCATCCGCCCCCTCTTCCCCGAGGGGTTCCAGAACGAGGTGCAGGTCTTCGTCAGCGTGATCTCGGCGGACCAGGAGAACGACGCCGACATGCTCGGCCTCCTCGCGACGTCGTTCGCGCTCAACGCGAGCAAGATCCCCTTCTTCGGCCCGATCGCCGGCGTGCGCGTCGGCCGCGTCGAAGGGAAGTGGGTGCTCAATCCGACCTTCCAGGCGCTCGAGTTCAGCGACATGGACGTCGTCGTCGCGGGCACCGAGTCTTCGATCATGATGGTCGAGGGCGGCGCGCTCGAGGTCTCCGAGGAGGATGTCCTCGACGGGCTCAAGGTCGCGCAGAAGGGGATCGGTGAGCTGGTCGCCCTGCAGGAGGAACTGCTGGCGAAGGGGCGCGCCGAGAAGATGGCCTGGGTGAAGACCGAGGTCCCGGCCGAGGTCACGAAGGCGGTGACGAAGGCCGCGAAGGCCAAGATCGAGGCCGCGATCAACCAGAAGGACAAGCACACCCGTGTCGAGGCCGTCGAGGCCGTCAAGGATGCGGTGAAGGAAGAGATGGCGACGGCGCTCGCGCCGGAGCATGTGCCCTTCGTGGGCGCGGTGCTCGGCGACCTCGAGTACAACGCGCTCCGTGAGCAGGTGCTCGACACGGGGCTCCGCGTCGACGGCCGCAAGCCGACCGAGGTGCGCCCGATCAGCATCGACACGAGCGTGCTGCCGCGCGCGCATGGCTCGGCGCTCTTCACGCGTGGCCAGACGCAGGCGCTCGTCGCCGCGACGCTCGGCACCGCGAACGACGTCCAGCGCATGGACAGCATCGACGACGCGAAGGAGACCACCAAGTCGTTCATGCTGCACTACAACTTCCCGCCGTTCTCGACGGGCGAGGTCCGTCCGGTGCGCGGCACGAGCCGCCGCGAGATCGGGCACGGCAATCTGGCCGAGCGCGCGATCCAGGGCGTGCTCCCGGCCTTCGAGGAGTTCCCCTACACGATCCGCATCGTCTCCGACGTCCTCGAGTCCAACGGCTCGTCGTCGATGGCCTCGGTCTGCGGCGGCTCGCTCGCCTGCTTCGACGCGGGCATCCCGCTCAAGGGCGCGGTGGCCGGTGTCGCGATGGGCCTGATCAAGGAAGGGAAGAAGTACGCCGTCCTCACCGACATCCTCGGCACCGAGGACCACCTCGGCGACATGGACTTCAAGGTCGCGGGGACGAAGGCCGGGATCACGTCCATCCAGATGGACATCAAGATCCAGGGGCTCGACCTCAAGATCATGACCGAGGCGCTCGCGCAGGCGAAGCAGGGCCGCCTGCACATCCTCGGTGAGATGGACAGGGCGCTCCCGACGGTCCGTCCGGACCTCTCGCCGTGGGCGCCGCGGATCGTCACGATGACGATCAACCCCGAGAAGATCGGCGACCTAATCGGGCCGAAGGGCAAGACCATCCGTGGCATCCAGGACGAGACCGGGGCCGAGCTCACGGTCGACGACTCGGGGCTCGTCACCATCGCCGCCGTCGGCGGCGAGGCGATGGAGCGTGCGCGGCAGATGGTCCAGGCCATCACCGCGGAGCCGGTGGTTGGCGAGACCTACACGGGCACGGTGAAGTCGGTGACGGCGTTCGGCGCCTTCGTCGAGATCATGCCGGGCACCGAGGCCCTCCTCCACGTCTCCGAGATGCGGCACCACCGCGTCGAGAAGCCGGAGGACATCGTGAAGAAGGGCGAGGAGGTCACGGTGAAGCTGATCGATCGCGACGAGCGCGGGCGGCTCCGCCTCTCGATGAAGGCGCTCCTGCCGAAGCCGGAGGGGGCCGTCGAGGCGCCGGCCGGTGGCGAGGGTGGCGAGGGTGGCGAGGGCGCGGCGGGGTCCGAGCGGCCGCGCGGTGAGCGTCCTCGGGGCGGCCGTGGTGGCCGCGGGGGTCGCGACAAGGAGTGACCGACGCGTCCGTGCGCGGCGCCGCGGAGCGCGGCGTGCAGCGGACCGTCCTGCCGAACGGACTGACCGTACTCTCGGAGCAGATGCCGGGGGTGCGGTCGGTCGCGTTAGGGGCGTGGGTCCGCGCGGCGTCGATCCATGAGGCGCCCGACCAGATGGGGGTCTCGCACCTCCTCGAGCATATGGTGTTCAAGGGATCGGAGCATCGCTCCGCCCGAGAGCTCGCCCTGGCCCTCGAGGCCCTGGGGGGCTCGCTCGACGCTTATACGGGGCGGGAGCACACGTCGTTCCAGGCGCGCGTGCTCGACGAGCATCTGCCGCAGGCCGCGGATGTGCTCTTCGACCTGATGTTCCGTCCGACGTTGCGGCCGGCCGACCTCGAGCTCGAGCGCGGGGTCGTCCTCGAGGAGATCGCGATGGTCGAGGACACGCCCGACGACGTCGTCTTCGAGCTGCATAACGCCGCGCTCTGGGGGGACCACCCCTTCGGGTACTCGATCCTCGGGACGGAGGAGACGGTCGGCGCTCTGCAGGTGCAGGACCTGCGTGCGCTCCATGACCGCGCCTATCGTGCCGGGAACGTGGTCGTCGCCGCGGCGGGGAACGTCCCGCATGAACGCCTGCTCGAGGTGCTGACGGCCGCGGGGTGGGCCGACCTGCCGGGCGGGGGTGTCTCGCGGGTCCCGGTGCCGCCGGTGCGGCCGATGCCGCCGTCGGATCAGGCGATCGAGCGGGACACGCAGCAGCTGCACCTCGTGTACGGGAACGCGATCGTGCCGCACGGGGATCCGCGGCGCTATGCGCTGATGTTGGTGAACTCCCTCTTCGGTGGCGGGATGAGCTCCCGGCTCTTTCAGCGTGTGCGCGAGGAGCTGGGGCTCGCGTATTCCGTGCACAGCTTCCAGAGCTTCCACGTCGCGGCCGGTGCACAGGGCATCTACGTGGGGTGCGCCCCCGAGCGTGCCGACGAGGCCGCGGCGGCGGTGCGCGCGGAGCTCGAGGCGCTGACGGCGCACGGCATCCCCGAGGACGAGCTCCTGATGGGGAAGCAGCAGCTCAAGGGCCAGATCACCCTCTCGATGGAGAGCGTGAGCGCCCGGATGTACCGGGCGGCCGCGGTGGCGCTCTTCAACGAGCCGTACCGTCCGCTCGACGAGGTTCTGGCCCGCGTCGACGCGGTGCCTACTGGTGAAGTCGCGGCCGTTTGCCGAGACTTCTACGGCGCCGACCGGCAGACGATCGTCCGGTTGGGGCCCGTCTGACCGCAGGGCCGTGCGGTGTGCGCGCGGCTCGGCGTCCCATCCCTGACACCTATCCGAGCATCCCCGAGCCATGAAGATCGGCATCCCGAAGGAGATCAAGACCAACGAGAACCGCGTCTCGCTGGTCCCGGCCGGTGCGGAGGCCCTCGTGGCCGCCGGCCACACCGTGTTCGTCGAGCAGGGGGCCGGTGAGGGCTCCGGCTTCGCCGACGACCAGTACACCGCCGTCGGTGCGCAGCTCCTCCCCACGGCGGACGCCGTCTGGAAGGAGGCCGAGATGATCATCAAGGTGAAGGAGCCGATCGCGGTCGAGTGGCCGCGGATGCGGAAGGGGCAGACGATCTTCACCTATTTCCACTTCGCGGCCGACGAGAAGCTGACCAAGGCGCATCTCGACTCCGGCGCGACCTGCATCGCGTACGAGACGGTCGAGCTCCCCACGCGTGAGCTCCCGCTCCTCACCCCGATGTCCGAGGTGGCCGGTCGGATGGCGGTGCAGGAGGGGGCGAAGTACCTCGAGAAGCTCTACGGCGGGCGCGGCGTACTCCTGGGCGGCGTCCCGGGCGTGCCGCCGGCGAAGGTCGTGATCCTCGGCGGTGGCGTCGTCGGCGTGAACGCGGCGAAGATGGCGGCGGGGATGGGCGCGAAGGTCGTGATCCTCGACACCTCGCTGCCGCGCCTGCGCTACCTGAGCGATGTGATGCCGTCGAACGTCCAGCTGATCTTTTCGAACCGACAGAACATCCTCGAGCAGATCGCGACGGCGGACCTCGTCGTCGGCGGGGTGCTCCTCCCCGGCGCGAAGGCCCCGAAGCTCGTCCGCCGCGAGGACCTGAAGACGATGCGCCCGGGCGCGGTGATCGTCGACGTCGCGATCGACCAGGGAGGCTGCGTGGAGACGATCAAGGCCACGACGCACGAGAACCCCGTCTACACCGTCGACGGCATCATCCACTACGGCGTCGCCAACATGCCGGGCGGGGTGCCGCGCACCTCGACGTTGGCACTGACGAACGCGACGCTCCCGTACGCGATGAAGCTGGCGAACAAGGGGTGGAAGCAGGCGCTGCGCGAGGATGGCGCGCTGCTGAAGGGGCTCAACGTCGTCGACGGCAAGGTCACCTACCAGGGCGTCGCCGAGGCGTTCGGGATGGAGTACCACGCGCCGGAGCAGTTCCTCAAGTAACGGTGACGATCCGGGCCCTCGGGATCCGGTGGCTGGCGGTCGCGGCGCTCGGCGCCGCGACCGCCAGCGTGCTTTCGGGGCAGGCTGCGGCGCGTATCGCGGGTGTGGTGCAGGATCCGAGCGGCCGACCGCTGGCTGGGGCGCGCGTGCGGCTCATGCGCCCGATGGGGGCGGGGGACGAGGTCGAGTCGGATTCCCTCGGCCGATTCACCTTCGCGGACGCCCCCATGCCCGGCGGCCTGCTGGTCGCGCGTCGGATCGGCTTCGCCCCGGATTCGGTGCCGGTCCTCCCGGTCGGCGCGGGGGACCTGCTCTTGGTCCTCGGCCGGGTGACCCCCCGCCTGGCCCCCGTCGTCGTGACCGGCCGCCGGGACCTCCGCGGGCCGCTGGCGGGCTTTTACGCGCGTCGGGCGCAGGGGCAGGGGCGCTTCTTCACCGCGGAGGAGATCGACCGGCAGGGGATCCGGCGGCTCTCCGATCTGCTCCGCGGGCTTCCGGGGCTCCAACTGCAGGCGCGGCGCGGCGGGATGACCACGATGCGGTTGCGGGGGGCGAACGTCGCGCCGGTGGTCTGGCTCGACGGGGCGCCGCTCGGCGGGGTCGAACTCGACATCGACGCCTTCGATGCACGGACCTTCGCGGGCGTCGAGGTCTACTCGGGGCCGGCGACGGTGCCCGCGCAGTTCGGTGGCGCGGCGCGGACCTCGACGAGCGGCGGGACGATCGTGCTGTGGAGCCGGGAGGGGCAGGTGGGTGCGCCGCGTCGGCGGCGCGGGGATCCGACCCCGTTCGCGCGGGCCGCCGCGCTCGTGGAGGCGGGCGACGTGTTGTTGGCGGCGCAGGTCGACACGGCGGCCCGGGTGGAGGACCCGCGGGGGCTCGCGCCGCTGTATCCCGATTCGCTGCATGCCGCCGGGATCCCCGGCGCCGCCGAGGTGGAATTCGTCCTCGATGCCGCCGGCCGGGCCCGGATGGATACGTTCGGGGTGGTGTGGGCCACTCATCCGGCTTTCGGGGAGGCGGTGCGTCGGGCCGTGGCAGCGCGGATGTGGCGGCCGGCGGTGCGCGCGGGGGCGGCGGTGTCACAGCTGGTGACGTTGACGGTGCTGTTCGCCCCGGCCGAGACGCCCCCGCCGGGGTCCTGACACACGGCGCCGGCGGGGCGCCTGTCGCGGCCGTCACCCCGCCGCTAACTTCAACG
>CAZGIE010000084.1:0-9529 GCA_964526485.1 uncultured Gemmatimonas sp. | reverse complement strand
CTTCGATGTCGTCGGGATCTACGACACCGACCCGGCCCGCGTCGGCGAGCGCCTCAACGGGATCCGCGTCAGCCCCGACGCCCAGCTGGAGGGGGACATCGCCCGGCTACAGCCCCGCATCGCGGTGCTCTGCGTCCCGGGCGACGCCGCCCAGCCCGTGCTCGACCGCGTCGTCGGCGCGGGCATCCGCGCGGTGCTGAACTTCGCCCCCGCCGCCCTCGCCGTCCCGGAGGGGGTCACGGTGCGGACGGTGAACATGGCGACGGAGCTCGAAGTGTTGACCTTCGCCCTCACGAACGCGCCCTGAGGAGCGCGGCGAACGCCTCTGGCGTGAGCGTCTCCGGGCGGCGCTCGGGATCGAGCCCCGCGCGCGCGAGGATGGCATCCGCGGCGGCCGCGTCGAGCGACCAGACCGTGCGGACCACGCGCCGCAACTGCTTCCGACGGAGCCCGAACGCCGCCTGCACCAAGGCGCGATAGGGCGCTTCCTCGGTCGCGGCGATCACGGGGTCGGGGCGCGGGACCACCTCCAGCACCGCCGACTCCACCTGCGGCGGCGGCGTGAACGCCCCGGCGGGGACCCGAAAGAGGCTCCGGACCTGCGCGAGCGCCTGCAGGTTCACCGAGAGCGCACCGTACGCCTCGCTGCCGGGCGCCGCGGCGGCGCGGTCCGCCACCTCGCGTTGCACGAGATACACCGCGCGGCGCGCCCGCGGCCGCCGGAGCGCATGGAAGAGGATCGGCGTCGTGATGTTGTACGGGACGTTCCCGGCGAGGAGAAACCCCGTGGCGTCATCGGCGCCCGCGGCGCGGGCGAGCGCCCCGAGGTCCTGTGCGAGAACGTCACCTTCGACGAGGGTGAAACGCGGCTCCCCACCCCACTGCTCGCGCAACACCGGGATCAGGTCACGGTCGAGCTCGATCGCCACCACGTGACCGGCCCGCTCCAGCAGCGCGGCCGTCAGGGCACCGCGCCCGGGCCCGATCTCGACCACCGTGTCGGTGGGACCGATCACGAGCGCATCAGCGATCCGCGCGAGGAGCCGCGGGTCGGTGAGGAAGTGCTGCCCGAGGCGCTTCTTCGGGCGCGGGAGGGGGGTCACGCGCTCCGCAGGACGACGACGGCCTGGTCGTCGTGGGGCCGCAGCCGGCCGAGGTGGCCCGAGACCTGCGCGAAGACGCCGTCGACGATCCGCGAGGGGACCTCACGGCGCCGGGCGACGAGGACGTCGAGCACCGCCGCCTCGCCGAGCGCGCGCCCGTCGGCATCGCGCGCGTCGCTCACGCCGTCGGTGAAGATCGCGAGCAGGTCCGCGGCCGGATCCCACGCCCGTGTGGCGACGCTGAGCGGCTCGGTGCCGAGCCCGAGCGCGGGATCGGTCGCCGCGAGACGATCAACGGTCCCATCGCCGCGGATCACGAACGCATGCGGGTGCCCGGTATTCGTCCAGCGCACCGCCCCGCCCCGGTGGTCCACGATCACGTAGCAGAGCGAGAGGAACATCTCGGTGTCGGCCAACTCGTCGCGCACGGTCGCGAGGATCGCCTCGACGGTACGAGCCGGGTCGTCGTTGCCGCGCGCGTGGATCGCCGCGGCGCTCATCACGAGCGCCATCACGAGCGCCGCCCGATAGCCGTGGCCCGAGACGTCACCGAGGAGGACGCCGGTCGATCCGCCATCGAGCCGGAAGAGGTGATAGAAGTCCCCGCCGACCCCTTCGGCCGCCTCCACGCGCGCGGCGCACCGGGCCTCGGGCGACACCGCCGTCCCCTTCGGGAGGAGGCGCTGCTGCAGGTCGTGCGCGAGCCGCATCTCCGACTGCAGCCGCTCCTGCTCGAGCGACTGCCGCACGAGCACCCCGTTCTGGATCGCCGACCCGATCTGCGAGCCGATGGCCGCGACGAACTTCTCGTCCCCCGCGGTGAACGGCAGCCCGCCCCGGCGTCCCGAGAGGCAGATCACGCCGACGGGGAGCCCGCCGTCGGGTGTCGTCCAGAGGATGGGCACGGCGAGCAGGGCGCCGTCACGGAAGGGGACCTCGAACTCGCTCACGAGCACGCCATCGTCCACGAGGAGCGCGTGCCGCGTCCGGTACACCCGGGCGAGGACGCTCACCGGATGGTCGACGGGGATCGTCCGCGGTTCAGCGCCGCGGGGCACGCGCAACGACGTCACGGGGACGAGGAGGCCCGAGGCCGGATCGTGTCGCACGAGGGCGCCGTACTCAGCGCCCACCGTCTCCGCGACCTCCAACAGGATCCGTCGCGCCGCCGCCTCGAAGGTCACGGTCCGGCTCAGGATCTCGCTGATCGAATAGAGCAGCGTGATCTCCTCGTAGCGCTCGGCGAGCTCGTCGGCGGCGCGCCGGGACTCCCACTGGGCCTGCAGCACCTCCGCGAGCGCAGGGACGAGCACGGCGCACCAGCGACGCGCCTCCGGTTCGTCCCGGACGGGACCGACGCCGAGCCAGGCGCGCGAGCGCCCGGGGAGGCGCGCGATGAGCTGCCGCCCGACCGCCGCCTGTCGCCAGACGATGGTGCCGTCCGCCGGGATCGCCGCGACGTCCGGGGGCGTGACGTCCCCGCCCGTCGTCGCCGCGACCTCGAGCGCGCGGTCCGGGCGTGGCTGTCGCCACAGCACGGCCGGCGTGTTGAACGCCTCCGAGAAGGCGGTCAGGATGCGCGACAGGTCGCTCGAGGCCACGGCGTCAGCGCCGGTGGAGGGTGAGTCGCACGATCGTGCCGGCGCCGCGCTCACAGCGCACCTCGTCCATCAGCGACCGCATCAGGAAGAGCCCGCGCCCATCCTCGCGCGCGATCTGGCCGGGGGCGTTCGGGTCCCCGGTGCAGGCCTCGAGGTCGAACCCGGCCCCTTCGTCCTCGACCTCCACGACGAGGCGCGTCGCGTCGACGACGGCCCGCACGCGCACCTCCTTGGCGCGGTCGTCCCCGTTCCCCCGGAGCATCGCGTTGGAAAGGGCCTCGGTGAGGGCGACGGGGACGTTCAGCGCGAGCTGCCGACCGGTGAAGGCGTGCTGCCGGCACCGCTGCACGACCTCGGAGACGATCCCCTCGATGCGCGCCACGTCGCTCGGGACGCGGAGCTCGAGCGCCGCCGGCGCCGTCACGACCTAGAAGCCCTCGAGGGCCCGCGCACGCGAGGCGGCGATCTGGAAGAGCGCGTCGAGCTTGGTCAGCTCGAAGAGGGTCAGGAGGTCGTCGCTGAGCGACGCGAGGCGGAGATCCCCGCCGAGTTCCCGGAGGCGCTTCGCGAGGGAGACGAGGACGCCGAGCCCCGAGCTGTCGATGTAGGCGGTGCCGGCGAAGTCGATCACGACCTTCCGGACCCCCGACTCGACCCGGTCGAGGACCTCCTGCTTCAACTCCTGTCGGTTGCCGACGATGAGCGGCCCCTCGACGGCGATCACCAGCACATCACCCTGCATCGCGATCTGCAGACTCATCGGGACGGCGCTCCGGGGGTCAGGAGGGGGAGGAACCCGCGAACTTCTCTCGCAACGCCTTCGCCACCGCGGGGTGGACGAGGGCGTCGATGTCGCCGCCGAAGCGGGCGACCTCCCGCACCAGCGACGAACTCACATAGCTCACCTGCACCGAGGGCACCATGAACATCGTCTCGAGCCCCGGCGAGAGATGACGATTCATCAGGGCCATCTGGTACTCGTACTCGAAGTCCGCGACGGCGCGCAGGCCGCGGAGCACCACCGAGACGCCGATCTCCTTGGCGAAGTCCACCACCAGCCCCCGGAACGCCCGGACCTCCACGCGCGGGTCGTCCTCGACCGCCGCGCGGATGAGCGCCATCCGCTCGTCGGCGCTGAAGAGCGGCTGCTTGGCGACGTTCACGGCCACGCCCACGACGAGCCGGTCGACGAAGCTCAGGGAGCGACGGATCAGGTCGGCGTGCCCGTTCGTGATGGGATCGAAGCTGCCGGCGTAGAGCGCGACTTTGGGCATCTCAGGGTCCGGTGCGGTACAGGGTGATCGCCGTGTCGCCGTAGACGCGCCGGTCCACGGTGGCCGGCGCCGGCGGCGTCGGCAACGTCAACGCCGCCTCGTGCTCGACGCCAAAGATCGCCGCGAACGGCGCCGCGAGCCAGCGCGTCGCCACGGCGAGGGCGATCCCCTCCCCGTACGGCGGGTCGGCGAAGGCGACGGTGCGGGCGACGGTCGCCGCGGGGCGGTCGAGCCCCGCGAGGAAGCGCCCCGCCTCGGCGCGCAGCACGGTCGCCGAGGCCTCCGCGCCCAACGCCGCGATGTTCTCGCGGAGCGTCGAGAGCACCCGCGGGTCGCGCTCCACGAAGGTCGCGTGCGCGGCGCCACGTGAGAGCGCCTCCAACCCGAGCGCCCCCGACCCCGCGCAGAGATCGAGCACCTCGGCGCCGTCGAGCGCGGGCTGCACGATGCTCATCCACGCCTCGCGCACCCGGTCCGCGGTGGGACGCACGCGGCCGGACGTCGGCACGCGGATGCGACGGCCGCGCCACGCCCCGGCGACGATGCGCAGCTCAGCCATCGATGGCGCCCGCCGGCTGGAGGTCCTGCACCACCGCCTGCAGCACCTCGGCACCGCGGAAGGTGTTGCAGTCGAGCTTGTAGGCGAGGTCGAGCGTGGCGCCGGCCTTCACCAGCGCGGCGCGCGGGCCGAGCCCCCACGCGATCGCCTCGAGGGGCCCCTGCCCGCCCGCGACGGCGAACTTCACGCCATCGGTCCCGACGCGCCGCGGCGCCCCGACGACCGTCACCCCACGTGAGACGAGCACCGGCCCGGGATTCCCGACGCCGAACGGTTCCAGATGGCGGAAGGCGCGCTCGAGCCGCGCATCGACGGCCTCCACCGGGAGCGTAAGGTCGGTCCGCAACCGCGGTACGAGGTCGTCCGCGGTCATCTGCGCGCGCGCGACGTCATTGAACCGCTCGGCGAACGCGCCGATGCGCGCCGGCGCGATCGTCAGACCGGCGGCCGCGCGATGCCCGCCATGCTTGACGAGCAGGTCGCCGCATGCGGCGAGCGCCGCGTGCAGGTCGAGCGCGCCGTTCGAGCGCCCCGACCCCTTTCCCACCCCGTCGGCGACCGCGATCAGCATCGCGGGCCGTCCCGTCGCCTCCACCACGCGCGACGCGACGATCCCGATCACCCCGGCGTGCCAGCGGTCGGAGTGCAGGACGAGCCCCCACTCCCGCTCGAGGTCGCGCCGTCCGAGCTCCGTCATGGCCTCGTCGAGGATGGCGCGGTCCATCGCCTGCCGCTCCTGGTTCAGCTCCTCGCACTCGCGGGCGATGGCGTTCGCCGTCCCCTCGTCCTCCGCGAGCAGGAGCTCGACGCCGCGCAGCGCCTGCCGCAGCCGCCCGAGCGCGTTGAGGCGAGGCGCGAGGGTGAAACCGACGCGGCCCGCCGTGAGGGCGCGGTCGTCGAGGCGCGCGGCGCGGATCAGGGCCCGGAGCCCGACGAGCGTACTCTCCCCCATCCGCTGCAGGCCGTGACGGACGAAGATCCGGTTCTCGCCGCGCAGGGGCGCGACATCGGCGATCGTCGCGAGCGCGACGAGGTCGAGGAGCTCGTGCACCATCCCCTCGTCGCCGCCGAGCCGGCGGCAGACCGCGAGGCCGAGCTTGTAGGCGACGCCCACCGCGGCGAGGTCCTTGTCCGCCGAGGGGCAGTCCGCCCGCCGCGGATTCACGAGGGCGAACGTCTCGGGAAGCGTCGGGCCCGGGAGATGGTGGTCGGAGACGATCAGATCGATCCCGGCGGCGCGGAGCGCCGCGGCGGGGGCGAGGGCCGTGGTCCCGCAGTCACACGTGAGGACGACGCGCGCGCCGACCGCCTGCGCGCGAGCGACGCCGGCGGGGCCGAGGTCGTAGCCGTCCTGCAGTCGGTCGGGGATGAACGGCACGACGTCGCCGCCTTGGCGGCGCAGGACCCGCGTGATCAGCGTGGTGGAGCAGATGCCGTCGACGTCGTAATCACCGTGCACGAGAATCCGCTCGCCGGCGCGGACGGCCGCGACGAGTCGATCCGCGGCGCGGGGGAGGTCGGCGAGGGTCTCCGGCGGCTCGACGTCGGCGAGCGCGGGACGGAGGAACCGCTTGACCGCGGAGAGCTCCGTCAGGCCACGGGCGGCGAGGAGCTCGCAGACCTCACGCGGGACCGCGGTCTTCCCCGACTGGCCCGCGACGGGGCGGAGCGCCCCCGCGAGGGCATCCACCGTCGCGGCGGGCGCGGCGGACGGCGGGAGCCACCGCGCCGCCGGGCGGGTCCGACTCACCCCGCGTGGTACATCAGGACGCCGCACGCCTCGCAGAGCTCGATGACGGTGCCCGTCGACATCGCATGACGACGCTGCATCGGGATCGCCGTGTCGCAGGCGCCGCACGCCATCGCGTTGAGCGGCACGACGACGTGCACGCGCCGCTTGTTCCGGATGCGGTCGTAGCGCTGGCGCAGCGCGGCCGGCACGCCCTCCGCCGTCGCCGCACGCTTCGCCTGCGCCGTGGCGAGCTCGCCGTCGATGGCGGCCCGCTCCGCGGCCACCTCGTCGCGCGCCGTCGCCTGCTCCGCCGTGCAGGCCTCCAGCTCCGCCTCCGACGCCTTGAGCGTCGCGCGCAGCTCCTCGAGCCGACGCGAGAGCGCCAGGAGATCGCTCTCCTCGCCCGCGACGATCGCCTTCGCCTGCTCCATCTGCGCGGCCGCCGCGGTCGCCTGACGCATCGTCTTGACCGCATCGAGCTGCGCCTGGTTGCGCGCGATCAGCTCCCGATGCTCGGCGATCTTGTCCCGCAGGAAGGCCTGCTTCTTCTCCTCCGCCGCGACCGTCGCGGACTGCCGGGCGATGGCGTCGACGATCCGCTGCCGCTTCGCATCCAGCTCGCGGATCCTCGGTTCCAGCGCCGCGAGCCGAGTCTCGAGCTCGTGGATGGCGAGGTCGTCGTGCTGGAGGGCGAGCAGGGACTGGATGTCGGACATGTCGGGATCGGAAGGCGGTCACGTGGTGCCGCGGCGACGCCGCGGACAGAGGAACATTCGCCAAACCCGCGGCGCCTGTCTATGGCGCGCGCCATCAGCGCCGTCGGACACTCCCCCACGAGGGGACGCCGAGCGCCCGCTTTTCGTCCGCCAACCGCTTGATGCGCAGCGTCAGCGCGTCCTTCTCCCCACCCGCCGCGAGCGGGAGGAGCTGCTCGAGGGCGCGGACCCGGGCGTCGAGCGCCCGGCCGCGCAGCTTGCGCACCGCCCCGTCGATCGTGGCGCGTGCGTCGACGATCGCCCCCGGCTCCCCCCGCAGCTCCTCATACACGCGCACCGCGGCCGGCGGGAGCCGCTCGGCCAGCGCCTCCGGCGGGACGTCGGGCCCGAGGTCGAGGAGCGCGAGGTAGAGCGCCCGGAAGACGTCGTCCCGAAAGGCCGCGCCGGGCCCCGCCTCGTCGTCCCAGTCGACGCCGGCGTCCGCTCCGTCGTCCGCGCCGGCCTCCTCCTCGAGCTTCCCCACCTCCTCGACGATGCGATCGAGCCAGATCGGCTGCGTCAGCATCACCCGCAGGAGATCCGCCTCGGCGCTCGCCTGCTCCACCGTCGATCGGTAGGGCCCCGTGGGCGCGCGTCCCGACAGGACGGGCGCATCGGGTGCGTCGGGGCGCGAGCCTGGGGTGCCGCGCGTCGCTGACCCACTGGCCGGCCGCACCGAGTTGGCGCGCCGGACCGTGTGGAGCTCCGCGAGCAGGACCTCGCGGGCGATCCCCGCGGCGTCCGCCGCGCGCGCCAGGTAGAGGTCCCGCGTCACCGGATCGCTCGCCGCGCGGATCGTCGGCAGCAGGCGGTCGAGCGCACGCCGCTTCCGCTGCAGGTCGCCGAACCATCCCGCGCGCTCGAGCAGCTGCACCTTCCGGTCGAACACATCCATCGCCCCCGCGATCGCGCGCGCGACCGCCTCCGCCCCCTGCGTGCGCGCGAAGGTGTCGGGATCCTCCCCCTCGGGGAGCGTCACCACGCGGACCTCGAACCCCTTGGCCAGCAACACGTCCGCGGCGCGGAAGGTCGCCTTCTGCCCCGGTCCGTCCGCGTCATACAGCAGCACCGCCTGCCGCGTGAAGCGGCCCAGGAGCTCGGCCTGCCCCTCGGTGAGGGCGGTCCCCATCGGCGCGACGACCCCCTCGACCCCGACGCTGTGGAGGCGGATCACGTCGAAGTACCCCTCGACGATCACCGCCTGCTCCGCCTTGCGGATGGCGTGGCGCGCCCGACCGAGATTGAAGAGGAGCTTCCCCTTCTGGAAGACCTCCGACTCCGCGGAGTTGAGGTATTTCGGTTCCCCCGGTCCGAGGAGTCGCCCGCCGAAGCCGACGGTGTGCCCGCTCGCGTCGAGGATCGGGACGGTCAATCGGTCGCGGAACCGTGGCCGGAGCTCCGGCCCTTCGTCGCGCGCGACGAGCAGCCCCGCGGCCAGCAGGCGCTCGTCGGTGTAGCCGAGGGTGGCGAGGTGCGACCGCATCGCCTGGAGGTCGCGCGGGGCGAAGCCGAGGCCGAAGGTCTCGGCGAGGCCGCGGGACACGTCGCGCGAGGCGAGATACGCGCGCGCATCGGCCCCGGCGGGGCCCTCCCAGAGGGTACGCTCGAAGTAGGCACCGACGGTCGCCTGCAGCTCCCACATCGGCTCGCGCGGATCGGGGCCTTCCTTCCGCCGCTCCACCTCGCGGACCTCGACGCCAGCCTTCGCCCCCACGTGCTTCACCGCCTCGACGAACGTCATCCCGAGACGCTTCTGCAGGAACGTGAAGACCGAGCCCTTCTCCCCGCAGACGAAGCAGGTGTACCCCTTCCCGGGCACGACGGAGAAGTTGGGCCCCTTCCCTTGATGAAACGGGCAGGGCCCGCGCCAGACGGTGCCCGTCTTCTTCAGACGGACATGCTCGCCGACGATGGCGACGATGTCGGCCTGGTCGCTGACCTGCTGGACGATCTCGTCGGGGATCACGCGAACTCCGCGATGGTGACGCCGGCGCCGCCCTCGTTCCAGGCGCCGAGACGGAATTGCGCGACGCGACGGTCCTGCGTCAACACCTGCCCGACGCGCTCGCGCAGCGCGCCCGTCCCCTTTCCGTGGATGATGCGGAGCTGACGGAGGTCGGCCCGGATCGCGGCGTCGAGGGCGTGCACGACGAGGTCATCGACCTCATGGACACGCACGCCGCGGACATCGACCTCGGGCTTGGCCTCGAGCTCGGGGACGTCGATGATCGCCACCTTCTCCGCACGCAGATGCCGCGCCGAGAGACGGCGGAGCGTCGCGAGGGGCACCGTCAGCTTGAGCGACCCGACGGCGACGACGGCCTCCGCGCCCCGGCGCTCGAGGAGCCGTCCGGTCTTGCCACCGAGCGTCCCCACGGCGACGGCATCGCCGACGGACGGGGTGCCGACCGGATCGGCGTCGCCCGGCGTCGGCGCCGCCGCGGCGAGCCGGGCCGCCTCGGACGCGGCGTCGAGCCGCTCGAGCGCTTCCTGCTCCGAGGCCGC
>CAZGIE010000083.1:1338-9530 GCA_964526485.1 uncultured Gemmatimonas sp. | reverse complement strand
GACTTCCACCGCGCGCTCGGCAAGATCATGTGGAGCAAGTGCGGCATGGCGCGCAACGAGGCGGGCCTGAAGGAGGCGATCGCCAAGATCCAGGCGCTGCGCGCCGAGTTCTGGCAGAACGTCAAGGTGCTCGGCTCCGACGCGACGCTCAACCAGTCGCTCGAGAAGGCTGGCCGCGTCGCCGACTTCCTGGAGTTCGGCGAACTGATGTGCCGCGACGCTCTGCATCGCGAGGAGAGCTGCGGCGGGCATTTCCGCACGGAGTATCAGACCGAGGACGGGGAAGCCAAGCGCAACGACGAGGCCTTCGCGTATGTGGCGGCGTGGGAGTATGCCGGGGATGGCGTCGATCCGATCCTCAACAAGGAGCCGTTGGCCTTCGAGAACGTCCACCTCAGCACGCGGAGCTACAAGTGAGCGCCGGGAGCCTGCAACTCACCCTGCACGTCTGGCGACAGCCGGCCCCCGACCAGCCGGGCCGCCTGGTGGAGTATCCCGCGCCGGACATCTCGCCCGACATGAGCTTCCTCGAGATGCTCGACGTCGTGAATGAGCGTCTGATCCAGCGCGGCGAGGAGCCGATCGCCTTCGACCACGACTGCCGCGAGGGGATCTGCGGGTCGTGCGGCCTGATGATCAACGGCTCGGCGCACGGGCCGATGAAGCTCACGACCGCCTGTCAGCTCCACATGCGGAGTTTCAAGGACGGGGACGCCATCTGGATCGAGCCGTGGCGCGCCAAGGCGTTCCCGGTGGTGAAGGACCTCGTCGTGGACCGGTCCGCGTTCGACCGGATCATCCAGGCGGGGGGGTATATCAGCGCCCCGACCGGCACCCCACAGGACGCCAATGCCCTCCCGATCCCCAAGGGGGATGCGGACTGGGCCATGGACAACGCCGCCTGCATCGGCTGCGGTGCCTGCGTCGCCGCCTGCCCGAACGCCTCGGCCTCCCTCTTCACCGCGGCGAAGGCGACCCACCTGGGCGTCCTGCCGCAGGGGCAGCCGGAGCGCGATCGCCGCGCCTTGGCCATGGTCGCGCAGATGGACGAGGAGGGCTTCGGCGGCTGCACCCTGCACGGCGAGTGCCAGGAGGCCTGCCCGAAGGGGATCTCCATCGACGCCATCATGCAGCTCAACCGCGACTTCATCCGGGCGAGCGCCACGAAGGTCGAGGCGACGGAGTGGACCGGCGCGGCGTGAGTCCGCGGCGCGTGCGCTCGCGGGCGGGCCGCCGCACGGAGGCGTCACGCGAACGGTGGAATGACGAGGGCCCCGACATCTCGTGGATGTCGGGGCCCTCGTGCCAGTGGGGCGGCGTCGGACTCAGGGGATCGAGTCGAGCTTCGCCTTGAGTCGGGTGTTCTGCGGGTAGCGCTCCACGACCGGGAGGAGGGTCGCCTTGGCGCTGTCCGGCTGGCCCATGGCCAGCTGGAGGTCCGCGATCAGGGAGGCTTGGCGAGCCACCCAGCGCGCGCTGGCCGTGTCGATCGCGATGCTCCGCGCGACGAGCAGGGCGCCCGGGTAATTCTTCTCGTCCTTCTGCAGCGATTCCGCGAGCAGGAACTTCACGGTCGTGTCCTGCGGGAAGCGGGCCGCCATCTCCTGCGTGAGGCGCGCCGAGGCGTAGAACTCGCCCGCCTTGCGGTCGACCTGCGCCTGCGCGTACAGGCCGGCCAGGAGGAGCCGCTTTACATCGGTCGTGTCCCCGCTGCGGATGCCGGGCCCGCCGGCGTAGCTGTAGACGAGCTCCCCGCCATGCTCGCCGGCCTCGTAGAGCGCGCCCATCCCGACCAGCCCGAGCGCCCCGGAGGCGATGTAGGCGGCCTTCGTGAAGCGAACGGTCGCGGCGCGCGAGGCGAGCGCGAGGGCGAGGAGCTCCAGGGCGGCCACACCGAGGAAGAGGTTCCGCGCCTGGATGCCATGCTCCTCGTGCTCCATCACCGCGGCGCGGGCGCCGGGAATGCGCTCGACGGGGCCGTGCGCGTCGACCCCCGACTTCACCGAGACCGCCGCCGCGACCGTTCCGAGGATCAGCAGGAGGGTCGCCGCGTGCTTGGCGAAGGGCACCTTCCCGGTCAGGGCGACGAGCCGGAGCGGCACGCCGACGAACAGGAGCGCGATGGCGAAGTGGACGACCTGCGGATGGAGCGAAGCGGGGGATTGCGTGGGGGGCTCGGTGGGAGGATCAGATCTTGGGCAGGGTCACGCCGACCTGCCCTTGGTACTTCCCCTTCTTATCCTTGTATGAGACGAGCGGCGCCTCGTCCCCCTCGAAGAAGAGGACCTGTGCGATCCCCTCGTTCGAGTAGATCTTCGCCGGCAGGGGCGTCGTATTGCTGATCTCGAGCGTGACGTACCCCTCCCACTCGGGCTCGAACGGGGTCACGTTCGTGATGATCCCACAGCGGGCGTAGGTCGACTTGCCGACGGTCACCGTCATGACGTTCCGCGGGATGCGGAAGTACTCTACGCTCCGTGCGAGCGCGAACGAGTTCGGTGGCACGATGCAAACGTCGCCTTCGAACTCGACGAAGGACTTCGGATCAAAGGTCTTCGGATCGATGATCGAGCTGAGCGCGTTCGTGAAGATCCGGTACTCGGAAGCGACACGCATGTCGTACCCGTAGGCGGAGACGCCGTACGAGACGACGCCGTTCCGCTGCTGGGAGCTCTCGAAGGGCTCGATCATGCCGTGCTTGGTGGCCATCTCGGTGATCCAGCGATCGTTCTTGATCGACACGGGCGGGGCGCGAAGAAGGTGGGGTGGGGCGGGGGTTCGAGGCCCCCGGGACCCGGGAAAGCTACGCGCCCCCGAGCGGGTCAGTCACCCCTCCGCCGGGCCGAATCCGGGTGGGCGGATGCCGTTGCTTGCGCTCGCGACCCCCGATAGCTTCCTGTCCGACAACAGAAGTTCGTGAAATTTTTCACGATCACGCTCCGCTCTCCCCCCCAATGGAACGGACGTACCTCCCGGTTCTCCTGCTCGTCGGTTTCGCCGCGGTCAACGCCGTGGCCATCATCGGCCTGTCGCACCTGATCACCCGGTCGCGACCGACGCCGGTCAAGCAGCAGCCCTATGAATCGGGCATGCCGGTGCTCAGCGACGCCCGCGAGCGCTTCTCCATCAAGTTTTACATGGTCGCGATGCTGTTCATCGTCTTCGATATCGAGACGGTGTTCATGATCCCGTGGAGCGCGACCTATCGGCAGCTCTCCTGCGCCGTGCCCCTCGTCGCCGGCGCCTGTCCGGCGGGGCAGGCCTCGTTCTTTGGCCTCGGCGAGATGCTCGTCTTCATGGTCATCCTGCTCGTCGGTTACCTCTACATCTGGAAGAAGGGAGCCCTCCAATGGGATTGATGGCGGCCCCCGACCGCGCCGGCGCGGTCTCCTGGAATCCGCAGTCGCAGGAGGGGTGGATCACCACCCGCCTCGACTTCCTCGTCAATTGGGGCCGCGCGAACTCCCTGTGGCCGATGCCGTTCGGCACCGCCTGCTGCGCGATCGAGTTCATGGCGACGGCGGCGTCGCACTACGATCTCGCGCGCTTCGGGATGGAGCGGATGGCGTTCTCCCCACGCCAGAGCGACGTCCTCATCTGCGCCGGCCGCGTCCCGTTCAAGCTCGCCCCGGTCATTCGCCGGATTTACCAGCAGATGGCGCAGCCGAAGTGGGTCATCTCGATGGGCGCCTGCGCCTCAACCGGCGGAATGTTCGATAACTATGCCGTCGTGCAGGGGATCGACACGATCATCCCAGTCGACGTGTACGTGCCGGGGTGCCCGCCGCGGCCCGAGGGGCTGATCCACGGCATCATGATGCTCCAGAAGAAGATCATGGAGGAGCGGATGTCGGATGACTCCCTCCGGAACGAGATGGAGCCGGATCCGACCTCGCAGCTCTACATCCCGGCGCATCGCATCGATGAGCTCTCCGAACCCTTCGGGAACTCGGTGCACCAGACCCGGTCGGCCCCGTGAGCGCGAATCCCCCCACCGCGCCGGGCGTCCCGGCCTTCGCGATCGTCTACCCCGGCCAGCCCGGCGACGTCGCCCCCGTCACCCCGACAAACGTCCCGCACCGGGGTGGCTCCGCGAATCCCACCGTCGACGCCCTGCGCGCCCGCTTCGGTGATGCCATCGGGCGTCACGAGGTCGTGTGGGGCGAGACCACCGTGTACATCGCGCGCGCCCAGGTCGCCGTCATCTGCGCCTGGCTCCAGTCGGATCCGACGCAGCGCTATGAGTACCTCTCTGACGTGACGGCCGTGGAGTACCGCGACCCGGTCCGGCCGATCGAGGTCGTCTGGCACCTGCGGTCCATCGCCTTCCGCCGCTTCCTCCGGCTCAAGGTCGAGCTACCCAAGGACGGTGCCCCGCTCGAGGTCCCGAGCGTCTGGGGCGTCTGGAAGGGGGCCGATTGGCTCGAGCGCGAGTGCTACGACATGTTCGGCATCCGCTTCGACGGGCATCCGGACCTTCGGCGCATCCTGCTCTGGGAGCAGTACGCGGAGGGGCATCCGCTCCGGAAGGATTTCCCGCTCCGCGGTCGGTTCTCACGCGCGGAACAGCTCCGCAACGCGCTCGCGGCGGATCCCGAGGCCCGGTATTCCATGGAAGAGCTCTCGATCACCGATGCCTTCGCCCAGCTCCCCGAGGACATGCGCAAGCGTCTCGGTGGCGGGGCGAGGACGGGGGAGTGACCCGATGACCGCGACGAAGACCATCGAGGTCGCCCTCTCCACCTCCGGGCTCGGCCCGGATGGGCGCCCGATCCGCATCCCCCTCGGCGCCGAGGGCCTCACGGCCGCCCCCCCAGGGCTCGAGCCGGAGTTCGAGGGGGAGCATATGCTGATCAACATCGGGCCGCAGCATCCGGCGACCCACGGCGTGCTGCGCCTCGTGCTGGAGCTGGATGGCGAGACCGTCGTCCGGTGCATCCCGCACGTGGGCTATCTGCACTGCGGCTTCGAGAAGATCGGCGAGTACCGCCAGTACAACCAGATCATCCCGTGGACGGACCGCGAGGACTACCTGAACTCGATGGGGAACAACGTCGCGTTCGTCCTCGGGGCCGAGCGCCTCTTCGGCGTCGAGATCACCGAGCGGTGCCGGGTGCTGCGCGTCATCGCGATGGAGCTCTCGCGCATCATCTCGCACCTCGTCTGGCTCGGGACCACCTGCATCGACATCGGCGCCTTCACGCCGTTCCTCTGGTGCTTCCAGGAGCGCGAGAACGTCTACAAGCTCCTCGAGGGGTGGACGGGGGCGCGGCTCACCACGAGCGGCACGCGCGTCGGCGGGATGATCGCCGACGTCCCGGATGGCTGGACCGACGGCCTCCGGGCCTTCCTCCGCGGGTTCCCGAAGACGCTCGACCAGGTCGACGCTATGCTCACCCGGAACGCCATCTGGGTGGGCCGGACGGTCGGGCTCGGCGTGATGACCCCCGACGAGGCCCTCAACTATGGGCTCTCCGGCCCGATGCTTCGGGCCTCGGGCGTCGCCTATGACGTCCGGAAGGACTTCCCGTACCTCGGCTACGAGACGTACGACTTCGACGTCCCGGTCGGGACGAACGGCGACGTGTACGACCGGTTCCTCGTCCGGTTCGAGGAGCTGCGCCAGTCGGTGCGGATCCTCGAACAGGCGCTCGCGCGGCTCCCGGACGGCCCGGTGAACATCGATGACCCGCGACTCATCCTCCCGCCGAAGCACAAGGCGACGAGCGAGATGGAGTCGATGATTCATCATTTCAAGCTGGTGATGGAAGGGCCGCGGCCCCCGATCGGCGAGACCTACGTCCCGATCGAGAGTCCGAAGGGTGAGAAGGGGTACTACTTCGTCTCGGACGGCACCGCGAAGCCCGTTCGGTGGCGCATCCGGCCGCCCAGCTATGTGAACCTCTCGGCGATCCCGCGGATGGTGGAGGGGCACCTCCTCTCCGACGTCATCGCCATCAACGCGTCCATCGACATCGTGATGGGGGAGATCGACCGATGAGCCACGGACCGTCCGCGCCGGCCCACGGGCACGGCCACGGGGGGGACGCCGCGCCCTACGTCCCGGTGTTCACGGAGGGCTCGGCGCGTCGCCGCGAGCTTGCCGACCTCATCGCTCGGTACCCCTCCAAGCGGGCCGCCCTCCTGCCCGCGCTCTGGATGGTGCAGCAGGATCGCGGATGGATCAGCGAGGACGCGATGCGGGAGATCGGCGAGCAGCTCGACTGCACCGCCGCCTACGTGAAGGGGGTCGTCACCTTCTACACGATGTACCACCAGCATCCGGTGGGACGGCACTTCATCCAGGTCTGCACGACCTCGCCCTGCCTCTGCGCCGGTGCCGACGACGTCGTGAAGGCGTTCCTCGAGCACACGGGCTGCAAGGAGCTCGGGCTCACGTCGCCGGACGGGAAGTACACCGTGATCGAGGTCGAGTGCCTGGGGGCGTGCGGCTTCGCGACCCCCGTGCAGATCAACGAGGACTATGTCGAGTGCGTGACGCCGGAGAAGGTCCCCGGCATCCTCGCGGCGCTCGGGGACTGAGCCATGGGATATCCGCACAAGTCGCATCCGCAGGAGACGCCGGTCCTCTCGAAGCACTTCGGGGACCCGGCCGCCCGCACGCTCGAGGGCTGGAAGGCCCGCGGCGGGTACACGGCGCTGGCGCAGGCCCTGACCATGGCCCCGACGGCCATCCAGGACGTCGTGAAGGCCTCCGGCCTCCGCGGCCGCGGGGGCGCCGGCTTCCCGACGGGGTTGAAGTGGTCGTTCATGAAGCTCGAGGACGGCAAGCCCCACTACCTCTGCTGCAACGCCGACGAGTCCGAGCCGGGGACGTTCAAGGACCGCGAGATCATGCGGTGGACGCCACATGCGCTCATCGAGGGCGTCGCCATCGGCGCCTACGCGATCGGGGCGGAGACGGCCTACATCTACATCCGCGGCGAGTTCTCCGAGCCGATCCGCGTGATGGAGGCGGCCCTCGCCGAGGCGCGCGCCGCCGGCGTGATCGGCCCGAACGCGATGGGGTCCGGGAAGCGCATCGACATCTGGGTGCATAAGGGCGCCGGGGCGTACATCTGCGGCGAGGAGACCGCCCTGATGAACTCGATCGAGGGCAAGCGCGGTAACCCGCGGATCAAGCCCCCGTTCCCCGCGGTGTCGGGACTCTTCGGCCAGCCGACGACGATCAACAACGTCGAGACCCTCACCGCGGTGCCGCACATTCTGAACAACGGCGCTGAGTGGTACAAGGGGATGTGTCTCAGCAGCCCGAAGAGCACCGGGAGCAAGCTCTTCTCCGTCTGCGGGAACGTCGCGAAGCCGGGGAACTACGAGGTCGTCCTCGGCTTCCCGTTCAAGGACTTCCTCTATGACCTCTGCGGCGGCCCGCCGGCGGGACGGAAGTTCAAGGCGATCATCCCGGGCGGCTCCTCCGTCCCGGTGATCACGATCGAAGAGGCCGAGCAGGTGCGCATGGACTACGAGGGGTTCCTCGAGGTCGGCACGATGCTCGGGTCCGGCGGCGTCATCATCTTCGATGACGCGCAGTCGATGCCGCGGCAGCTCGCCCGGCTCGCCCGGTTCTACGCGCACGAGAGCTGCGCGCAGTGCACCCAGTGCCGCGAGGGCACGGCGTGGATGACGCGGATCCTCGAGCGGATCGTCGCGGGGCAGGGCACCTTCGAGGATCTCGACACGATCTTCGACCTCTCCGAGTCGATGACGGGCAAGACGATCTGCGTGCTCAGCGACTCCTGCGCCGCCCCGGTCGTGAGCGGTATCAAGAAGTTCCGCGGCGAGTTCGAGGCGCTGATCACCGGTCGGCGGTCGTCGACCGTGGCGGTGGGGGTCTGATGACGGCGACGAAGATGGTCTCCCTGACGATCGAGGGGCGTGCGGTCAGCGTCCCCGAGGGCACGACGATCCTCGAGGCCGCGAAGGCCGCAGGCGTGCTCGTGCCGCATTATTGCTACCACCCCGGCCTCCCGGTCGCCGGCGTCTGCCGGATGTGCCTCGTCGAGGTCGAGAAGTTCCCGAAGCTCGCCCCGTCCTGCGCGACCGCGGTCGGCGAGGGGCAGGTCGTGCGCGTGCCGCGCGACGAGGCCGGCGGCGACGAGGCCTTCGAGGGCGTCGTGCCCGCGACCTTCACCATCGCGGTGCGCGGCCCCGACGGCACGCATCTCTTCGTG
>CAZGIE010000083.1:0-1328 GCA_964526485.1 uncultured Gemmatimonas sp. | reverse complement strand
GCTCGAGGCTCGGAAGGGCGTGCTCGAGCTGCTGCTGATCAACCACCCCCTCGACTGCCCGATCTGCGACCAGGCGGGCGAGTGCGAGCTGCAGGACTACACCTTCCAGGAAGGCCGCGCGGATTCGCGCTATCGCGAGCCGAAGCGCTTCAATCCGGTCGAGGACTTCGGCGGCGACGTCCTCTACGTGACGAACCGCTGCATCCTCTGCACCCGGTGTGTCCGGTTCATGGACGACGTGCACGAGGCCCCGGTCCTCTGCGTCTCCGAGCGCGGCGACCGCGCGGTCATCTCGAAGGCCGCGGACGCCGACCTGACCCACCCGTGGGCGGCCAACGTCATCGACCTCTGCCCGGTCGGTGCGCTCGTCTCGAAGGACTTCCTGAACAAGGCCCGCGCGTGGGAGCTGGATCGGACCGCCTCGGTCTGCCCCGGCTGCTCGCAGGGGTGCAACACCGTCCTCGAGACACGCGACAACGTCGTGGTGCGGATGAAGCCGCGCCCGAACGAGGCCGTGAACCACTTCTATCTCTGCGACGTCGGTCGGCTCGACTATCAGTGGCTCAATCGCGCCGATCGGCTCGAATCCCCGAAGATCCGCCTGCATGACGTCCTCTCGCCGGTCGATTGGGAGCTCGCGATCGCCAAGGCGGCGGAGGTGCTGCGGGGGCGTCGCGCCTACGTCGTCGGCAGCCCGCACCTCTCGAACGAGGCGCTCTTCCTGCTCAAGCGGATCGTCGGGACCACGTCCGGCGAGGGCGTCTTCCGGTGCGCGACGGGCCCTGAGGCGCCGCTCCCTGGCGTCGAGGACCTCGCGCTCCGCGCCGATCGGGCGCCGAACGTGCGTGGGGCGGAGCTGCTCGGATTCGCGCGGCGGGATGACGATCTGCTCGGCGGCCTGCGGACGGGCGATGTGCTCGTGGTGGCGGGCGATGCGCTGGAGGGTGTCGACCTCCGTCGGGCGGCGGAGGCCTCAGCGGTGATCGTGATCGGGACCACGCTCCCCGCCGGCATCCCGGTGCCGGCGGCGGTCCTGCCGATCGCCAACGTGGCGGAAGAGGAAGGGACCTTCACCAATCTGCGTGGTCGGGTGCAGCGCTTCCTGCAGGCGAAGGCGGCGCCGGGCCTCGCGCGCCCCAGCTGGTACGCCTTGGCTGATCTGGCGACCGCGGTCGGTGCGCCGAGCGACGACTGCGGTCTCCCGTCTCGCGCCTTCGCGGCGTTGGCGGCTTCGGAGCCGGCATTCCTTGGGCTGTCCTATGACGCGCTCGGCTTGCGCGGGGCGCCGGTGGCCGGGGCGGAGGTGGCGCGATGACCGGGCTCGATCC
>CAZGIE010000082.1:9290-9551 GCA_964526485.1 uncultured Gemmatimonas sp. | reverse complement strand
CCTGGGAGATGTTCGGAACCGCCTCGCGCGAGTTGGCACAGATGGTGGCCGACGACTACGAGCCCGACATGATCCTCTCGATCGCACGAGGTGGCCTGCTGATCGGTGGCGCCCTCGGCTACGCACTGAGCGTCAAGAACGTCTACACGATGAACGTCGAGTTCTACACCGGTGTCGACGAGCGCCTCGAAGTGCCCCGCATCCTTCCCCCGGCTCCCGATTTCGTCGACGTCAGCCACGCCCGCATCCTCATCGCCGACG
>CAZGIE010000082.1:0-9280 GCA_964526485.1 uncultured Gemmatimonas sp. | reverse complement strand
TCTGCGCTGGCAAGGTGGCCGAGGTGCGCACCGCGTGCCTCTACGAGAAGAGCCACTCGGTGGTGAAGTGCGACTACGTCTGGAAGCGCACCGACCAGTGGATCAACTTCCCCTGGAGCGACAAGGAGCCAGTGGCCAAGCGCGACTGGAACGTGCGCGACGCCTGACTCATCCGAGCAGCTGTCGAACCTCGTCATCGACGGGGATCGACGGCAGCAGCGCGCGGGCACTCATCCCGATCGCGGAGATGGGATTCCGGAGATCGTGCGAGACCACGCCGAGCGCGTGGTCCCGGGCGCTGGTGGCCTGCCGCGCCGAGGTGAAGAGTCGCGCGTTGTCGAGCGCGAAGGCCGCGCGCACCGAGAGTTCCGTCGCGATCGACCGCTCGCCCCCGCTCATCGGCGGCCGACCGGCTTCGCGAGCTCCGCATCGTCCGCGGCGCGCCCCTCCAGCCAGTCCTCCGTCACACCGAGGACGTGCTCCTCCCGCTCGCGGCGGATGACGTCGACGACCGGCCAGGGCGCATCGAGGTCGAGCGGGCCGGAGGCCACCGCGGTGAGCGCCGCGTCCCGGCGCGCGTCGCCGGTGCGGGCGGCGAGCCGCCGCAACTGCGGCGAGGACGTGACGAGGTCGAGGAATGCCCCATCGGCCAGCCAGGGGATCGGGAGCTGCACGACCGACCGTTCCGTCCCGCCGAGGTCGAGTGTCTCCCCGAGGACCGCGACGGCGCCGGCGAACCGCTGCTCCGACTGCTCCGAAGCCTTTTGGCCGCTGATGTCGCGCAGCAGGACGGTGAAGACCATCGCGCCATCGGGAATCGCGAGCTTCGAGATCGACGCCTCCGCGGGGAACTCGGTGCCGTCACGCCGCCGGCCGAAGATCTCGCGACGGTCCGCCATCGGCCGCGCCGGCTCCGGCGCGCCGGCGAAGCCACGCACCATCCCGGCATGGCTGCCGCGGAACCGCTCCGGGAGGAGCATCGCGAGCGGGGCCCCGATCGCCTCCGTCGCAGGGTACCCGAAGATCCGCTCGGCGCCGTGGTTGAAGTGCAGGATGCGCTGCTCGACGTCGATCGTGATGATCGCATCCATCGCGATCTCGAGGATCCCCGAGAACTTCGCCTCGGAGGCCCGCAGCGCCGCGGCGACGCGGGCGTGCGCCTCGACGTCCCGGCGCCGGCGCACGACGGTGAACCCGACGAGCAGGGTCGCGAGGAGAAGAACGACCGCGATGAGGCCGGCTGCCGACGACGCCATGCGTGAAAGCTATGACGGCCGTGCGCGCGCCGTCGACTCGTCAGGCCTGCAGCAGGCCCAGCCGCAGCGCGAACTGTACGTACTCGTGCCGGTGAGAGAGCCCGACCTTGTCCTGGATCCGCTGCTTGTACGTGTCGACCGTCTTCGGGGAGATGAAGAGCTGCCCGCCGATCTCGGGGGCCGAATAGCCGTGCGCGGTCAGCCGCAACACATCGCGCTCACGCTCCGTCAGGCGCTCGTACCGGGACCGCTCCTCCTGCATCGGGTCCTTCCGCTGGTACCCCTTCGCGAGGATCCGCGCCGCCTGGGCCCGGACGAAGATGTCGCCGCGGGCGACGGCGCGGATCGCATCGAGTAGCTCCGCGTCGGCGGCGGTCTTGGGCAGGAACCCCGACGCCCCCGCCTCCAGCATCGGGACGAGGTACTCCTCCTCGGGATGCATCGTGAGGATCAGGACCCGCGAGGGGACGCCCTTCTCGATCAACATCTTGGTGGCCTGCCCGCCATCCACCTCGCCGATCGAGAGGTCCATCACGACCACCGTCGGCTTGAGCCGCTCCGCCATCGCCACCGCCTCCGGCCCACTCGAGGCTTCGCCCACCACGAGCATGTCACGGGCATTGCCGATCACGGCCTTGAGTCCGGCCCGGACCACGGCGTGGTCGTCGGCCAGGAGGACACGGATGAGTTCGTCGCTGAGGGTCATCGTCTGGGGCGCTGAGGGTGGGACGGAGGACTCGCGCTGAAGGTCGTCTCCCTACGTGGAGGGGCCCAGAAGGGGGGCACCTGAAATCCTTCAGGGAATCCCCTACCCGTCCAGCCCCCCCATCGCCCGGCCCACCACTCGCGTCTGGCGACCCGCCGCGCGGGAGGCGCCGACCGGCGCGCCTCCCGCCACCCCGCTTACGGGTGGTGATGATGCTCCCCATCGCGGGGATTCCCGTCCCGGTCGTACCGCATCACCATCCCGCGGGCCATCCCCGAGACCGGGAGCGCCGGCAGGAACCCGACGGCGGGGCCGCCCTGATTCTCGACGCCCATGTCGAGCGACATCTTCCGCCACCCCGCGACCGTCATCACCTCCGTCGTGTCGTCACGGAATGCGTACGCGGCCTTGAGGATCAGCGCCCGCTTCTCGGCGCGCGGCACGGCGTCGTTCGCAAGGATGTCCGAGATGACGTCGTGCATCGAATGGAGGTTGTCGAAGATGATCGCGATCTCCGGCCAGCGCGTCGCGAAGGTCGGGGCGATCGCCGCCGTCATCGGCATCATCGGCGGATAGCCGTCCGGCGCCCCGGGGATCATCTGCCGGAAGCGCGCGACCGTCGCCATCACCCCCGCCTGCCGCTCCGCCGAGGTGCGGCCCACGACGAGCGGCTCATAGAGCCCCACCTGCAGCCAGTGATACGCCCAGATGAGCCCGTTGAACTTCGGATACGCCTGCCGGAAGGCGAGCGAATACGGCTGCTCCTGCATCAGCGACATGTTCTTCGGCACGAGGCTGAAGGCGAGGTCGGGCCGGGAGCGATAATAGGCGAGCAGCCGCCGCATCTCGGCGTCCTTCGCCGCGTCACCCATCCGCTCATCCGCGAGGATGTCGTAGACCTGCCGGTGCAGGAGGTGCGCCCACTCGAACATCATCTTCGCTTCGGGCGCGAGGCGGGCATAGCGCGGCTCGATCGCGTCCTCCACCAGCGGGAGCCGGGGCGGCGCGTCGAGCACCTGCGTGGTCAACCGATCGTAGATCGCGCCCTCCAGCCGTCGCTGCGCCTCGGACGGCTGCGTCCAGAGCATCTCATAGAGGATCGCGTGGCCGTAATCGAAGGCGTTGAAGAGCCGATCCGCGGCCGGATACCGGCGGCGGAAGGTGAAGTTGTGCGGCGCCTGCAGGTAGAACTGCTCATAGGTAGTGATCCACGGCGAGGCCGCCGCACGGGCAGACGCATCCGCCGCCATCGGACGCGGCGCGATGGATGGCTCCGAAGCACCGGGCGCGCGCGCCCCCGACGCCTCGCCCGGTGCGGGGGCGCGCCATCTGCGGGCGAATGCGTAGGCGCCGCCGACGGTCAGCCCCCAGCTCGGGCCACCCGATGCGAGCTGACGCCGGAGCCCCGCATCGACCGCGAGTCGCGGCGAGAGCTGGTGGCGGACACCGACCCCCGCCTCCCACTGCGTCGGCGCGCCCGGCGTCATCGGCGCGCGCGCCACCACCTCGGCGCCCGCCAGCAGCGACCGGAAGAAGAACGTGTGGTCCACCGCGAGGCCGGCCTCCCACCGGGCCACATCATCGGCGCCCGGATCCGTCGCCGCGAGCGCCTCGCCGAAGGTGTAGGCGCCATTCACATGGACGCGCCCCCAGCCGAGGGTTCGCGTGGCCAGCGCGCGGATGGTGCCCAGGGACCGTGCCGGCGCCAGCGCGCCGGTGCCGAGGTGTACCCCGGCGCCGACCGCGAACGCCGGGAGCGCCCGGGACTCGATGTTGAGCTGATGGAGTGCTTCGATCTCGACCCCCGCGAGTCCCGTCGACGGACCGGGCTGCGAGAGATCGTCGCGGGATTCCAACGGGAATCCGAGCTCGAGCTGCGTCCGTGGGAGCAGACCGAAAGCGATCGACGGCGCCACCCCGAGGGTGGACACCCCTCGACCTGCGCGGGCAGCGGTGACCGGGATGGCCTGCAACTCGATCGCGCGACGCTCGATGACGACGGCGTCCTCGGTGCGAAGCGGCCGGCCGCGGTCGGTGTTGTAGAAGTCGGTCTGCGCGGACACCGCGGGCGCAGCGACGAGGAGGAGCGCCCCGAGGGCGCGGAGGGAGAAGAACATCGGATCGTCCGGGAGATGCCGCGGGTCGCCGGCTCGGACGAGGCGTCGACGGGCGCTGGCGCGGAGGTGCACGCGTCGGTCGCGCGGAGGCGCGGCCGACCGGACGATCAGGCTCGCGGCGGCGGCGGCTCGACTCCGGCGGCCGGGGCGGTCGGGGCGTCAGCGGTGGCGATCCGCGGGGCGGCAGGCGCCGTCCCGACGGTGGCACGCTCGAGCGGAGAGGGCGGGAGCGCGACCAGCGCACAGCTCGCGAGGTCGTCACAGGGAGCGGGCATCGGCCCGCGCGGCGCAGAGTGGTCCGGCGACGGATGCTCCGACGAGAACGCCGATGGGTGCTGCCCTGCATGCTCCGCCGGAACCACAGCCGGCATCGCGTGGCCCGAGTGCGGGGCGTGCGCGGCGCGCGCGCCGGCCGACGCCTCCTGCGACGCGACCGCGGGAGGGGCGTCGACAGCGTCGGCCGGGTGGGGCGCCGGGCCGCCCATGTCGCAGGCGATGGTCGCCCGCAGCGGCGCGACGAGCAGCGCGACCGCGGCCAGCAGGGTGCCCACGCGATGAAGAAGGTGACGTCGCATCGATGACCCGGGTGGGGCTCGAACCCACGACCTACGGCTTAAAAGGCCGCTGCTCTACCAGCTGAGCTACCGGGTCGGACCGGAACGCCCCCGAAGGGACACCCGCAATCTAGCAGGGTATATTCGCCAGAGCCGCCGCCCGAATGGCGACCCGATGCGCCACCTGACCGGCCGACCTGGGGGTCGGCCCAGCCCCGGAGCGACCATGGCAGAGTCCACCCCCGCCGACCTCACCGAGATCGTCCGCGAGAAGTACGGCGAAGCCGCCCGACGCGTCCTCGCCGTCGCCGACGCCCCCACCCCGACCGACGAGACCGGCTGCTGCGGCCCCGTCAATGCGTGCTGCGGCGGCGCCGCCTTCAATGGCACCGTCGACCCGATCACGTCGAACCTCTACGTGAACGGCGAGACGGACGAACTCCCCTCCGCCGCCGTCCTCGCCTCCCTCGGCTGCGGGAACCCGACAGCCCTCGCCCAGTTGCACCCCGGCGAGGTCGTCCTCGACCTCGGATCCGGGGGCGGTATCGACGTGATCCTCTCCGCCCGCCGCGTCGGGCCCGCCGGGAAGGCCTACGGCCTCGACATGACCGACGACATGCTCGCCCTCGCGCGGAAGAACGCCGCCGAGGCGGGCGTCACGAACGTCGAATTCCTGAAGGGCCACATCGAGGCGATCCCGCTCCCCGACGCGTCGGTGGACGTGATCATCTCGAACTGCGTGATCAATCTCTCCGCCGACAAGGCACGCGTCCTCGGCGAGGCCTTCCGGGTGCTCAAGCCGGGCGGGCGATTCGCCGTCAGCGACGTGGTCGTCCGCGGCGAGGTGCCGGCCGCGGTCCGGCGCAGCATGGAGCTCTGGATCGGATGCGTCGCGGGGGCGCTCGAGGAGTCGGAGTTCCGCCGGCTGCTCGCGGCTGCCGGCTTCACCGACATCGAGATCGAACCGACGCGGATGTATCGAAGCGAGGACGCGCGCACCTTCCTCCGCGAGTCCGGCGTCGACATCGACGCCAACCTCGCGGCGATCGACGGGAAGTTCATGGCCGCCTTCGTCCGCGGGAAGAAGCCCGCCGCGTGAGCCAGCGATGAGCACGCCGTTCAAGGTTCTCGTCCTCTGCACCGGGAACTCCGCCCGGAGCCAGATCGGTGAGGCGCTGCTGCAGACCCGCGGCGCCGTGCGCGCCGCGGGCATGGTGACGGGGGCGAGCGCCGGGTCTCGCCCCGCCCCGCGCGTGAACCCCTACGCCGTCGAGACGCTCGAGGCCCATGGAATCGAATGGAAGGGGCGCACGCCGAAGTCGATCGACGACGTGGCGGGGGAGACGTACGACCTCGTGATCACCGTCTGCGACAACGCGCAGGAAGCCTGCCCCTTCTTCCCCGGGGCGCGGGCGCAGGTCCACTGGGGCCTCCCCGACCCCGCCGACGAGACCGAGCCCGCGGCGGCGCGCGAGGCGTTCGCGCGGACCTTCGACGCGCTGGCCGCCCGCGTGGACGCGCTCCTGGCGCTCCCGCTGGAGCACCTGGCCCCGGAAGCGCTCGCTCGATCCGCACAGGCCATTCACGGGTAAGTCGGGCGCCGGGATGCGGTCGCCCAGCGCGCGGCGGCGCCCGTCCCGAGGCGCCTGCGCGCCGGGGTCAGCGCCCCAAGAACAACGGCGCGCCGGGACCCGTGGCGAGTCCGGCCCAGACCCAGGCCACGAGCATCGCGGTCCAGCAGACCACGTTCGCCAGCGAGTAGGGGAGCATCAGCGCGGTCAGCGTCCCGATCCCCGCCTTCTCGTCGTAGCGCTGCAGGAACATCAGCACGAGCGGGAAGTTCGACGCGAGCGGTGTGATGATGTTCGTGAGGCTGTCCCCGACGCGGTACGCGGTCTGGGTCAGCTCCGGCGAGTAGCCGAGCAGCATGAACATCGGGACGAGCACCGGCGCGAGCATCGCCCACTTGGCGGAGGCGGAACCGAGGATGAGGTCCGTCACCGCCGTCACCACGACGAGCATCAGCAGGAGCGGGACCGGTCCGAGCGCGAGCCCCCGGAGGAAATCGGCGCCGTGCACCGCGAGCACCAACGCGAGGTTCGACCACGACAGCAGCGCCACGAACTGCGCGATGAAGAAGACGACCACCAGATAGCCCGCCAGCGTCTCCAGGCTGCGCTGCATGCCACGATACACATCGGCGTCGCGGCGCATCGTCCCGGTCGCCGCGCCATACGCGATGCCCGGCAGCACGCCGAACACGAAGAGCAGCGCGACCAGCCCGCGCACGAGCACCGACCCGAGGACCCCCGGCTTCTCCGGATCCCGGAGGAACCCGTCAGCCGGCACCACCCCCCAGGCCACGAGCGCGACCAGCGCGCACACGACCAGTCCCGCCCATCGGAGCCCACGCCGCTCTCGCTCGGTGAGTGCCGCCCCCGCCGGGGCCGTGACCGTCCCCCGATAGGTCCCGAGCCGCGGCTCCACCACGCGCTCCGTCACGACCGTCGCGACGAGGGTGACCAGCCCCACCGACGCGGCGAGGAACCAATAGCTGGCCGTCGGCGCCACGACGTACGCCGCATCCACGAGGCGCGCCGACTCCTGCGTCAGCCCCGCGAGGACGAGGTCGGTGGGCGAGAGCAGGAGATTCGCCGCGAACCCCCCCGAGACCCCAGCGAACGCGGCCGCCAATCCGGCCACCGGGTGCCGACCCACGCCATGGAAGAGCGCCGCCGCAAGCGGGAGCAGGAGCACATAGCCCACGTCCCCTGCGGTGTGCGCGTTCACACCGGCGAAGACCACGGCCAGCGTCAGGAACCGCGCCGACGTGCGGGCCACCAGCAGCCGAACGACGGCGCCGAGGAGTCCGCTCTGCTCCGCGACCGAGAGCCCGAGGAGCGACACGAGCACGGGGCCGAGCGGCGCGAACCCGATGAAGTTGGGCACGAGCTCCAGCGCGAGCCGGCGGACGACACCGGCCGACAAGAGGTTCACCACCGGCACCGGCTCGCCGGTCCCGGGATGCGTCGCCGCGACGCCGCCAGCCGCCGCCAACGCCGAGAGCAGCGCGACCACGGCAGAGAGCGCGAGGAAGAGCGTCGCCGGGTGTGGAACAGCGTTCCCGATCCGCTCCACCGCATCGAGTAGTCGTCGCAGCACACCGCCACGCGAACCCGTCGGCGGCGCGTCGGATCCCGCCCCCGACGGCGCACTCATGCGATGGCGCCCTCGGCCCGCCAGGCGACCAGCGCGGCGACGAGCGCCGTCAGGTCGTCCCGGAGCGCGTCGAACCCCCCGTGCGGCTCGCACGTCGATTCGTCCATATAGTGGGCACGATTGATCTCGATCTGCACGCTGTGCACCCCACGCGCCGGGGCGCCGAAGGTCCGCACGAGATCCCCACCCTGATAGGGGTCGTTCACCTGGGTCCGGTAGCCGCGCGCCGTGAACCACGCGGCGATGCGAGCCGTCAGTGCGGGATCCGCCGTCGTGCCGTGCCGGTCGCTCACGACGACGTCGGGCCGCGCCGCCCCGGCGTCGACGTTCATCGCGTTCCCGCGGGATTTCATCGAATGGCAGTTCAGGTGCCAGACGCTCCCATGCACATCCCACCCGTCGGCGATCTCCTGCGCCACGGCGGAACGGTACGGCGCGTACCAGCGCGCGAGGCGCGCACGCACCGCGGCCGCGGGCAGGGGACCGTCGTACATCGGCACACCGGGTAGCGCGTCACGGCGAATCAACCCCATCCCCCGCACCGAGTAGTCCGTGGGCGCCAGCGGGCCGTCCCACGGCTCGGCGAGCAGCGCCGGGTCGAGATCCGTCTCGGCGCGGTTCACATCGACGTAGCAGCGCGGAAAGGTCGCCGCGAGGAGCGTGGCGCCGACGCCGGGCGCGCCCGACCAGAGGGCCTCGACGTGCGCATCCCACGTCGTCCGCAACGCCGCGAGTGGCGCGACAGGAGCGAAGTCGTCGGGGAACGCGAACCCACTATGCGGGGAGTCAAGGAGTACCGCGGACGGCGGCCCAACCGGGCGGTGGATGACCACCGGGGAATCCGGCGCCGCGGGATGCATCATCCCTGAGCAGCCCGCTCGTAGCGCCAGAGGGCCAGAAGGGACACGGCCAGCACCCCCGCCCCGGCGACCGCCACCCGATCGGGACCGAGCGCCACGTACCCCGCAAGGAAGACCGACGACACCACCAGCGTGAAGGCGGTCACGCGCGCGCCCACCGCCGCAAAATCCGCGAACGAGATGCGAAAGCCCTGACGCTCCGCCATGCCGAGCGTCGTCACATTCGCGGAGGCGCCGATCGGCGTGCCGTTCCCCCCGAGGCAGGCCCCGAGGGACAGCGCCCACCAGAGGACCGTCGCGTCGCCGGGAAGCGCCGCGACGAGCGACCCGATGATCGGGATGCTGACGGCGACGAACGGGATGTTGTCCATCACGGCCGAGAGGAGACCGGCCACCCAGCAGACGAGCAACGCGGCGAAGATGAGCGTCCCACGTTCACTGAGCCCAAACGCACCGCTCCCCTCCGTGATGGCACGGCGGAGGCCACCGGCGAGGGTCTCGATGAGCCCGGTACCGACCGCCGCGCCGACCAGGATGAAGAGGAAGGCGAAGAAGGTCAGCGTCGGCC
>CAZGIE010000081.1:0-9568 GCA_964526485.1 uncultured Gemmatimonas sp. | reverse complement strand
GCCCTATCGACGACCATCCGCTCGCGGCCATCCTGCGGCTCGGGCCGCTGCTCGATCGCCGCATCGCCCAGTTGTCGAAGGGGGAATGGCGCGCCTGCCAAGCCGCGTTCGCGCTGCGGCTCCGTCCGCGGCTCGCCATCCTCGACGAGCCGGAGTCGGGGCTCGATCCCGCCGCGCACGAACGCATGCGCGAAGCGATCGTCTGGGCGTCGACCGGCGGCACGACCTGTGTGCTCCTGTCGCACCATCTCGATCTCCTCGTGCGCACGGCGCACCGCCTGCTCGTCCTCGCCCGCGGTCGGATGGGTGACCTGATGGTCCCCGCCGAGCTGAGCGTCACCGAGGTCCGCGCCCGGTACCTCGCCGCCACCGAGGGGCGTCCGTGATGCGCGCGGCGTTCCTCGACCGCTGTCCGCCACGGTGGCGGCCCGCATGCCTCGTCTTCGCGGCCTCGCGGGCGTGGCGGCGGTCGCTGCTCCTCTGGGGGCTCGCGTTGCCGATGGTCGCGCTGATGGCGCGGGCGCGGGCGGAGCTGGGGATGGCGATCCTCATGTATGCGCCGCCGTTGGTCGCCCTCGCCGTCATCGGTGCGCCCTTCACGCTCCTGCGGCGCCCCGTCGTCTGGACCACGGTGTTCGCGCGCGCCGGCGCGGGGTCGCGCGACTGCTGGCGACTCGCCGGCCTCGGGGTCGTCGTCACGCTCGTCGCCGTGGGTGGGGTCGCCACCTTCGCGCTCGCGGGACTCCGGGCGGCGGCCCCGCTGCCGACGACGGGCGTCGTCTCGCTCCTCCTCTTCGTCGCCACCTGGTCGTTCAGCTGCGCGCTCGCGGCCGTCGGCGCCGCGGCGGTCGTCCGACGCGGCGTCGCCGGCGCGCTCATCCTCTGGTTGCTCGTCCCGGCCGGCTTCACCGCGCTCGCGGGCCCGGCGGGTCTCCCTCCCTCCGCGACGCACGCCGTGAAGATCCTCGCCCCGCCCCTCGAGGCCGCCGTCCGGCTACACGACCTCTTCCGCGGGCTCGTCCCCGCCGACGTGGCGCCCTGGTTCGTCGCGCAGCTCGTCGGCTTCCCCCTCGTGGCGCTCGGGCTGTTCGGGTGGCGGGCGACGCGGCTCGCCGCGCGGCCCGGCGCCGTGGAGTGACCCGTCAGAGCACCGAGTGCAGCAGCTGTTCCACGATCGCCAGCACGAACCAGGCGACCATCGGGGAGAGGTCGATCGCGCCGACCGCGGGGAGCCGGCGGCGGATCGGACCGAGCAGCCACTCGGTCATCCGCCAGGCGAGCCGGCCGACCGCGTGGCGCTCCCAGCCGAACCAGCTCCCGATGACGCGGATCAGGATGGCCAGCCGCAGCAACTCGAACGTCCAATTCATCGCGAGCCGCAGCAGGCCGTCGCCGACGCCCTGGCTCGCGAGGTAGAGGTCGCCCAGCACCTGTCGCACGAGGTCGAGCAGGACGATCGCCGCCGCGCCGGCGAGCAGCAGGAAGAGCAGCCCCCACCAGGGTGCCGTGTCCGCACGCACGCCGTAGCGCGCGAAGCGCCGCACGAGCGGGTCCAGTAGGGGATCGGTGAGCCGGCGAATGGTCCGGCCCACCGCACCGAAGGGGGAGATCCGGCGCGTGCGCGCGGCCCAGGCGAGTGCGGCGACGGGCACGGCGGCCACGAGCGTCGCGAGCACCGCCAAGCGGAGCCAGACGCCGACGAAGGTGAGGGTGATCGCGGATTCGCCGAGCATGCGGGGAATCTGTACGGGTGAGCGCATCGCGCGACACCGGGGCCTCGGGGGCGGCCCTCGCCGATGGCGGGGGGTCCCCGCGCGTGGTAGCGTAGGGGCGCGTCCCGCCCCCTCGTCCGAGGAGTCCACCCGTGCCCCACACCTCCCGCCGCCACTTCCTCGCCGGCCTCGCCGGCGCCGGTGTCGCGCTCCCCGTCTTCAACGAGCGCGCGATGGCGCGGCTCTTCGAGGCGAACGTCCTCGCGGGGGACCGCCCCGCCGCGTCCCTCGCCGACGACGAGTCGTACTGGATGCAGGTCCAGAAGGCGTTTGACGCCGACCGGACGATGATCAACCTGAACAACGGGGGGATCTCGCCGGCGCCGAGTCACGTCCTCGAGCAGATGATCCGCGACCTGCGCTTCGTCAACGAGCTCCCCGTCGAACACAACTGGCGTGTGCTGGAGCCACGGATGGAGAGCACCCGCCGCGAGCTCGCGCGCGAGTTCGGGTGCGACCCCGAGGAGATGGCGGTCACGCGCAACGCCAGCGAGGGGCTCGAGATCATGATCCTCGGGCTCGACCTGAAGCGCGGCGACGAGGTCGTGATCACCAACCAGAACTACGGGCGGATGATCAACACGTGGGAGCAGCGGGCGCGGCGCGAGGGGATCGTCGTGAAGCAGGTCTCCTTCCCGGTTCCGCTCACCGACCCGAAGGTCCTCCTCCGGAACCTCGAGGCGGCCATCACCCCGCGGACGAAGGTCATCGAGCTCCCGCACATCACCAACCTCACCGGGCAGATCCTCCCCATCCGGGAGATCCAGGCCCTCGCGCGGCCCAAGGGCATCGAGGTCTTCGTCGACGGCGCGCATGCCTTCGCGCACTTCCCCTTCACACGCGACGCGCTCGACTGCGACTACTACGCGACCTCGCTCCACAAGTGGATGCACGCCCCCATCGGCGCGGGGATGCTCTATGTGCGTCAGTCGAAGATCCCGGGCCTTTGGCCGCTGATGGCCTCGACGCCGACCGCCGACCGCGATCGCAACATCCGCAAGTACGAGGAGATCGGCACGCACCCGCAGGCGAATTTCAACGCCGTCTCCACCGCGATCACCTTCCACCGCGGCATCGGGATGGACCGGAAGATCGCCCGGCTCCGCTACCTCCGGGATCGGTGGGCGCGGCAGCTCCTCGCCGTCAGCCCCCGGGTGAAGCTCCACACGGCCGTCGGTCCGGACACCGGCGGCGCCATCGCGATGTTCGACGTCGAGGGGATCGACCCCGGCGCGCTCGGCAACTGGCTCCTCGCCCAGCATCGCATCGTCTCGACGCCGATCACGCACCCGGAGTTCAAGGGGATCCGCGTGACGCCGAGTATCTACACCTCCGTCGACGAGATCGACACCTTCGTCGAGGCGGTCACCAAGGCCATCCGGCGGGGCATCGCGTGAACCACTGGCTGGTGAAGTCGGAGCCCGACGTCTTCAGCTTCGCCGACCTGCTGAAGGCGTCGAAAAAGACGACGTGCTGGGACGGGGTGCGGAATTATCAGGCGCGGAACACGTTGCGCGACCAGATGAAGGAGGGGGACCGCGTCTTCTACTATCACTCGAACGCCGAACCGTCGGGGATCGCCGGCATCTGTGAGGTGATCCGCGAGGGCTACCCGGATCACACCGCCTTCGACCCGACGGATCCGCACTTCGACCCGAAGTCGCGGCGGGACGAGCCCACCTGGTACATGGTCGACGTCCGCGCGGTCGCGGCCTTCCCCCGTCTCGTGACGCTCGCCGAGCTGAAGGGGGTGAAGGGGCTCGAGAAGATGGCGCTCGTGCAGAAGGGGAGCCGCCTCAGCGTGCAGCCGGTCACGCGGAAGGAGTGGGAGATCGTCTGTCGGATCGCCGGCGTCCCGCCGCGCTGACCCGTGTCGTCCGTCCCCACCTGACGCCCGCGCCCCCGTTCCCCGACTGACCGTCGGGTCACCCCGTCGTAGCCTGCGGTCGGCACCGGATCGACCGGTGTCACGACCACGCGGAGGCGATGATGGCGAAGGTGACGGAGACGGTGGGGAAGGCGGCGGCGCGCGCGATCGAGGAGGTGGAGACGCGCATCCTAGCGAGCGAGGGGCGCCGCTCGATGAAGGCCAAGGTCGGGCGCGCGAAGCACACGGCGCGCCGGGCGGCGAAGGCCGCCGTCGCCGCCGGTGCGGTGGCCGCGGCCGCGGTGGTGGTCCGCGACCGCCGGAAGCTCAAGAAGATGGAGTCGTGAGCGCGGCGCCGATCGTCCGTACCCCGTCGACCAGCGCATCGAAGTCGGCGGTGGTCGATCGATGGTTGGTGATGGCGACTCGGATCGCGTAGTGCCCGTGGATCGTCGTGCCGCTCGGCACGGCGATCCCACGCTCCTGCAGCTGCAGGAGCAGTTCCCGGTTGATCGCGTCGAGCCGATCCGCGGCGATACCCGCCGGGGCGTAGCGGAAGTTCACGATGTTGAGGGGCGTCGGGGCGAGCGATTCCAGCTCGGGGGCCGCGCGGACCAGGGCGTCGAGATACGCCGCCTGTCGGACGTTCCGCGCGATGTGCGCGCCGAGGAGGTCGAGCCCGGATGCCTTGAACAGCATCCACACCTTGAGCGCCGAGAAGCGGCGCGTCAGCTCGATCCCGCGGCTGGCGAAGTAGATGCCCTCGCGGCCGAACGTGCCGCGTGGCTCCTGCGCGAGATACGCCGCCTGCATCGCGAAGGTGTCGACGAGGTCGGCGTCCGTGCGCGTGAGCAGGCAGGCGACGCCGAAGGGGAGATATCCCCACTTGTGCAGGTCGAACGCGATCGAGTCGGCACGGGACATCCCACGGACCTGCGACGCCGTCTCCGGGGAGAGTGCCGCCAGCGCCCCGAAGGCGCCGTCCACGTGGAACCAGCACCCCTCGTGGGCCGCGAGGTCGGCGAGCGCCTCGAGATCATCGGTCGCCCCGGTCTGGACAGTGCCGGCGGTCCCGATGATGCAGCACGGCTGGTGCCCGGCGGCACGATCCTCCGCGATCATCCGGGCCATCGCCGCAACGTCGACCTGGAACGCGTCGTCCACCGGCACGCGACGGAACGCCTCCGTCCCGAGGCCGAGGAAATCGCACGCCTTGGCGAGCCAGCCGTGGACCTCGGTCGAGGCGTAGAGGGTGAGCCGTGGCTCGTCGGCCCCGTGCCCGCCGGACGTGCGCACATCGAACCCCGCACGGCGCCGGCGCGCGACGGCGAGGCCGAGGACGTTCGCCATCGTGCCGCCGCTCATCAGGATGCCGCCCGCTTCCGGCGGGTACCCCATCGCCTCGGCGAGCCAGCGGACCACCACCTGCTCCACGTATTTCGGCGCCTGCTCGAGGCCACCGACGTTCGGGTTGAGGACCGAAGCGAGGAAGTCCGCCATCGCCGACTGCGGCGTCCCCGTGCCCATCACCCACCCCCAGAAGCGCGGGTGGATGTTGCCGTTGGGGTAGGGGCGCACGAGGTGGAGGAAGTCGTCGTACGTGGCCGCGTCTCCCTGTCCGGCCCGCGGGAGGGGCTCGTGCAGGATGCGGTCGCGCACCGCTCCCGGGATCGGCTGCCACGCGGGGCGCTCGCGCACGTCGCGCAGGAAGTCGATCGAGTCGTCGACCATTCTGTGCGCGAGGGCGCGGAAGGCCTCCCAATCGGCGGGGTCGAGCGGGGGGAGGGCGTCGTCGGCCTGGTGCAGAGGGATATCGGTCATGATCAGGTCTCCGAGGGCGAGATCAAAGGAGTCCGAACAGCATCGCGAGCCCGCTCCCGAGCCCGATGACGGCGATCACGCGGCGGACCCAGGCCTGCCCCACGCGCTGCGCGAGGAGGGAGCCACCGATCCCGCCGGCGGTGGCCCCCGCCGCCATCGCGAGGGCGATCGGCCAATTCACCAGACCGCCGGCCACGAAGATCCCGACGGCTACGAGGTTGAAGAGCCCGCCCCCCCAGTTCTTGAGGCCGTTCATCTGGTGGATGTTCGTGAGCCCCATCAGGCCGAGGGCGGCGAGCATCAGGATGCCGGCACCGGCCCCGAAATAGCCGCCGTAGACCGCCACCAGGAACTGGTACCCGAGGAAGGCGCGCGACGGGGACCGGAGCGTCCCATCGCCCTGCGTGATCTGGCGGGAGGCCAGCCACTCGGCGGTCCGGGCCATCAGCGGGTTCGCCTCGTCCCCCGGCGCGAGCTCGCGCATGCGGCGCAGGAGGGGCCCCTGGCCGATGAAGAGCACCGTCGCCCCGAGGATGAGCCAGGGGACGAGCTGCTCGAACCGGCGTTCCGGGGTCACCACGAGGAGGCCGGCGCCGACCGCCCCGCCGATGATGCTGGGGATCGCCCAGGCCCGGGCCCAGTCGCGGGCGCCCCCGAGCTCGCGGCGGTATCCCCACATCGACGCCATCGTCCCCGGCCAGAGGGCCACGGTGGAGGTGGCGTTGGCGGTGATAGGGGGGACCCCGAGGGCGACGAGGGCGGGGAAGGTGATCAGGGTCCCGCCCCCGGCCATCGCGTTCATCACGGCGCCGACGGCGGCGGCCACGCCGACCAGCAGCAGGAGGAGGGGGCTCGTCGACACGGTCCCGGAACGATACCGCGACGCGGTGCGGCCCGGCACTTCCGCCCGTGCCGCGCGCTATCTTTCCCGCATGCGCACATCGCTCGTGCGCATCCGCCGGGCGCCCGCTGCGCCGGCGCGTCCCACCCCCAGATGGAATCCCCTCCGATGTCCGGCACGACGACTCCCCCCACCGGCGACCACCTCGAGATCAAGGACTCGCGCACGGGCAAGATCTACTACGCCCCGATCACCGACGAGACCATCCGCACGGCGGACCTCAAGCAGATCAAGGTGAATCCCGACGACTTCGGGATCATGGGCTACGATCCGGCGTTCATGAACACCGCGTCGTGCCGCTCGGCGATCACCTTCATCGACGGCGACAAGGGGATCCTCCGCTACCGCGGCTATCCGATCGAGCAGCTCGCGGAGAAGTCGAACTTCCTCGAGACGGCCTGGCTCCTTCGGAAGGGCGAGCTCCCGACGCAGGCCGAGTACGACGAGTTCCAGCACCACATCACGTACCACACGTACGTGCACGAGAACATCAAGCGCTTCATGGAGGGCTTCCGGTACGACGCCCATCCGATGGCGATGCTGACGGCCGGCGTCGCGGCGCTCTCCTCGTTCTACCCGACCTCGAAGCACATCCAGGAGGAGCAGGAGCGCGACATCGCGTTCATCCGCCTTCTCGCGAAGATGCCGACGCTGGCCGCGTTCGCGTACCGGCACGTGAAGGGGCTTCCGTACGTCTATCCCGACAACTCGCTCTCGTACGCCGAGAACTTCCTCTCCATGATCGCGCGGATGTCGGAACCGAAGTACGAGGCGAACCCCGTCTTCGCGCGGGCGATCGACATCCTGTTCATCCTGCACGCCGACCACGAGCAGAACTGCTCCACCAACGCGGTGCGCGCGGTGGGCTCCTCGCACGTGGACCCGTACTCGGCGGTCGCGGCGGGCGTCTCGGCGCTCTACGGCCCGCTCCACGGCGGCGCGAACGAGGCCGTGCTCCGGATGCTCGAGGAGATCGGCGACGTCAAGAACATCCCCGCCTTCATCGAGTCGGTGAAGAGCGGCAAGGGCGCCGCCCGCCTGATGGGCTTCGGGCACCGCGTCTACAAGAGCTACGACCCGCGCGCCAAGATCGTGAAGTCCCTCTGCGACGACGTGCTCCGCGTCGCCGGCCTGTCGAAGGACATGGAGATCGCGCTCGAGCTCGAGCGGATCGCGCTCAGCGACGAGTACTTCATCGCGCGCAAGCTCTATCCGAACGTCGACTTCTACACCGGCCTGATCTACCGGGCGATGCACTTCCCGACGGACTACTTCACCGTGCTCTTCGCCATCGCGCGGACCGCCGGCTGGATGGCCCAGTGGGAGGAGCTCCTGCTCGACAAGGAGCAGAAGATCGCGCGCCCGCGCCAGATCTACACCGGGTACGCCGAGCGGCCGTACCAGGCGAAGGTGGATCTGTCGCATAAGATCAAGAAGTAAGGGAGGGCGGGTACCAGGGGTCAGGTACCAGGGGTCAGGTACCAGGGGTCAGGTACCAGGTGCCAGGTGTCAGAGCGGGGGTGGGGCCGAGCGCCTCTCCCCCGCTTCGTATTAGCCTGACCCCTGACCCCTCACACCTGATCCCTGCTTTTACAGAGCCCCCGTACCGGGCACCGCCCGCAGTGCTTCACCCGCGCCGTGCAGACCAGCGCGCCGAGCTCCATCAGCGCTTGGTTGTGGGTCCACGCCGCGCGGCCGGCGCGCGGGAGCGTCGCCTCCGCGATCGCCCAGATCGCCTTCTGGTCGCGCGCGCGCTTGGGGTGGAGTCGTGGCGCGAAGACGCGGGTGAGCACGCGCGCGACGTTCGTGTCCACCAGCGGTGCGCGCCGCTCGAAGGCGAAGGTCGCGACCGCCCCCGCGGTGTAGGGGCCGATGCCCGGGAGTCGGCGGAGCTGGTCCGCCTCCGTTGGGAATCCCTCCCGCACCACGGCGCGCGAGAGTTTGTGCAGGTTCCGCGCGCGGGCGTAGTAGCCGAGCCCCTCCCACTGCGCGACGACCTGCGACTCCCGGGCCTTGGCGAGCGTCTCCACGGTGGGGAAGCGGTCGAGGAAGCGATGGTAGAAGTCGATGACGCGCGATACCTGCGTCTGCTGGAGCATCAGCTCCGAGACGAGGATCGCATAGGGGTCGCGGGTGCGGCGCCAGGGGAGATCGCGCGCGTGGCGGCGATACCAGGCGCGGAGCTTGGTGCCGAAGGCACGGAGGTCGTCCGCGTCGAGGCGCGGGCCGACGCGATTGGATCGCCTCGCCGGGCGCGGTGGGGCGTCGGCCGTACCGCGAGTCGGCGCGTGAGTGCCGCCGCGCCGCGGTCCTGAACGGCTCAGTGCGGTTCCCATGTCGGCGTCGCCGAGAAGAGACCGCCGTCGACGATGAGTTCGCGCGCGAGGAGCAGTCCGAAGACGATGCTGAGCGCGCCCGCCGCGAGGCGGATCCCCGTACGCATCCGGACCACCCGCTCGCCCGCGACCACGGCGGGCATCGCCAGCAGCAGCGTCACGAGCATCATCCCGAGCACCGTGCCGAGGCCGAACATCAGAAGGTAGGCCCCCGCCGCGAGCGGGGTGCGGATCGTCGCCAGCACCAGGAGCGCGACCGCGGCGGAGCCGGCGAGTCCGTGCACGACGCCGATCCAGAAGGGCCGCGTCAGGGCGGGCGCCGACGCTTCTTCGCGGGACCGCAGGTTGGCGTAGCCGAGTCCGACGAGCATCAGCGCCACCGCGAACTCCAGCCCGAGCCCGACGCGGGGCGGGATGACGAGGCGGAAGGCGATGATCGCGCCGCCGAGGACGAGGAGCGTGAGCGAGTGTCCGAGCCCCCAGACCGCCCCGATGCGTGCTGCGTGGAGCAGCGAGCGCTCGCGCGCGACGATCGTCGTCACCGCGACGACGTGGTCGGTATCGGTGGCGTGGCGGAGCCCCAGGAGGGCGCCGAGGAGGATGGGGGCGAGGGCGTCGGGCGTCGACATGGAGGCTATACCGGCGGCGCGGAGGATCCGATGTACCTCACCGCACCGTCGACGTCTTCCGCTTCAGGAAATCCATCAGGATGAACTGCCCCAGCGTCATCGTGTTCGTGAAATACGCCCGCCCGCGCGTGATCCCGCAGACCATCTTCACGAATTCCACCAACGCGCGGTCGCGCGCGAGCATGAAGGTGTTCACCGGGATCCCCGCCTTCCGGCACGCTGCCACCTCGGTGAGCGTCTCC
>CAZGIE010000080.1:0-9771 GCA_964526485.1 uncultured Gemmatimonas sp. | reverse complement strand
TGACGCAGCCGAGGAGCGAGACGGCGAAGCCGAAGCTGGCGGCCTTCACGAGGCCGTAGCGGACGTCGAAGACGTCGAAGAAGAGCCGGGCCCCCTTCAGGAACTCCGTCGACGAGAGATCGAGGAGGCCGAGCGAGGCGGCCCACCCGGCGCCGAGCCCGACGAACATCGCGACCCCGACGATGACCGGGAACATGATGAGGGCCGCGAGGACCCGGGGGACGACGAGGTAGGCGACGGGGTCGTAGGAGAGGGTCTCGAGGGCGTCGATCTGCTCGGTGACCCGCATCGTTCCGAGCTCGGCGGCGATGTTCGCCCCCACGCGGCCGGCGAGGGCGAGACCGGTGAGCACCGGGGCGAGCTCCATCATCACCGTCTTCTGGACGAGGGTGCCGACGAGGTAGCGCGGGACGGCGCCGGTGAAGCTGTAGCTGGCGAGGAGGGCGAGGACGACGCCGGTGAAGAGGGCGATCAGCGTCCCGATGGGGAGGGAGTCGACCCCGAGTTGCCGCGCCTGCTGGGAGAAGTTCGGCCACCAGGTCCGGACGTCACGCGCGGAGCGGACGGCCTCGGCGGTCAGCTTCCCCGCCGCGCCGAACGACTCGAGGGACTCCCTGGCCGCCCCGCCGATGATCTCGAGCACCCTCAGAAGGTACGGTCGGACGGGGCCGGCGCCGCAGAGGGAAGGCCTGACGTTGGGGTGGGGGATGCCCCGAGCTGACGCGCGAATCAGCCTGGCGCGGCACGGACAACGGTGCCGCCGGCACCGCGACCCTGGTGCTCGCCGGGGCTATCTTTCACCCGACTCCCGACGCGAGGCTCCGCTGGGCAAGCTGGTCGTGCTGATGGTGACGGCGTTCCTGGATATGGTGGGGCTCCTGATGGTGCTCCCGCTGATGCCGTTCTACGCCCAGCGCTTCGTCGGGCAGGGGCCGCTCTGGCGGATCTTCGATCGGTTCGGGATGGGGGGCGAGGGGGCGGTAATCGCGCTCCTCGTCTCCTCCTTCGCGATCGCCCAGCTGCTGAGCGCGCCCTTCTGGGGTCGGGTCTCGGATCGTGTGGGTCGGCGCCCCGCGCTGCTGGTGGGGATGGCGGCGAGCGGGATCGCCTACATCGGGTTCGCTTTCGCGAACTCCCTCGAACTCCTGTTTCTCTCGCGCATCATCCAGGGCGCTGGCGGTGGCACCACCGGGGTGATCCAGGCGTATGTGGCCGACGCCACCGAACCGAAGGACCGCGCGAAGACACTGGGGTGGCTCTCCGCGGCGACGAACGCCGGTGTGGCGCTCGGCCCTGTGCTCGGGTCCGGGTCGGCGAAGCTCTTCGGGAACGTCGGTCCCGGACTCGTCGCCTTCGGGTTGACCCTCGTGACGATGGCGTTCGCGTTCAAGTATCTCACGGAGTCGAACGAGTACGCCGGGACCGCGGAGCATGCGCGGCCGAAGGTGCAGCGGTCGGGGACCGCGGTGCGACGGGTGTTGTCGCATCCGATGGAGCCGGCGTCGCGGCTGATCTGGATGTACGCGGTCGGGATGGGGGCATTCCAAGGGATGACGGCGATCCTCGCCCTGTTCCTGAATGCTCGGTTCCAGATCGGAGTGGGACAGATCGGCTGGGTCTTCACTTATATCGGGGTGATCTCGGTCGTGGCGCGGGCGCTCGTGCTCGGCCCCGCCGTCGACCGCTTCCGCGAGCCGCGACTCTCACGGATCGGGCAGACGCTCCTCGCGCTCGGGCTCGGGGCGTTGCCCTTCACGACGAACTACGTGACGCTCGCGCTCGCGGTCCTGCTGATCCCGCTCGGCACCGCCTTCACCTTCCCGTGTGTGACGGGGATGCTCTCGCAGGTGATCCCCAACCACGAGCGCGGGCTATATATGGGTGTGCAGCAGACGTTCGGGGGGATCGCGCGCGTCTTCGGCCCGATCTGGGCGGGGTTCGCGTTCGATTATCTCGGGCAGGGCGTGCCGTTCTATACGGGGGCGGCGCTCGCGGGGATCACCATCGTGCTGGGGATGGGGATCGAGCAGCATATTCCCAAGCACGGTGAAACAAAGGGCGGGTGAGGGCGCTGCCACCGCGGTAGGGTCCTGACCTGCAGGATGCGTTGACCCTGCGGACGCCGTTCACCCTGCCGTCGGCGTCTCGTATTCCCCCGTCTTCCCCGTACGCGCCGGATGCCGCGACATGCTCGCGTCCTCCGTCTCGGTGATCAACCGTACGCCGCGCTCGAAGAAGAGGTAGTTGTACGCCCACTGCGTCAGCACGCTGACCCGGTTGCGGAAGCCGACCAGGAACATCACGTGCACGAAGAGCCAGATGAACCAGGCGAGATGCCCGGCGAACCGGAGCTTCCCGTCGAAGAAGGTCGCGACCGCCTTGTGGCGCCCGATCGTCGCGAGGTCGCCCTTGTTGAAGTAGCGGAAGGGGCGCATCGGCTCGCCGGCGAGCTGCGCGAAGATGTTCCGCGCGGCGTGCTTCCCCATCTGCGTCGCCGCCGGCGCGACCGCGGGCACCTCGCGCCCCCGAGCGTCGCGCACCGTCGCCGCGTCACCGATCACGAAGACGCGCGGGTCGTCCGGAATGGTGAGCTCCGGGCCGACGATCGCGCGCCCCGCGCCGTCGAGCGGCACGTCGAGCGTCTTCAGGAGCGGTGAGGCGGCGTTCCCCGCGGCCCAGAACACCGACTGCGAGCGGATGCGCTCGTCGCCAATCTGCACGCCGTTCTCGTCGATGTGCGTCACGATCGCGTTGGTGCGCACCTCGACCCCCATCTGCACGAGGTCGTCGTGCGCGCGCTGCGAGAGCTCCGGCGGGAACGCCGGCAGGATCCGCGGCCCGCCCTCGACGAGGATCACCCGCACGGTCGAGGTATCGATGCGCCGGAAATCGGGCCGGAACGCCACCGCGCACATCTCGGGGAGCACGCCCGCGAGCTCGACCCCCGTGGGCCCACCCCCCACGATCACGTAGGTCAGCAGCGCCTGGCGCGCGACGGGATCGTCCTCCCACTCGGCGCGCTCGAAGGCGAGGAGGAATCGCTTCCGGATACGGCGCGCGTCCTCGACGCTCTTGAGCCCCGGCGCCCACCGCTCCCATTCGGGATGCCCGAAGTAGGCGTGCCGGGTGCCCGGGGCGACGATGAGATAGTCGTAGTGGATCGGGTCCCCCTCGCCCACCACGCGGATCGACCGGTTGCGTCGGTCGATCGTCTCGACCGTGCCGAGGAGCGTCGTGACGTTCTTCTGGCGCCGGAGGATCCAGCGGATCGGCGCGGTGACGTCGCTCGGCGCGAGCGACGTCGTGGCCACCTGGTACAGGAGCGGCTGGAAGAGGTGGTGGTTCGTGCGGTCGATCAGCAGCACCTCGAGGTCGGGACGCGCGAGGGCGCGGGCGGCGTTCAGGCCGCCGAACCCGCCCCCGATGATCACCACCCGCGGCCGACCCATCCGGGTGCCCTTACGCGCCGGCGCGCGCGGCGCCCGACGCCCGGCGCGATCCGACGGCCGCCACGGGGCTCTCCAGCACTTCGGTCACGATCCGCCCCTGCTCCTCCGCATGCTCCGCCGGATACCCCTCGGCGGGGCTCGCCCGCTCCGGGCGGCCATAGTAGCGGATGACGAGCGCGTTGCCGGTGGAGATGCGGAGCCGCGGCGCGACGAAGCTCCACGCGCCCTGGTTCTTCGGCTCCTCCTGCACCCACGCCACCTCGTCGATGTTCGGATAGCGGTCGACGATCCCGGCGATCGCCTCGTGCGGCCAGGGATAGAGCTCCTCGACGCGCACCACCGCGACCGTCGACGGGATCCCCTTCGCCACGAGGTCGTAGTAGACCTTGCCGGTGCAGAAGACGAGGCGCTTCACCTCGGCGCGCTTCGTCTCCGCCTGCGGGTCGTCGATCACCGGACGGAAGGTTCCACCGCTCAGATCGGCGAGCGTCGAGGCCGCCTGCGCGAGACGCAGGAGCGACTTCGGCTGCATCAACACCAGCGGACGGCGGTGCGCACGACGCGCCTGTCGCCGCAAGATGTGGAAGTACTGCGCCGGCGTGCTCGGGTAGGCGACGCGGAGGTTGTCCTCCGCGCAGAGCTGCAGGAAGCGCTCGAGCCGCGCGCTGGAGTGCTCCGGCCCCTGCCCCTCGTAGCCGTGCGGAAGCAGCAGCACGAGCCCGCTGTCCTGCCCCCACTTCGCGCGGTCGGAGGCGAGGAACTGGTCGATCATCGGCTGGGCCACGTTCGCGAAGTCGCCGAACTGCCCCTCCCAGAGGGTCAGCGTGTCGGGCGCGGTGACGCTGTAGCCGTACTCGAAGCCCATCACCGCCATCTCGGAGAGCGCGGAGTTGTAGACCTCGAAGTGCGCCGACACGCCTGGCAGATGCGCGAGCGGCGCGTAGGTCGCGTTCGTCGTGACGTCGTGCAGCACCGCGTGGCGATGCGAGAAGGTGCCGCGCTCCACGTCCTGCCCGCTGAGGCGGATGTGCATCCCCTCGGAGAGGATCGACGCGAAGGCGAGCGATTCCGCGTGGCCCCAGTCGATGCCGCCGGCCTCGCCCATCGCCTCGCGCCGCCGCTCGAGCTGCTTGGCGAGGCGCGGATGCGGCGTGAAGTCGGCGGGATAGGTGAGCTGCGCCTCGTTCCAGGCGGTGAGCGTCTCGGCGGGGACCGCGGTGTGCACCGCCTCCGGCGCGGCGGGGGCCACGGCGTGCGCGTGGCCTGCGGGGGCGGCCTTCGACGCCTCGAACGCCGCCTGGAAGCCCGCGGCGACCTCGCCGTCGATCGCGTCGACCTGCGCGGCGCTCACGAGCCCCTCGGACGCGAGGCGCCGTCCCCACACCTGCCGCGGCGTCGGATGCGCCTTGATCCGCTCGTAGAGCTGCGGCTGCGTGAAGGTCGGCTCGTCCCCCTCGTTGTGCCCCCAGCGGCGGTAGCCGACGAGGTCGACGAGGAAGTCCTTGCCGAAGCGCGTGCGGTACGCCACCGCGATGCGCATCGCGATCACGCACGCCTCGGCGTCGTCCGCGTTCACGTGGATGATCGGCATCTCGTACCCCTTCGCGACATCGCTCGCGTAGCGCGTCGAGCGCGCGTCGATGGGGTCCGTGGTGAAGCCGACCTGGTTGTTGACGATGAGATGGAGCGTGCCGCCCACGCGGTAGGCGCGGAGCCGCGAGAGGTTGATCGTCTCGGGGACGATCCCCTCGCCCGGGAAGGCCGCATCGCCGTGGATGCAGACCGGGACCACCGCGTGCTCGTCGCGCCCGCCGTCGGCGGTGCGCTGGAGCGCGCGGGCGCGCCCCTGCAGCACGGGATTCACGATCTCGAGGTGACTCGGGTTCGGCACCAGCGAGACCGCGACGGGGCCGTGCGGCGTGGTGCGCGTGCCGTCGAAGCCGAGGTGGTACTTCACGTCGCCGGTGGACATCCCGCCGAGATGGTCGTGCCGCCCCTGGAACTCGCCGAAGATCTGCTCGACCGGCTTGCCGAGGACGTGCGCGAGGACGCTGATGCGCCCGCGGTGCGCCATCGAGATCGCGACGTGCGTCGCGCCGACGGCGGCCGACTCGGCGATGATGGTGTCGAGCATCGGGACGAGGGCGTCGGTCCCCTCGATGGAGAAGCGCTTGTACCCGACGAAGGTGCGGCCGAGGAAGCGCTCGAAGCCGTCGACCTCGGTGAGGCGGCGGAGGACCTGCTGCTTCTCGTCCGCGGTGAGCGGACGGGTGAGCTGCTCCTCCGTGAAGAGCTGCCGGAACCAGGCGCGCTCCTCCTCGGAGCCGAGGTGCCCGACCTCGACGGCGAGGTTGGTGCAGTAGCGCTTGCGGAGCCGCGCCGCGACGTCACGCGCGGTGGCGAGGTGCGGGAACCCGAGCGAGGCGCCGGTAACGGCGTCGAGGTCGGCGTCGGTGATGCCGTGGAACTCGAGCGTCAGCTCCGCGGCGCCCGGCGGGGGCGTGCCGAGCGGGTCGAGCGGCACCGCGAGGTGGCCGAAGGTGCGGATCGCCGTGGTGTAGCGGGCCGCGCCGGCGACCTTGCGGTCATGATCCGGGTCGGTCGCGCCATCGGCCGCGGCGGGCGCACGGCCCATCGCCTCCTCGGCGAAGCGGAAGAACTGGCGCCACGACTCCTCGACGGAGGCCGGGTCGCGTCGGTAGGCCTCGAACTGCTCGGCGGCGTACGCGTCGTTGAAGACGCTCGCGATCGGGGGGGTCGACATAGCGAGAAATCTACTCGGGCGGTGGGGCGATGCCGACCGCCAGGTTCATCGCGGGCCGCCGCCGGTCAGCGCGCCGGCGCGAGGGTGAAAACGACGAAGTCTCCCAGCTTCCGCTGGTCCCGGGTGAGAGCCGCGTCGAGGTCGGCGACCGGGACGAAGCTCACGACCATCGTGCGGGCCTTCGGCGCGCGCCGCTGGGCGCGGTCGACCGTGCCGAGGCGGTAGTCGGAGTGGAAGGAGCCGTTCGCGTGGATCACGAGGGCACCGGCGGCGAGATGGGCTGCCGCGACGGCCTCCCCCATCGTCTCGTCCTTGATGCACTGGGCCTCGTAGGTGCGCCAGACCATCGCCTCCACCTGCTCGGCGCTCATCGGCGTCCCGTGGCCGCTCATATCACCCATCACGCCCTTGAAGCGCTCCCAATAGGCGTCGCGGGGGCAGGCGAGGTCGCGGGCGACGAAGGCGCGCTCGGCCGGCGGGAGGGAGTCGACGGCAGCGAGCCCCCGCCGCGCGACCTGAGAGGCGTAGCGGCGCGGCACGTTCCCCGCGACGACCGGCCACCGGTTCGCCTTCGCGAACTCGACCATCGGGCGGTAGTCGGTCGGGTAGTTCGGCCACGGACGGGAGGTGGCGAGGAAGGTCGATTCGGGGACCGTCCCCGCGAGGTAGCCGTCGAGGGTCCCCTGGACGTCGCGCTCGAACATCTCGAGGGCGAGGACGATCGGGCCGCTCCGGCGGCGGGCGACCCCCTCGAGGACGGCGGCTTGGAGCTGGTGGGTCCGCGGGTCGTTGTGTTGCTCACCGAGGAAGACGAGGTCGGCCTGGGCGAGCCGGGCGGTCATCGTCTCGAAGTCGACGATCCGCTTCCGCTTGGTGTCGTAGACCCGGTGGGCGGGGAAGCTGCCCGGGGCGACGGTCGGTTGAGCGGGAGCCGTCGTCGACGTTGTCTGAGCGGTTGCGCTATTTGCCAGAACAAAAGCAGACGAAGCAGCTAAAAACACTTTACGAAAAGTCATTTTGCTAGCTGGATGTTTAAGTCGTGATTGTCAAAAGCAAAATTACGTCACATACTTACTTCATGGTCAGGTACGTCGAGGAGGCAGTGGATGAAATCGCACGACTCGATACCGAGGCCGCCGTCGCCCCGTTCGGCGCCGACCTCCTCCTCCGACTCGACGCCATCCATCGGCTGACCGCGCCGACCGACGACGCGGGGGCCCGCGACCATCGACGTCGCCTCCTCGCCGCGGAAGTCGACCCCTTCCACGAGGTCGCCCTCGACCCCCCGACCCGCGCTTGGATGACGCACCTCCGCGAGGAGGTCCGTCGTGCCCGTGGTGGCGCCCTCCCCACCCTCGAGCGATGGCGCGACCTCGTGCCATCGCTCACAACATACCCGCATGGCGAGGCGCTGGAAGCCAGTTGGCGGGACGACGACCGCGACCACCACCTCCTCGGCGGCGCCGTCGCCGCTGCGGCCTGGGCCCCGGACGCCCCCTCCGGAGACGCGATCGCCGCGGTCCTCCTCGTCGCCCGTGGGCGCACCGGGGACCTCCGGCTCCTCCCGTTCGCCTGGATTCCCGCCGCGGCGCGGACGGCGGCCTGTGCCGCCTATCGCGTGGGGGCCCGTACCGATTGGGAGCGGCTGGCGCTCCAAGGGACGGTGGCGGCGGCGCGTCGGTGGCGCGCACGGCTCGCGGCGATCGCCACCGCCGCTCCCGCGGAGGACGCCCGCCTCGCGGCGCTCGGACGAGCCGGGCACACGGCGCGTCGCGCCCTCCCACTCCTGCGTCGGCAGGGGGCGCTGACGATGCCGATCCTCGCCGAGGACCTCGGGATCTCACGCCCGGCGGCGACCGAGACGCTCGAACGGCTGACGGCCACGGGGTGCGCGGTGGAACTCACCGGCCGCGCGCGCGACCGCGTCTGGGGCTACGCGCCGTTCCTCACCGACTGATCCGGGTCGCCACCCGCGGCGCCCGCGTGGCGCCGGTGTGCTGCCGAGTGTCGTGCCTCAGCCCTGTGCCGCTCGCTCGATCAACGCGGTGAGCTCCTCGAGTGTCGATCGGCCGCCGTCCGCCACGTACCAGCGCCGTTGCTCGGCGAAGCGCTCCGGTGCGGGCATCGCCTGCGCCTCCGGCGACATCACCCACGCCTGCAGCGCTGACGGGCGCGGGCCCCACCAGCCCCGCTCCACGCCCTGCACGTCGTAGAGGATCACGACGGGGATCGACCGGCTGCGCCCGTTCGTCAGATGCGCGTCCATGAGATCGAGGTTCGCGTCGCGGTCGAGGATCCGCATCGCGACATTCGGCGTGGCGGCGACGAGTGCCTCGACCCACGGGAGGCTGCTCACCGCATCAGCGCACCAGTCGGCACTGAGGACGAGCAGATGCCACCCCGGCCCCACGGCGTGGAGGCGCGCGGCGATGTTGTCGGGGACGCTCGCGCGGCTCCGGATGCTGCGCGCGATGCTCGCGAGCTTCGGCTCGGTCGCGCCGCTGAAGTGCTCGTCGAAGGTCTGGCCGGCGCGCCAGCGCGAGAGGATGTCGGTCATGGCTGCAATCTGTGCGAGGGCGCGGGGCGGTCGGTACCCGTCGCGCCCGCACATCCGATGGGACGAATCGAGTATCCTTCCGACTCGACCCACTCGGAGCCCGCGATGACGATGACCGGCAAGGAGCGCGCGGCGCTCCGCTCGGAATGCAACCGCCTGAAGCCGACCCTGCACGTCGGCACCGAGGGGGTCACCCCCGCCGTCGTGCAGGCGCTCGACGAGGCGCTCCGCACGCGCGAGCTCGTGAAGATCCAGCTCAACAAGACGGCCGATGTCTCCGCGAAGGAGGCGGCCAATCAGCTCGCGGGGCGTGTGCGCGCCGAGGTGATCCAGACCATCGGCAAGACGGCGTCGCTCTACCGCCACAACCCCGATCTCAAGCGGAAGCCGGGCGCGCTCCCGCCCTGGCGGGTCTAGCGCCCCTCGAGTGCGCCCAGCACGCGCCACGGGGTCAGCGGGAGTTCGCTGACCTCCACCCCGAGCGCATCGGCCACGGCCCCTGCGATGGCGGGCGCGGTGGGGATGATCGCCGGCTCCGCGATGCCGCGGGCCCCGACGGGATTCGCGAGCGGGTCCGCGCCGACGAGGAAGTGCCCGTCGATGACCGGGATGTCGGCGTGCGTCGGGATCTTGTAGTCGTGCAGCCCGACGTTGAGCGGAAGCCCGAGCCGCACGTCGAGCGCGCGCTCCTCGAAGAGCGCGTACCCGAGCCCCTGGATGATCCCGCCCTCGAGCTGTGACTCGGCGAGCGTGGGGTTCACGATGCGCCCCGCGTCATGCACGGCGACGATCCTCACGACGCGGACCACACCGGTCTCGGCGTCGACCTCGACCTCCGCGAACTGCGCCCCGGTGGTCACGATGCCGGTGCCCGACGGATTCGGACCGCGCGCGCCCTGTCCCATGATCATCACGTTGCCGAGCTTCGCCGTCACCTCGCCGAAGGCGAGTGACCGGTCGGTGTCGCGCACGTGCACGCGGCCCTCGCGCGTCTCGAGCGC
>CAZGIE010000079.1:0-9781 GCA_964526485.1 uncultured Gemmatimonas sp. | reverse complement strand
GGGGCGGGACTAGATTGCGCCACGGCGCGCGCGGCGTCCCGCGACGCGGGACGCGCGTCGTGAAACTACCCTCTCCACCCCGACAGGGCCAAGATGGCTTCGAAGGTCGACCGCCCCGTCGTGCTCGTCGTGCTCGATGGCTGGGGCCACCGCGAGTCCACCGACGGGAACGCCATCGCGATGGCGCACACCCCCACCTGGGATCGCCTCTGGGCGCGCGCCCCCCGCACGCTGCTCGACGCGAGCGGCCGCGCCGTCGGGCTCCCCGACGGCCAGATGGGGAACAGCGAGGTCGGCCATCTCAACCTGGGCGCCGGGCGCGTCGTGATGCAGGACCTCGTCCGCATCGGCGAGGCGATCCGCGACGGGAGCTTCTTCCAGAATGACGCCTTCCGCGCCGCCTGCGCGCACGTGCGGACCTCCGGCGGGACGCTCCATCTGATGGGGCTCGTCGGCGACGGCGGCGTGCATGCGCACGACGATCATCTCCTCGCGCTCGTCGAACTCGCCGCGCGCGAGCGGGTGCCGCGCGTCGCGCTCCACCTCCTCCTCGACGGGCGCGACACCCTTCCGCGGTCGGCAGCGGGCTACGTCACGGCGCTGCTCGCGAAGACCGCCGGCCGCGCCATCGTCGCGAGCCTCGGTGGCCGCTACTTCGGGATGGACCGCGACCACCGGTGGCCGCGCACGCAGTCGTGGTATGACGCCGCCGTACGCGGCGTCGGCCCGACGACCGACGACCCGATGGCCTACATCCGGGCGCAGTACGACGCGGGCGTCAGCGACGAGTTCCAGCCGGCTGCGGTCGTCGTGCGGGAGGGGCGGCCGGTGGCCCCGATGCGCGACGGCGACGCGGTCATCACCTGGAACTATCGCTCCGACCGGATGCGCCAGATCGTGCGCGCCCTCGCGGTCCCGGGGTTCGACGGCTTCGATGTCGCCGACCGCCCGCGTCTGCACATCGCCACGATGACGCAGTACGACCAGACCTTCGGCCTCCCCGTCGCCTTCGAGCCCTTCTCGATGGCGAAGATCGTCGCCGAGGTGCTCGAGGACGCCGGCATGAGCACGCTGCGGACCGCGGAGACGGAGAAGTACCCGCACGTGACGTACTTCTTCAACGGCGGCAACGAGGTCCCGTACCGCGGCGAGGAGCGGATCCTCATCCCCAGCCAGCAGGTCGCCACGTACGACCTGATGCCCGAGATGAGCGCACCGGGGATCACCGACGCGCTCGTCCGGCAGATGGAGGCGCGGTCACACGAGTTCACGCTCTGCAACTACGCGAACGGCGACATGGTCGGCCACAGCGGGAACCTCGCGGCGACCATCCGCGCCTGCGAGGTGGTCGACGCGCAGCTCGCCCGCATCGTCGCGGCCGCGGAGCGCACCGGAACGCGCCTGCTGATCACCGCCGACCACGGCAACTGCGAGATGATGATCGACCCCGCGACCGGCGGGGCCCACACCGCCCACACGACCAATCCCGTGCCCCTCGTCCTCGTCGACGACGGGGCCCCGACCCCGCTGCGCGCCGGTGGCGCGCTCTGCGATGTCGGACCCACCGTGCTCGCGATGCTCGGCGTCGACCGCCCGCGCGAGATGACCGGCCGCGACCTGCGGCTCCTTGGAGTCCCCGCGTGATCCCTGCTCCCCGTCCCCTCGCCCGTCTCCTGCTCATCGGCACCCTCGCGGCGGCGCCCCTCGCCGCCCAGGTCGGCCATCGCCCCGAGGCGAGCCCATACGAGGACCTGCGCGGCCGCCAGGCGGTGACCATCGGCATCGGCCGCCTCACCCCGGACAGCGACCCCGCCGGCGTCGGTCCCGGGAGCGGCTACCTGCTCACCGGCCGCTACGACCTGCAGATCGCCACCCCGCTCTGGCTCCAGTCGCGCATCGGGCTCGCGCCCGGACTGCGCCGCACCGTGAAGGACCCGCTCCTCACGGGGGATGAACGCATCGTCGGGACCGAGATGCGCCCCCTCCTCATGTGGCACACCGGCCTCGGCCTGAACCTCACCGGCAACAAGTCGTGGCGGCGGCTCGTCCCGCAGCTCCACGGGGGCCTCGGCTTCGCCACCGACGCCACCACGAGGTTCGACGTCGGCGGGTATCGCTTCGGCACCAAGTTCTCGCTCGACTACGGCGCGAGCCTCCGCGTCACCACCGGCTCCCGCCACGAGCTCCATCTCGACCTCTCGCGCGCCGTCTGGAAGTTCCGCTATCCCGACACGTACGGCGGCAGCGGCGCCCCCTCCGATTCCAGCATCCTCGGCGGCGGGAACCGCTCCCCGTGGGTCGGGAACACGGTGTTCCAGATCGGCGTGAGCCGCTTCTTCCTCCGCTGAGCCGATGCGCACCACGCTGACCCGCGCCGTCACCTTCTCCGCCGCGCATCGGTACCGCCGGCCGGAGTGGGACGAGGCGAAGAACCGCGAGGTCTTCGGCGCCTGCGCCCACGCCAACTGGCACGGGCACACCTACACCTGCGAGGTCACCGTCGGTGGCGATGTCGATCCGGTGACCGGCTTCTGCGCCGACCTCGGCGCCCTCGACCGCGCCCTCGCGACGCGCGTCGTCGCCGCACTCGACCACCGGAACCTCGTGCTCGACGTGCCGGCCTTCGCCGAGGGCGCGTCGATCCCGACGGGGGAGAACGTCGCGTGGTGGATCGCGCGTGAAGTGCAGGACGCGCTCGGCCCGTCGACGCGCGTCGAGCGGGTGCGCCTCTCCGAGATGCCCGGCCTCTGGGTCGAGGTCGTCCCCACGTGAACGAGCCGGCGACGGGCGCCCCGGGGCTCGACGCCGTCGACGAGGTCCCCGTCTGGCTCGAGGTGAACGGCGAGCCCGCCGTCACCTGGATGTGCACGCCGGACCAGCTCCCCGAGCTCGTCGTCGGCTGGTGCTACGGTGAGGGGTACATCGATGCGCGCTCCGACCTCCTCACGATGCGCCCCTGCGCGAAGGAGCCCGGGTTCTGGGTCACCGTGCCCGACGAGCGATACCAGACCGTCGAGGGGCAGGAGCGCCGGCGCGTCCTCGCCTCCGGCTGCGGCGCGGTCACGACGATCCTCGGCTCGCTGAGCCGCGTCCCGCGCCGCTCGACGACGCCGCCCATCCCCGACCTCGAGCGGACGCGTGCGCTCTTCAAGGCGCTCTTCGCCAAGGGGGCGCGCTACCAGAGCACCGGCGGGATCCATGCCGCCGCGCTCACCGATGGGACGACCCTCCTCGCGCATGCCGAGGACATCGGGCGCCACAACGCGGTGGACAAGGTGATGGGCCAGCGGCTCCTCGCAGGCGAGCGCCCCGACGATCTGATCCTCCTGGTGACGGGGCGCATCAGCGGCGAGCTCGCCTTCAAGGCGGCGCGGGCGCGGATCGCCGTCGTCGCGACGCCGTCCGTGCCGAGCACCGTGGCGGTCGACATCGCGCGCGCGGCAGGGATGGTGCTCATCGGGCGCGCCGTCTCGGGGCAGCCGCAGGTCTGGACCCCGTGAGCTGCACCGGCGTCATCCTCGCGGGCGGCGCCGCGCGACGGTTCGGCGGACGGCCGAAGGGGCTCGAACGCGTCGACGGGCGACGGATCATCGACCGCGTGGCGGAGGCACTGCGCGCGGTGACGGACGACCTACTGCTCGTGGCGAACGCCGCGGACGCGGGCACGTGGCTCCCCGGCGTCCGCACGGTCGCCGATCGGCGGCCCGGCGCGGGGGCGCTCGCGGGGATCGAGACGGCACTGCTCGAGACCGGGACGGACATCCTCCTCGTCGCCTGGGACATGCCGTTCATCTCCGGCGCCCTCCTCGGTGAGCTACGCCGCCTCGGGGCGTCCGAACGCGTCGATGCCGTGCTCCCGGAGAGCGATTCCTCGCGCCGCGGGGTCGAACCCCTCTGCGCCTGGTACGGGGCGCGCTGCGTCGACGCCGTGCGCGCCGCGCTCGATGCAGGCGACCACCGCGTCATCGGGTTCCACGACGCCGTGCGGATCCACCGCGTCCCCGTCGACCGCACCGCCGCCTTCGGCGATCCCGCGCGGCTCTTCGGGAACGTCAACACCCCGGACGATCTCGCGGCACTCGCCGTCCCGCGGAGCCCCGATGCCTGACGCGCTTGCAACGCCTCCGATGCTCGCCGTGGTCGGCAAGAAGCACGTCGGGAAGACGACCCTCGTCTCACGCCTGTGCGCCGAGCTCACGCGGCGCGGGCACCGCATCATGGTACTCAAGCACGGGTCGCACACGTTCAACCTCGACCCCGCCGCGACCGACACCTACCGGCACTATCACGAGGGCCAGGCGGCGCGCGTCGCGATGGCCTCGCCGGACAAATTCGCGCTCGTGAGTCGGTGGGACGAGGAACTCGCCCCGGAGACGATCGCCGCGCGCTACCTCGCCGACGCCGACTTGGTGCTCTGCGAAGGATTCAAGCGGTCGGCGCTCCCGAAGGTCGAGATCAGCCGGCGCGAGGTCTTCCCCACCTCGCTCTGGGCCGACGGCGTCGGCGACCCCGCCACCTGGCGCGCGTTGGTGACCGATGCGCCCCCGCACGGCTTCCCCGGCGCCATCTTCTCCTTGAGCGACGCGCGCTGGCTCGAGGCGCTCGCCGACTGGACCGAGACCCACTTCCTCCGCCCGCGCTGATGCCGCTCCGTCCGCTCCTCATCGCCACGCTCGTCGGCGCCGCCGTGGCATGCCGACCCGTCGCCCCCGCCGTGACGCCGACGCCCGCGCCGCTCGATGGCCCCGTCGCCGACACCACCGCGCCCTGGCGCGCCCCGATCGACCGCCCCTGCGCGATCCCCCCGTCGGATGAGGCGATGCGTCGCGCCGCGTGGGACGGCTATCGCGCCACCTTCGCGACGCTCGTCGATTCGCTGACCGGGGACCCGCGCTTCCGCAGCGCGCACTGGGGCGTCCTCATCGTGGATCCGTTGAGCGGGGACACGATCGTCTCCCGCAACGCGGGCAAGCTCTTCATGCCCGCCTCCAACCAGAAGCTCCTCACCGGCGCGCTCGCGCTCACGCAGCTCGGCGCCGACCACCGCTTCGAGACGCGCCTCCTCGGCTCCGGGCGCGTGGTGAACGGCACGTTGGTCGGCGACCTCGCCGTGCTCGGCGACGGCGACCCCTCGGTGAGCGACTCGCTCGCCGGTGGGGACGCGATGGCGCCCCTCCTCGCCTTCGCCGATTCGCTCCGTGCGCGCGGGGTCCGCCGGATCGGCGGGCGGCTCCTGCGTGCGGCACAGGTCTTCCCCGACTCGACCCTCGGCTTCGGCTGGGCCTGGGACGACCTCGACTTCGGCTACTCCGCCCCGGTCGATGCGTTGACCTTCAACGAGGGCTACGCCGAGGTGCTCGTGATCGGCGCGCGACGCGTCGGCGGGCGGGTGACGGTGCGCACGACTCCCGCGTCGACGGTACCTCGCCTCGGCCGCAGCGATGTGACTACGGCTGCGGGCCCCTCCGACGTCCGCGTCGCCGGCGATGTGCGCGGCCGGCGACCCCTCGTGCACCTCACCGGCACCGTCGCGCCGAACGACACGGTCCGACTCGAGGTCGCCCTCCGCCATCCGACGGCGGCCTATCTCGACGCCCTCGCCGAAGCGCTGCGCACGCGGGGGATCACCATCCGAGGCGGCGTGGACCCCGACGCGATCGCCGACACGACCGGGATGATCACGCTCGCGACGCGCCGCTCACCACCGCTGCGCGAGATCCTCCCGCGCTTCGAGAAGCCGTCGCAGAACCAGATCGGCGAGCTCCTCTTCAAGGCGACCGCCCGCGCGCGCACCGGTGTCGGCTCCGCGGACAGCGGGCGCGCCGTCCTCGAACGGCAGCTCCTCGCCTGGGGCGCGGACTCGCTCGGCTTCGCCGTCCGCGACGGCAGCGGGCTCTCACGACACGACTATGTGTCCCCCGAGACGATAGTGCGGGTGCTGGACGCGATGCGCGGGCACCGCGAGTACGCGACGTTCCGCGCGAGCCTCCCGGTGGCCGGCGTGGATGGCACGATCCGCTCCCGGATGCGCGGGACGAGCGCCGAGGGGCGCGTCTCCGCGAAGACGGGGACGCTCGACAAGGCGCGCTCCCTCTCAGGCTACGTGGACACCCCAGACGGGCGGACGCTCCTCTTCTCGTTCCTGACGAACAATCACGTGGCGTCGAACCGAGAGGCGGACCGCGTGACCGACGCCCTCGCAGCCTGGCTCGCGGGGACGCCCCTCCCCCCGGCGGGGCCGACGGGCGGGAGCCTGGTCGTCCCACCGCAGGCGCGCTGATGCACAGCGTCCCCGAGGCTGTCGCGCTCATCACCGCGGCGGCCACGCCCCTCCCCACCGAACCGACGCCGCTCGCCGAGGCACTCGGTCGCGTGCTCGCGGCCGACATCCGCTCGCCGATCACGCTCCCACACTGGACCAACTCGGCGATGGACGGCTACGCCGTGCGCGGCGAGGATGTCGCGGGGACGACCGAGGCGCACCCGGTATCGCTGCGCGTGCTGGAGACGGTCGCCGCGGGCGCCTTTCCCACGCGGGCGGTGGGCCGCGGGGAGGCGACGCGGATCATGACGGGTGCGCCGCTCCCCGAGGGGGCGGATACCGTCATCCGCGTGGAGGACACCGACGGCGGCATCGCGGCGGTCGCGATCCGGAAGGACCGCGACATCGGCAAGAACTTCCGGCTGCGCGGCGAGGACCTCGTCGAAGGCGGTGTCGCGCTCCCCGCAGGGACGCCGCTCGGTGCGGCGCAGCTCGGTATCCTCGCCTCCATCGGGCAGGACGTCGTGCCGACGCACCGGCGCCCGCGTGTCGCGATCCTCGGCTCCGGCGACGAGCTCGTCGACCTCGACCGGTTCGACGAGGTCCGTGCGGGGCGGAAGATCGTCAGCTCCAACGCCTACACCCTCGACGCCCTCGTCCGACTCAACGGCGGCATCCCGATCGGCCTCGGGCACGCCGCGGACACCCAGGACGCGATGCGGGCGCTGCTGCAGCGCGCGATCGACGCCGCCCCCGACCTCATCGTCACCTCGGCGGGCGTCTCCGTCGGCGAGTTCGACCACACGCGGACCGCGCTCGAGTCGCTCGGCGCCGAGATGCTCGTGAGCCGGGTGCGGATGCGTCCCGGCGCGCCGATCGGCTTCGGACGCGTGCAGGGGATCCCGTGGATCGGGCTTCCCGGCAATCCGGTGAGCGTGATGGTGACCTTCGAGCTCTTCGTCCGCCCCACGCTCCGGCGGATGCTCGGCCACACCCGGCTTCATCGGCGCCCCCTCCCGGTGACACTCGAGGAGCCGGTGCGGATCGGGGCGCGGCTGACGCACTTCCTCCGGGCGATCGTGACGGCGCAGCCGGACGGAACGCTCACGGCGCGCCTCACCGGCCCGCAGGGCTCGGGGATCCTGACCTCGATGTCGCTCGCGAACGCCCTGCTGGTGGTGCCGGAGGACCGCGGCGAGGTGCCGGCGGGCGAGCACCTCACGGCGCTGCTCCTCACCGAGGATGCGGGGCTGGCCGAGGGGTTCGCCCTGTGAGCGAGTTACCGCCGGAGCTCGCCGCGCTCGACGACCGATTCGTCCTTGCGACGGTGGAGGTCGTCGTCGGCGGGCGTACCGTGAACCTGGAGAAGCCGCGCAACGCCGACGATCTGATCAGCGAGGCGGACTTCGTGCGGGACGAGCGGCTCCCCTACTGGGCCGACCTCTGGCCTGCATCCGTCGTGCTCGCCGACTACGTGCTCCGCGAACGGGCCCTCCTCGGCGCCGTCCCGGACGGCCCGCGGCCGACGGCGCTCGAGCTGGGGTGCGGCCTCGGGCTCGTGACGCTCGCCGCGCAACGCGCCGGGTACGACGTCACCGCGACCGATTACTACGACGACGCGCTGCGCTTCGCCGCCCGCAACACGCTGCGGCACACGGGCGAGCGACCGGCGGTGCGCCTCGTCGACTGGCGGGCCCTCCCCGACGACCTCGGGATGTTCGACCTCGTGCTGGCGGCCGATGTGCTCTACGAGCGGGCCTACGCCGCGTTCGTGGCGGAGGCGATCGCCCGGGCACTCACCCCCACCGGCCGGGCGCTCGTCGCCGACCAGGGGCGGGTCGCCCTCGAGGACTTCCTGACGGAGGCCCAAGCCCGCAGCCTCGCCGCGCAGGTCGTGCACCGGGAGCGGCGCGCGGTGGTCCCGGCGGCGCCCGATGGGTCGACGCCGCACCACGTGCTCACGATCTACGAGCTTCGGCGCGCCTGACCGGCGCGCCGCTCAGGCGAGCCGGTCCGCCACCACCTCGGCGATATCGCGCACCGGCACCTCGGCGCCCTGCGCCTTCACGCCGTCGGCCATCATCGTCATGCAGAAGGGGCAGGCGACCGCGATCTCATCGGCCTGGGTCGCCAACGCCTCCTCGGCGCGCTCGATGTTGATGCGCTTCCCGACCGTCTCCTCCATCCACATCCGGCCGCCGCCCGCGCCGCAGCAGAGGCCCTTGTCCTTGCTGCGCGGCATCTCGACCAGCACCACCGGAAGCGCCCGCTTGAGCGTCTCGCGCGGCGCCTCGTACCCGCCGTTGTAGCGCCCGAGGTAGCAGGAGTCGTCGTAGGTGAAAGTCCGTACCGCGCCGTGGAGGGTCTCGCGGATCGGCACGCGCCCCTCGGCCAGCAGGTGCTCGATGTACGTCGAGTGGTGGATCACGTCGTATTCGCCGCCGAACTGCGGGTATTCGTTCCCCAGCTGGTGGAAGCAGTGCGGACAGGCCGTCACGACCGTCCGCACGCCGTACTTCGCGAGGGTCTCGACGTTGTCCTTCGCGAGCATCTGGTAGAGGTACTCGTTCCCCATCCGGCGCGCCGGGTCGCCGTTGCACTTCTCCTCCTGCCCGAGGATCGCGAAGCGGACGCCCGCGCCCTGGAGGATGCGCGCGAAGGCCACCGTGGTCTTCTTGGCGCGGTCGTCGAACGAGCCCATGCACCCGACCCAGTAGAGCACCTCGGGGGACTCGCCGCGCGCGGCGAGCTCCGCCATCGTCGGGATCTCCATCCCCTCGGCCCACTTCGCGCGGTCGCCGGGATCGAAGGCCCACGGGGAGCCGCTCGTCTCCATCGCCTCGAAGGCGGGCATCAGCTCCTCGGGGAACCGCGACTCGCTGAGCACGAGGTTCCGACGGAGCTCGTTGATCACCGAGAGCTGGTCGATCGAGACGGGGCACTCGTACACGCAGGCGCGGCAGGAGGTGCAGGCCCAGAGCTCCTCCTCGGTGATGTACCCGTCGAGGAGGGTGCGCTCCGCCACCGCGGCGGGGGCATCTGCGGCGAGGGTGGCCGCACCGCCGGCCGTCGGCACCATCCACGGCGCCTTCTCCTCGAGGCGCTCGCGGACGTTGATCATGATCTTCCGCGGCGAGAGGAGCTTCCCGGTGGTGTTCGCCGGGCAGACCGCGGTGCAGCGGCCGCACTCGGTGCAGGCGAAGCCGTCGAGGAGCGACTTCCAGCTCAGGTGCTCCACGTCCTTGGCGCCGAACTGCTCGGCGTCCGCCCCCTCGAAGTCCATGGCGCGCATCGCGCCGACCACGCCCGGCCCGCTCGTGTTCGAGAGATAGGTGTTGGGGAGCGAGGCGACGACGTGCAGATGCTTCGAATACGGCAGGTAGTTCAGGAAGCCGAGCACGAGCAGCGCGTGGGCCCACCAGAAGAGGTCGTGCAGCACCATCGGCGCCGGTATCCCCGGCCCGGCCCCGAGCTGCACGAGGAGGATCGCCAGCGGATAGCTCACCGGCCGCATCCCGG
>CAZGIE010000078.1:0-9828 GCA_964526485.1 uncultured Gemmatimonas sp. | reverse complement strand
GCCGCGGCTAGCGCGTCGAGCAAGGTCTCCGCTGGCGGGGCGATCGCCAGGTCCCGCCGATTCGCCGTCCGGCGCCACGCCCCGGGGACGCCGACGAACGGCCGCGCGATCACCCGCGAGACGTCATGCGGCGCGACGAGCATCGCGCGCGCCGCCTCGCAGGCCGCATACAGCTCCGCCAGCGGCACCATGGCCTCGTGCGCCGCGACCTGGAAGACGGAGTCCGCCGAGGTGTAGACGATCCAGTCCCCCGTCCGCTGATGCGCCTCGCCGTACGTGTCGAGGACGGCGGTCCCGCTGGCGACGACGTTGCCCAGGACGCGGCGCCCGGTGCGACGCGCGAACTCCTCGATCAGCTCGGCCGGGAATCCACCCGGGTAGGTCGGGAACGGACGGTCGAGCCACACCCCCGCGATCTCCCAGTGCCCCGTGGTGCTGTCCTTCCCCGCGGAGCGCGGCGCCATCATCCCCCAGGCGCCGGTGGGTGCGTTCACGGCGGCCACCCCCGCCAACGGCGCGATACATCCGAGCCCTCCGCGCTCGAGGTGCGGCACCGCGAGACCGCCGACGGCGCGCGCGACGTTCCCGAGGGTATCGGACCCGACGTCGCCGTAGTCCGCGGCGTCCGGCGCCGCCCCGATCCCGACGCCGTCGAGGACGAGGATGATCGCGCGCCGCGCCATCAGCCGCCCCCGTACATGCGCGGCAGCCGGAGCCGCAGCCCGGTCAGCAGCTCGTACGGCGAGAGCCCCGCGCTGTCCGCGACCGCCTCGGCGGTGCGCAGGGCGTCGCCACTGCGTCCGAGGAAGGTGATCACGTCGCCGACCGCGCAGGCCACGTCGGTGATGTCGAGCATCGCCATATCCATCGTGACCACGCCGACGATCGGCACGGGTCGGCCGTCGCAGAGCGCGGTCGCGGTGTTGCCGAGCGCGCGGCGCAGCCCATCGGCGTAGCCGCACGCGACGGTCGCGATGCGCCGCGCGGTGCGGGCGCGCCAGGTGGCGCCGTAGCTCACCGACTCGCCGGGCGCGACATCGCGCACCTCGAGCACGCGCGCGTGCAACGAGGCGACGGGCTCGGGCTGCATCGACGCCCCCGCCCCGCTCCCCACGCCGTACAGAAAGATCCCCGGGCGCACGGCGTCCCATGCCGACGGCCCACGGCGCACGATCCCCGCGCTGTTCTCCGCGTGGACGAGCCGCGGCCGCTCGGGGAGCCGGGCGAGCGCCGCCCGGAACCGCTCCTCCTGACGCTCCATCGAGCCGTCGTCGGCCTCGGCGGAGTGGAAATGCGTGAAGACGCCCGCGGGCGGATGCGCGACCAGCGTCTCACGCAGCGCGTCGAGCTGGTCCCAGTTCGCCCCGGCGCGATGCATCCCCGTGTCGATCGCGAGATGCCACGCCCCGCCGTCTCGGCCCCACGCCGCGATCGTCTCCGCCGTCGAGAGCGTCGGCGTCATCCCAGCGTGGCGGAGCCGCGGCAGGTCGGCGAGACCCACCGGGGTGAAACAGAGGATCGGCCGCGTGATCCCGGCGGCACGGAGCTCCTCCCCCTCGGGGATCGACGAGACGCCGTAGGCGAGCGGCGCCAGCCGTTCGAGGGCGCGCACGACGGGGACGGCCCCGAGCCCATACGCGTCGGCTTTCACCATCGGGATGAGCGGCGCCCGCGCATGCCGCGCCAGCGCCTCGGCGTTGCGGACGACCGCGCCGAGGTCCACCTCCACCCACGCGCGCGGCGGGACGGCCGGACTAGATTCTGCTCCCATGCGAAGCCGAAAGACTACCGGGGCCCTCTGAGCCATGCAAGACAAAGCCACGCTTGACGATGCGCTCGCGATCATGCGCGACCTCCGCGCCCGGGACGCCTGGGACCGGGCCCAGACCCACGAGTCGCTCCGGCCGTATCTGAACGAGGAGATGCACGAGCTCGACGACGCGCTCCGCGACCGGGACGACGCCGCGATGTGCGGCGAACTCGGGGACGTGCTCCTGCAGGTCCTCTTCCACGCGGTGATCGCGGAGGAGCGCGGCGCGTTCGGCCCGGCGCAGGTGGCCGGGTCGCTCGTCGGGAAGATGCGGCGGCGTCATCCATGGCTCTACGGCACCGATGCCGAGCGGACGCCGTGGGAGCAGATGAAGGCGAAGACCCGGAGCACGCTCGCGGAGGGGCTCCCGGCCGGGCTGCCCGCCCTGCACCGTGCGCATCGGCTGCAGGAGCGCGCCGCCGGCGTCGGGTTCGACTGGCCCGACGTGGCGGGGCCGATGGAAAAAGTCGCAGAGGAACTCGAGGAGGTGCGCGCCCAGATCGCGCAGGATGGCGCCACCTTCGACACGCATGGCGTCCCGAGCGCCGACCCGCGTCACGCCGCGCTCGAGGAGGAGCTCGGTGACCTGCTGTTCGCGGTGGTGAACCTCTGCCGGAAGGCGGGGACGCATCCCGCGCTCGCGCTCGACCGGGCGAACGCAAAGTTCCAGCGTCGGTTCGAATCGGTGGAGCGGATCGCCGCCGAGCGCGCCCTCGACGTCCGCACCGCGGGTCTCGAGGCGCTGGACCGGATCTGGGACGAGGTGAAGGCGGCCGAGCGCGGCAGCGCGCCCTGACGCGTCAGATCGGCTTGTAGAGCGCGAAGTAGGTCGCGAGCCCGATCAGCAGTGGGGTGAGGACGAGCATCGGCACGCCCCAACCCGGTCGACCATACGGGAGCATCATCACGGCGCCGAGCACGGCCCAGACGATGAGCTTGGCCCAGAGCCACCCGGGGAACGCGACGATCCCCGCCCGTGCGATGCCGAGCCGTGCGAGCATCCCGAAGCCGCCGAGCAGGATGAGGAAGAGCCCGGCGCCGTAGAGCGCGACGAGGACGCGCCGCGCCCGCGGGCCACGCCGCGTCCCGCCCTCGAGCGCGTGCAGCGCGGTCGCGCCGAGCGCCGCCATCGTGAGGGCGATGCCGATGAGGTGGACGATCTCGTATAGATCACGTGGGAACATCGTTCACTCGCCGTAGGGGACCCAGATGTTCTTGACCTGCGTCGCCTCGCGCAGGAAGGCGGGGGCGTCCGGTGCGTGGGCCCAATCGACCGATGTCGCATGACACCAGGTGCGCTTCAGGTTGCCGATCGACGCCGTCTCGACGGCGGTGCGCCCCGCCGCGGTGCCCCAGTACCAGATCGACTCGACGTCGTCGTGCGCGGCGAGTACGGTCGCCAGCGCGTCCTTCGCCCCGGTGACGATGTTGATGACACCGGCGGGGACGTCGGAGCTCTCGAAGACCGTGTAGAGATCGGTCGCGGCGAGCGGATGCGGCTCGCTCGGGATCACCACGACGGCGTTCCCCGTCGCGACGAGCGGGGCGATCGTCGAGACGAGCCCGAGGAGCGGCGCCTCATCCGGGGCCGCGACGCCGACGACGCCGATCGCCTCGGGCATCGCGATCGCGATGCCGCGGATCGGCACGTGATGGACCGCCCCGTCCCACTTGTCGGCCCACGCGCCATACGTGAAGAGCCGATCGACGCTCGCCTCGACCTCCGCCCGCGCGGCGGCGGCGGTCGCGCCGGTCATCGCCCGCAGCCGCGCCGCGAACTCGTCGCGCCGCGCGGCGAGGTTCTCGGCGACGTAGTAGAGGATCTGCGCACGAAGGTGCGCCGTGGATCGGCTCCATCCACCGACGGCGGCGCGGGCCGCCTCGACGGCGTTGCGCAGGTCCTTCCGGTTCCCCTCGCCGACCTCCCCGATGCGCCGCCCCTTCGAGTCGACGATGACGCGCGCGTAGCCCGAGTCGGGGCGCGCCTGCTTCCCGCCGATGAAGAGCTTCGGCGTACGGTCGATCGCGGGCAGCGCCTCGGTGATGGGCGTCGCCGCCACCCGACGCGAAGCCTGCCCCTTCGCGCGCACCGAGGCGGCGGCGCGACGGGCCCCGGCCGTCGGCGCCGTGACGGGGGCGAGGTACTCCCACATCCCTTCGCGCCCCCCCTCGCGGCCGTATCCGCTCTCGCGATACCCACCGAAGCCGGCGGCGGCGTCGAAGAGGTTCGTCGCGTTCACCCAGACCACACCCGCCTTGAGCTTCGGCGCGATGTCGAGCGCGAGGTTCACGTTCTCGGTCCAGACGCTCGCCGCGAGGCCGTACGGCGTGTTGTTGGCGAGCGCGACCGATTCCTCGGGCGTGCGGAAGCTCATCGCCACGAGCACGGGGCCGAAGATCTCCTCCTGCGCGATGGTGCTCGCCGGGGCGACCTCGGTGAAGAGGGTCGGCGGGAAGAAGCACCCCGTCGTCGGCACCGGCGTGCTGGGCTGCCACATCGTGGCCCCCTCGGCCTGCCCGGTGGCGCAGAGCGTGCGGATCCGCGCGAGCTGCGCCGACGAGACGATCGCGCCCATGTCGACCGCCTTGTCGAGCGGCGGCCCCACACGCAGAGTCTCCATCCGCGCGCGGAGCTTCGCGACGAGCCGGTCGTGCACCCCCTCATGCACGAGGAGGCGCGAGCCGGCGCAGCAGACCTGCCCTTGATTGAACCAGATCGCGTCGACGACCCCCTCGACGACGGCATCGAGGTCCGCGTCCTCGTACACGATGAACGGCGACTTCCCGCCCAGTTCGAGCGAGAGCTTCTTCCCGCTCCCGGCGGTGGCCTTCCGGATGATCCGCCCCACCTCGGTGGACCCGGTGAAGGCGACCTTGTCGACCCCGCGGTGCTCCACGAGCGCGGCGCCGGTGCGCCCGTCGCCGGTGACGATGTTGAGCACACCGGGCGGCAGCCCCGCGTCGGCGGCGAGCTCCGCGAAGAGCAACGCGGTGAGCGGGGTGTACTCGGCGGGCTTGAGCACCACCGTGTTCCCCGCCGCGAGCGCCGGCGCGACCTTCCACGCCAGCATCAGCAACGGGAAGTTCCAGGGGATCACCTGCCCCACCACGCCGACGGGGCCGTACCCCTCGAACTCCGCTGGCCGCAGCTGCGCCCACCCGGCGTGATGGTAGAAGTGCCGCGCGACGAGCGGGATGTCGAGATCGCGCGTCTCACGGATCGACTTCCCGTTGTCGAGCGTCTCGAGCACCGCGAAGAGGCGGCTGTGCTTCTGGACCATCCGCGCCAGCGCGTAGAGATGCCGCGCGCGCGCTTGCGCCGCGAGCCGAGACCAAGGGCCGAACGCCTTCCGCGCCGCGGCGACGGCGGCGTCCACATCCCGACCGGTGCCCTGCGTGACGCGCGCGAGCCGCGCATTCGTGCTGGGATCGAGGACGTCGAAGAGCGCCCCGGGCTTCGTCCACGCGCCGGCGATGAAGTGCCCGAAGGTGCCGCGATGCCCCGCGAGCCAAGCGCGCGCCTCGGCGTCACCCTCCAGGGCGGGGCCGTAGTCCATCGTCTCGAAGATCTCGGTCACGGTCGGCATCGGCGCGTGCCTCAGGGCATCGGGTGGCGGTGCGCGGCCGCGTAGCGGCCGGTCACGAAGTGCTCGAGCTGGCGTTCGATGTCGGTCAGGAGCGCGGAGGCGCCGAACCGGAAGAGGTCGGGCTGGAGCCAACGGACGCCGAGCTCCTCCTTCATCAACAGCAGGTAGTCGAGCGCCTGCTTCGCGGTGCGGATCCCGCCCGCGGGCTTGTAGCCCACGTGCGCACCGGTGGCCTCGCGGTACGCGCGGATCTGCCGCACCATCGCGAGGGAGACGGGGAGCGTCGCATTGACGCCCTCCTTGCCGGTGCTCGTCTTGATGAAGTCGGCACCGGCCTGCATCGCGACCCAGCTCGCGCGTGCGACATTGGTGAGCGTGGCGAGCTCGCCGGTGGCGAGGATCGCCTTGAGATGCGCGTCGCCGCAGGCCTCACGGAAGGCGCGGACCTCGTCGTACAGCGCCGCCCAATCGCCGGTGAGCACGTGGGCACGGGTGATGACGATATCGATCTCGCGCGCGCCGGCCGCGACCGAGGCGTGGATCTCCCCCAGCCGCTGCGCGAACGGCGACAGACCGGCCGGGAAGCCGGTCGAGACCGCGGCGACGGGGACCCCGCTCCCCTCGAGCGCGCGGACGGCCGTCTCGACCCACCGGTGATAGACGCAGACCGCGCCCACGGTGAGGCCGAGCGATTCGGCCCCGAGAGCGCGCGCGAGATCGTCGCGCAGCGGATGCCGGGCCTTGGCGCAGAGCCGCCGGACGTTCCCGGCGGTGTCGTCCCCCGACAGCGTCGTGAGATCCATCACCGCGATCGCCTTGAGCAACCAGGCGGCCTGCCACTGCTTCTTCACGGTGCGGCGCGTCGGGATCGTCGCCGCGCGCCGCTCGGCCGCGCTCCGGTTCACCCGGATGGCCCGCACGACCTCCAGGTCGAGCGGCTGGCCCGGATTGCGCGGCAGCGCGCCGGCGCTCATCGGGCGCCGCCCGCCTGTGGATCCCCCGCCGCCGGAGCGTTCATGCGGTTAGGGCCGGAGCCGGTGCATCATCCGCGGGAACGGGATGCACTCGCGAATGTGCGGCGAACCGCAGATCCAGGCGACCGTCCGCTCGAGGCCGAGCCCGAAGCCCGCATGCACGAAGGTGCCGTACTTCCGCAGGTCGAGGTACCAGCCGTAGGCGTCCTCGGGGAGCCCTTCCTCGCGGATGCGGGCGAGGAGCTTGTCGTGGTCGTCCTCGCGCTGCGACCCCCCGATGATCTCGCCGTACCCCTCGGGGGCGAGCATGTCATCGCAGAGGACCGTGCGCGGGTCGTCCGGGTTCTCCTTCATGTAGAACGCCTTCGCCTCCTTCGGATAATTGCACACGAAGATCGGCGTGGCGTAATCCTCGACGAGCAGCGCCTCGTCCTCGGCCCCGAGGTCATCGCCCCACTGGATCGCGCTCCCCTTGGCCTGCAGCGTCTTCACGGCGTCGCCGTAGTCGACGCGCGGGAAGGGCGTCTGCACCGCCTCCAGCTTCGACACATCACGCCCGAGCTCGACGAGCTCCGCGCGACGCCGCTCGACGGCGCGCCGCACGAGGAAGGCGACGAAGTCCTCCTGCAGGCGCATGTTCGCGTGCGTGTCATTGAACGCCACCTCCGGCTCGATCATCCAGAACTCGGTGAGATGCCGCCGGGTCTTCGACTTCTCGGCCCGGAACGTCGGGCCGAAGGTGTAGATCTTGCCGAAGGCCGCCGCCGCCGCCTCGCCGTAGAGCTGCCCGGTCTGCGCGAGGTAGGCGTTCCCCTCGTCGAAGTACTCGGTGGAGAAGAGCCCGGCGCGCTCGCCGATCGCGGCCGTCAGAATCGGCGTATCGACGCGCAGGAAGCCGCGCTCGTAGAAGAAGTCGTGGATCGCCTGCTCGATCTCGTTCCGGATCCGCATGATCGCGACCTGCCGCGGGGTGCGGAGCCAGAAGTGCCGATGGTCGAGGAGGAAGTCGATCCCATGCTCCTTCGGCTGGATCGGATAATCGAGCGCGCTCGGCCCGATGACCGCGAGGTCGGCGAGCCCGAGCTCGACCCCGCCCGCCTGCCGCGCATCGGCGCGCACGACGCCGGTGACTTGGATGGAGGTCTCCAGCGTGAGCGTGCCGAAGGCCTCCCACGCCGCCTCCGGCACCTCCTTCTTCGCGACCACGCACTGCAACACCCCGGTGCCGTCGCGCATCACGATGAACGCGACCTTCCCGGACGACCGCAGATGCGTCACCCAGCCGGAGAGGGTGACGGTCTGGCCGACCCGATCGGGGAGGTCAGCGATGCGAAGGATGGGGTCGGACGCGGCCATCGGGCGGGCTTCGGGGCTGGGGACCCGCGAAAGCTAGACCCAGCCGAGACCCGGAGGAAGCGAGTCGGCACGCCCCCGCGAGGTCAGTGCACCAGCGCGCCGGGCCGCGAGATCCCCTCCACCACCCGCTCGACGATCCCGGGGTCAGTGGGGCCGATATGCGTCGCCAGGTCCGCCTGCGCGATGACCCCGAGGACGGTCCCCCGCGCGTCCACCACGGGGATGCGCCGCACCTGGTTGCGGATCATCCGGTCCGCGATCTCCCCCACCGGCGCATCGGGGCCGACCGTGACCAACGGCCCGCGCGTCATATGGTCCCGGACCTTGCTCCCGTTGCCGTGGCCGAGGGCGACGTGCCGCACCACGATGTCGCGATCGGTGATGATCCCCGCCAAGTGCTTGCTCGCGAGGTCCTCGACGACGGGGAGCATCCCCACGTTCAGCAGCCGCATCAGTTCCGCCGCATGGGGAATCGTGTCGCCGGCGGCGATCATCGCCGGGCGGGGGGTCATCAGGTCGCGCGCGCGCATACGGCTCTCCTGCACTGGTGGGATTGGGGGACGTCGACGGGCCGAGCGGCCGCCATGCGGTCGCCCCGGGGCCCGCGGGGATCGAGGGACCGGCACCCGTCAGCCTCGCATCCGGGCGTCGCGCTCGCAGTCGGTGAATCCCCCCGCCGCGCACGGCGAAGCCCCTCGCCGTCGCGGTGCGGGGTTCCGCCACCTGAGTTCCGGGTTCTTCCCTATCGTGCGCGCCGCCGGCCGGTGCCATCTTCGTCTCACGTTCACGGGACGGTCAGCCGTGGGCGCCGCTCCCATCGGGACGCCGCACTGGGGGCCGTGGATGGGCGTTCGACACCCATTCACAGGTCGTGAGGTCGCTGGTCACGATCATCGCATCCGGATCACGGGTGCACCTGCGTCGGGACCGTCCGACAAGGGCAAATCGCCGGCGAGGCCACGTTCCGCGTGGCATGTCGAAACGCAGGAACCGGCGATACCAGCGGGAACAGGCTCGGCGACGGACCGCGGTACGGTCCGGGTCGAGCCTCTTTCGCGTTCAGCCCACGCGGAAGAGCTCGAGGGCGCGCCCGTAGTTCCGTCGGAGCACCTCGCCGAGTCGACGATGCGGTGGCGTCCCGAGCGTGGGATCCTCGACGAGCAGGCGCTCGGCCGCCTCACGGGCCCGATCGCTCAGGGCCTCATCCCGCAGCGGGTCGGCGATGCGGAAGGTGGGGACCCCGCTCTGCCGCTCCCCGAACAGGTCCCCCATCCCACGGAGGGCGAGGTCGGCGCGCGCGATCGCGAAGCCGTCCTCGTGGTCCACGATCACCTGGAGCCGCTCCGCCGCCTCGGGCCCCACGTCACCCAGGAGGATGCAGAACGACTCAGCCGCGCCACGACCGACGCGGCCACGCAACTGGTGCAGCTGTGAGAGCCCGAAGCGCTCGGGATGCTCGACCAGCATCACGGTGGCGTTGGGCACGTCGATCCCGACTTCGATGACCGTCGTGGCGACGAGGACGTCGATCGCGCCGTCGCGGAACCGTCGCATCACGGCGTCCTTCTCCTCGGCCGGGACCCGCCCGTGCAGGAGCGCGAGGCGGAGCCCGGCCAGCGGCCCCTGCGAGAGCTCCTCGAAGGCGGTCGTGGCGGCCTTGAGGGCGACCTTCTCCGAGTCCTCGACGAGCGGATAGACGACGTACGCTTGACGCCCCGCCTCGACCTGGCGGCGCACGAACCCCAGCACCCGCGCGCGCGCCGATTCCGGGCGGAGCGCGGTGGTGATCGGCTGGCGGCCCGGCGGGCGCTCGTCGAGGAGGCTGACGTCGAGGTCGCCGTAGATGGTGAGCGCCAGCGAGCGTGGGATGGGCGTGGCGGACATCAGGAGCACGTCGGGCCGCCGACCATCGGTCCGATGCTCACCGAGCGCGCGACGCTGGTCCACGCCGAACCGGTGCTGCTCATCGATGATGGCGAGGCCGAGCCGCCCGAAGCGCACCCCGTCCTGGACGAGCGCGTGGGTGCCGACCGCCAGGCAGGGGGTGTCCGCGGCGAGGGCCGCGGCGGCCGCACGGCGCGCCGCGGCCCCTTGGCTCCCG
>CAZGIE010000077.1:8363-9860 GCA_964526485.1 uncultured Gemmatimonas sp. | reverse complement strand
CTGCGGCCGCGTAGGGAAAGAGGGTCTTCGCCTGTCTAGATCTTCGTGGCCGCCGTACCGTTAACAACCGCCGGCGAGGTAGCGCCGACCGCCGACGCCACCGACGCCACCGACGCCGCCGGCGCCTCGGACACGGGGCGCCACACGCTCGTGCTCATCCTCGGCGGCCAACAACGGGGTCGCGGGGCGGTCGCGCTCGTCGACTCGATCCCCGGCGTCGTGCTCGCCGCGCTCGACTATCCGTACGCGGGGAACCCCTCGCCACGTGGACTCATAGAGACCCTTGCGCAGGTCCCCGCCATCCGGCGCGCCTTCTACGACACCCCGCCCGCCGTCTCCCTCGCGCTCGATCACCTGTTACAGCGCCCGGACGTCGATCCCACGCGCGTCGAGCTCGTCGGCGCGAGCTTCGGCGCTCCCTTCGCGACGATCGCCGCCGCGCGCGACCCACGCATCACGCGCCTCTGGCTGGCCCAAGGGGGCGGACGCCCCTTCCTCCTCCTCGACGCGTCACTGCACCGCGACGTGCCGTGGCGGATCCCACGCCTCGCCCTCGCCGGGCTCGGCACACTGCTCATCTCGGGGCCGCGATTCGCGCCGGAACACTGGATCGCGCGCGTCGCCCCACGGCCCGTCGTCTTCCTCGACTCGCGTGAGGACGAACGGATCCCCGCGGCCTCCCGTGAGGCGCTCTTCACCGCCGCGCGCGAACCGAAGTCGCGCATCTGGCTCGACGGTCCCCACATGATGGGGAGCCGGCCGCAGGTGATCCGCGCGGTGGTCGATTCGATCCTCCCGCGGATCGTCGCGACGCCGCCACGCCGCTAGACCCTGCCCCTCCGCCCCCGCTTCGCCGATACTTCGGGGTGGCCCACTTCGCGTTCGAGACCTCGCACCACGACGGCGCCGCCCGCGCCGGCCGCTTCACCACGCCGCACGGGGTCGTCGAGACGCCGGCCTTCATGCCGGTCGGAACGCATGGCACCATCAAAGGGCTCTCGGTCGATGAAGTCGCCGCCGCCGGCGGCCGCATGATCCTCGGCAACGCCTTCCATCTCTACCTGCGCCCCGGCGACACGATGGTCCGCGCCCTCGGCGGCCTCCACGCCTTCACGCGCTGGGAGGGCCCGATGCTCACCGACTCCGGGGGCTTCCAGGTCTTCTCCCTCGCACAGCTCCGCACGGTGACCGAGCAGGGGATCGTCTTCCGCAGCCCACTCGACGGCTCGATGCACGACTACACCCCCGAGGCGGTGATGCGCATCGAGCGCAACCTCGGTGCCGACTGCATCATGCAGCTCGACGAGCTGATCGAGGGCCGCTCCGACGAGGGTGCCTCCCGCGCGGCGATGGAACGTTCGCTCCGCTGGCTCGACCGCTGTCGCGTGGAGTTCGACCGCCTCACGCGCGAGGGACGCGCGCCGATCGACACGCTCGAGGCCCCGGCGGGGGCGCCACCGCTCGCGACGCACGACCCTGTCGCCGATCTCGCCGCGC
>CAZGIE010000077.1:0-8213 GCA_964526485.1 uncultured Gemmatimonas sp. | reverse complement strand
CCCCGAACTCCGGCGCGCCTCCGCGCGTGGGATCCTGCAGGCGGGAGACTGGGACGCGATCGCGATCGGCGGCCTCTCCGTCGGCGAGCCGAAGCCCGCGATGCACGCGACGCTTGAGGTCTGCCACGCCGAACTCCCGACGACGAAGCCCCGCTACCTGATGGGCGTCGGTCATCCCGACGACCTCGTCGAGGCCGTCTCGCGTGGCGTCGACCTCTTCGACTGTGTCGCGCCGACGCGGATGGGACGCCACGGCACCTTCTTCACCCCCGACGGCACGGTGCAGGTGAAGCGCGCGGCGCACCGGACCGACCGCCGGCCGCTGGTCGAGGGGTGCCCCTGCCCCGCCTGCACGCGCTACGACCGCGCCTACCTGCGGCACCTCTTCGCGGCGGGGGAGATGCTCGGCCTCCGGCTCCTCGCGCTTCACAACGTGACCTACCTGCTCACGCTGATGGCCGACGCGCGGACGGCGCTCCGCGAGGACCGGTTCGCCTCGTGGAGCGCCGCCTGGTTGACGCGCTACCGCGCCGCCGCGCGCTGAGCGCGCACGCGCGATCTACCGACCGCCCGTCGCCCCCGCCGTTGCACGGTCGACGACCAGCGCGTCGATGAAGAACTCCATCATCCGCTGCTGATTCACCGAGGTGTGGCCCTGATCGGGGCCGACCTGCACCTCGAAGCTCTTCCCGGCCCGCTGCAACGCCTGGATCAGTTGCATCGAGTTATTCGGGTGGACGTTGTCGTCGGCGGTTCCGTAGTAGATGAGGAGCCGGCCCTTGAGATTGGCCGCGTACTCCATCGCGCTGCCTGCCCGGTAGGCGTCGACGTTCACCTGCGGCGTGTACATGTACCGCTCGGTGTAGATCGTATCGTAGTGATGCCAGCTCGTGACGGCGGAGGACGCCGACGCGGCGGCGAAGGCATCGGGGTGCCGGAGGAGCGCCATCGCGGAGGCATAGCCCCCGTACGAGGTGCCGAAGATCCCGACCCGCGTCCCGTCGACGAACGGGTAGGTGGCCGCGAGATGCTTCGAGGCGGCGGCGAAGTCGTCGATCTCGACCACACCGAGCTTCTCGTAGATGGCGTCGAGCGCGCGCTTCCCGCGGAAGGCCGCGGAGCGGACATCGAGCGTGACGACGAGGAAGCCGAACTCGACCAGCGGGAGCGGCGGACCGAAGACCTCGCGCGCGCCGTTGGTGGCGGGCCCGCCGTACACCGAGAAGAGAACCGGATAGCGCTTGGACGGATCGAAGTTCGACGGCTTGTGGAGCATCCCGAAGAGCGGGGTCGTCCCGTCGGCGGCGAGATAGGTGAAGCGCTCCGGGGCGCGGAACCCGGCCGCGGTGAAGGCGCTCACGTCGCTCTCGGCGACGTTGGCACCGACCGGGCGGCCGTTGGCGTCGAGCACCCGCGTCACCGGCGCGACGTCGTGCGCCTGCGCGACATCCACGACGTGCGTTCCCGTCGGGGAGACGAAGGCCGTGTGGGTGAGCCCCGGGTCGGTCAGGCGGCGATCGCCGCGACCATTCAGCCCGACGCGGTGCAGCTGGAGCTTCATATAATTGTCGCCGGTCCGGGCGTAGTACCAGAGCTGCCCCGCCTTCTCGTCCACGTGGACGATCCCGGCCACCTCCGCCTCGTGCTGCGTGAGCGGCGAGATCAGCGTGCCGTCGATGTGGTACAGGTAATAGTTCTTGAAGCCGGTGCGCTCGGACTCCCAGATGAAGCGCTTCCCGTCCGCGAGCCAGCGGATGGGCGGGGAGTTCTCCGTCCAGCTCGCCGGCCAGGCCTCGCGGACGATCACGCGACAGGCGCCCGTCGTGGGGGCGCAGGCGGCGAACTCCATCACGTTCTGCCGGCGGTTCGTGCGGCGGAGCAGGAGCTCCGAACCATCGGGGCTCCAGGTGACCCCGTACACATAGTGTCCGACTACATCGTCGGTGAGCGGCTTCCCGTCGCGCGCATCGATGCGGACGGTGCGTCCCGTCGCGAGGTCGTGCACGAAGAGATCGACGATCGGGTTCTCGGTCCCTGCCTTCGGATACGCCTCGGTCATCGCCGCGCCGGCGACCGTCGTCTGGTCCATCTGCAGGACGTAGTCCCGCACCGGGCGCTCATCGAACCGATAGTACGCGAGCTGCGTCCCGGAGGGGGCCCACCACATCGCGGTGATCTGGTCGAGCTCCTCGCCGTAGACCCAGCTCGCCGTGCCGTACTTGATGCGCCCCGCCTCGCTCCCATCGGTGGTGAGCTGCCGCTCCCCAGAGCCGTCACGGTTCACGATCCAGAGGTTCCGGTCGCGATAGAACGCCTTCTTCGACGAGTCCGCCGCCCACGCCTCGGTGAACTGGCGGCCGCGCGCCGGCCCACCGACGCGTCGGCCGCCGTTCGCTCCCGCCGCCGGCGCCCCGACCTCGGTCACCTGCTTGGTCGCGACACTCCACTGGAACCGCTTTCCGTCCCGCACGAACTCGAACGACTTGCCATCCGCGGCCCACTGCGGGGCGATCGCACCGGACTTGATGAGGCTCGCCATCCGCGGCGCGTTCGCCGCATACTGGGCGTAGCCGGGCATCGACCGGAGGCGGTCCTGGGAGGCCAGCGGGAGCGCATGCAGCGCCTGGAGGGCGAGGAGCGCGAGAATGGGACGGAAGCGCATGGAGAGAGCGGGAGGCTGAAGGCTGGAAGCTGGATGCCGAACGGCGAGCGCGGGGGCGGCCTACCGTGAGGGCCAGGGCGTGCCCTGGTCGCGGCGCGTCACGGGACGAACCCCCTTGTACGCGAAACGCTGGACGCGCTTCCCCTCGTAGGTCTCGGTCGTGAAGATGTTGCCCTTCGAGTCCGTGGCGATGCTGTGCACGGCGAAGAACTGCCCAGGCTGCCGCCCGCCGTCACCGAACATCGTCAGGATCTCGAGCGACTGGCGGTCCATCACATAGATGCGCTCGTTCTTCCCGTCCGCCAGGTACAGGTACTTCTGCTGCGGATCGCGCGAGAAGGCGATGTCCCACACCGCCCCGTCGCCTCGGGTCCGCGGCGCCACGCGGACCTCCTTCACGAACGTACCGTCCCGCCGGAAGACCTGGATCCGGTTGTTCGGACGGTCGCACACATAGACCAGGCCATCGACGGTGGGCTCGGCGCAGTGCACCGGGTTCCGGAACTGCGGGATGAGCGGCTTGTCCGGGTCATACGGCCCATAGTTCGAATCGCTCGGGACATTCCCATAGGCCCCCCAGAAACGCTTGATGCGTCCCGTCGCCATGTCGAGCACGGCGACGCGCTTGTTCCCATAACCATCCGCGACGTAGACCTCGTTCTGTGACGCGTCGAACGCGACCTTCGCGACACGACCGAAGGCGTCCATGCTGCGCGAGTCGGTCGCACGGCCCGGCACGCCGATCTGCTGCAGGAAACGACCATCGCGCGTGAACTTGAGGATGTGCGAGTCGGCGGCGTTCACCGAGTCGCGCGAGCCGTTCCCGCCGATCCAGACGTTCCCCATCGGGTCGATCGAGATGCCGTGGTTGCTCCCGGGCCAGGTGTATCCCTCCCCCGGGCCGCCCCACGCGTTCACGAGATTCCCCTCGGGGTCGAACTCGAGCACCGGCGGCGCGGCGGTGCAGCAGGGGCCGACGAGGGCGTAGCCCGCCTCGGTCCGCGCGTTCAGCGTCGCCGCGCCGCGATGGATGATGTAGACATGGTCGCGGGCATCGACCCCGACGCCGATGGTCGAGCCGAGCACCCAGCCGTTCGGGAGAGGCTTCGGCCAGAAGGGATCGACCTCGAAGACCGGCGCCTGGACCGCCGGCTGTGCGAGCGAGGCGACGAGCCGGGATTGCCCGACCGACAGGGTGAGGATCGCGGCGCCCAACGCGCCGGTGACGAGCAGCGTACGACGACGCATGGTCTCTCTCCGTAGGTGTGTCGGCCCTGTGCGACTGCGGGCGGAATGCTATATCTCGACGCGATGACGCACCAGAGACGCGCACGAGGGCCCGGGCGTTGGCCACGGGTGGCCCGTCGACTCGCCGCATGGCGCGCACCGGCGATGCGCGCCGTGGCGCGGGCGGTGACGCGCCTCGCCTGCGTCGGGTCGCTCCTCGCCGTCCCAGCGGCGGGTCTGCTCTCGGCCCACGAGATCCCCGCGCGCGCCGTCGTCACCATCCACGTGGTGCGCACGGCGGACACGCTCCGGCTCTGGGTGCGTGCCCCCCTCGAGGCGATGCGCGACGTCACCTTCCCGACGCTCGGGGACGGCACCCTCGACGCCCGACGCCTCGGACCGGCGTTGCAGGAGGCCGCCGTCCTCTGGATCGCGCCGGCCCTGGGATTCCGTGGCGTGACCGGGGCGCGGCGCGAGCCGGCGGTCCTGGCCGCCCGCGTCGCGGTCCCCACCGACCGCAGCTTCGACGCGCTCGACGCGCTGCGTCAACACTTCGCGGCTGAACCGCTCGACACCGCACCGAGCCTCCGATCGGCGGGCGCGTGGCTCGACGTCGCCCTCGTGCTCGCCGTCCCACCGGACGAGCCGTTGACCGTCGCACCCGCGTTCGCGCACCTCGGCCAGCGCACCACCACGCAGTGGCGCTTCCACGACTTCGACGGCACGGTGCGCACCCTCACCTACGACGGGGACCCGGGGACGATGCCGCTGCGACCGCGGCCGTGGGACGCCTTCCGACGGTTCGTCCCCGAGGGGATCCACCACATCCTCGGCGGGCTCGACCACCTCCTCTTCCTCCTGCTCCTCGTGCTCGGCGAACGCCGGTGGCGCCCGCTCATCGGCACGGTGACCGCCTTCACCGTCGCCCACGCCGTCACGATCGGCGCGACGGCGCTCGGCTACGTCCCCACGGCGGCCTGGTTCGGCCCGCTGGTGGAGACGGCGATCGCCGCCTCCGTCCTCTGGCTCGCGCTCGCGCACATCGTCCGCGGCCCCGATCGCCCCGCGCACGGGTGGCCCCTCGCCTTCGCCTTCGGCCTCGTGCACGGCTTCGGCTTCGCGATGGCGCTCGGGGATCGGCTCCAGTTCGCCGGTGTGCATCGCGTGAGCGCGCTCGCCGCGTTCAACCTGGGGATCGAGCTCGGCCAGCTCGCCATCGTGCTGGCGGCCGTGCCGCTCCTTTCGTGGCTGCTGCGCCGAGCGGGCGAGCGGGCGCGCGTCGTCACCATCGTGCTGGCGGCGCTCGCCGCCGACGTCGCGTGGCACTGGGTCCTCGAGCGTGGCGACGGGTTCGCGGCGGCGCTCGCGGTCGCCGCGCCCCCGGTCTGGGACGCGGTCGCCCTCCTCGGGGTCGTCCGGATCGTCCTGGTGGCCACGGTGGCGCTGGCCCTCGCCCTGATCCTGCGCCACCTTCTTCCTCGTCTCCGTCTCACCTGATTCGCATGCCGCGCCGACTCCCCCCGCTCCTCGCCCTCGGGGCTCTGCCCCTCCTCCTCGCCGCCGTCGCGCCCCAGCGCTCGACGATGGATGGCGTCTACACCGCCGCGCAGGCCACCGCGGGCCGCGACCTCTTCGCCAGCGCCTGCCAGAGCTGCCACACGCCGACGGTCCACGCCGGCCCGCCGTTCAAGGCCAAGTGGTACGGCCGTGACCTCGGGGAGCTCTTCGGCTATCTGCGCGCCGAGATGCCGAAGTCCGATCCCGGTTCGCTGAGCGATGAGGAGTACGTGCAGTCGATCGCGTATCTGCTGCGGATCAACGGGATGCCGGCGGGCAACACGCCACTGGCCACCGACTCCGCGGCGCTCGCCGCCATCCGTCTCGATTCCCTCCGTTCCCCCGCTCCGAGGTCACGCTGATGTCCCGACCCGTCGCACGTCTTCTGTTCGCCGTCGTCGCCCTCTCCGGCGCGCTCATCGCGCAGGGGCCGCCGGCGCGACCCGGCACGCCGACCACCCGACCTGCCACCGCCCCGTCGCGGCCGGGAGCCGTCCCGGCCGCGCGGCCCGGCGCCCGCCTCGCGAGCGCCCCCGGCGGCGATACCCCCGTGACCACCGGCCTCGTGCGCGGCAACGCGCCGGGTGAGTGGCGCTACTGGGGCGGCGACGCCTGGAGCACGCGCTACTCGCCGCTCGACCAGATCAACGCGCGCAACTTCGACTCACTGCAGGTGGCGTGGCGCTGGAACGCCGGCGCGTTCGGCCCCGATGAGTACTACCGGACCACGCCGCTCTACGCGAACGGCCGGCTCTTCACCGTCGCGACCACGCGGCGCGCGGCGATGGCGCTCGACCCCGAGACCGGCGAGACGCTCTGGATGTACCGGCTCGAGGAGGGCATCCGTTGGCAGAAGGCGCCGCGGCAGTTCGCGGGCCGCGGGCTCGCCTACTGGACCGACGGGCGCGAGGAGCGCGTGCTCCTCATCACCCCGGGCTATCACCTCATCTCGCTCGACGCGAAGACCGGGCGCCCCGACCCGCGTTTCGGGCGCGGCGGCGTGGTGGACCTGCAGGACGGCCTCGGCTTCCCGCTCGTCCCGCTCGCCGTCGATGACTCCGGTCCGCTGATCATCTCCGATGCCGCGCCGCTCCGCCGCGCGCGGCCGGGTGAGGGGTGGGACCCTGTGAAGAAGATCGGCGCTGACGGGAGCGTCGGCATCGACCCCGTGCACGGCCAGATCGCGAACAGCTCGCCCGCGATGATCGTCAACGACGTTGTCGTGCTCGGCAACTCCTCCCTCCACGGCTACTACCCGATCCGCGCGCACAACCTGCCCGGCTACGTCCGCGGCTTCGATGTGCGCACCGGGCGACAGCTCTGGAAGTTCAATCTCATCCCGCAGCCGGGGGAGTTCGGCGCCGAGACGTGGGAGCGCGGCTCGCGTATCGACTCCGACGGCGTCGGCAAGGTCGATCCCTGGGCGACCTATTCCGCCGACCCGGAGCTGGGCCTCGTCTACATCCCCACCGGGATGCCGCTGCTCGACGAGTACGGTGGCCACCGGCCGGGCGACAACCTGTACGGCAACTCGCTCGTGGCGCTCGATGTGCGGACCGGGCAGCGCCGCTGGCACTACCAGCTCGTGCACCACGACATCTGGGACTACGACACCCCGATGGCGCCGAACCTCCTCGACATCACCGTCGATGGCCGGCGACGCAAGGCGATCGCCCAGACCACGAAGCAGGGGTGGATCTACACCTTCGACCGCGCGACCGGTGAGCCGATCTGGCCGATCGTCGAGACCCCGGTGCTCGCGAGCGATGTCCCCGGCGAGCGCGCCTCGCCGACCCAGCCGATCCCCTCGCGCCCCGCGCCGTACGCGCAGCAGGGGCTCGTCGAGGACGATCTCATCGCGTACACCCCGGCGATCCGCGACTCGGCGCTCGTCCTCGCACGGAAGTGCCGGATGGGCCCGTACTACATCCCCGCCGTGCTCGCCGACGGTTCGGGCCCGACGGGGCTCCGCTGCGCCTGGTACGCCCCCGGTGCCTCCGGCGGCGTCAACATCGACGGCGGCGCGGCGGTCGATCCCGAGACGGGGATGATGTACGTCGCGGCGCTCAGCGGGCTCTCGACGATGTCCCTCGCGAAGGACCCCTGCAGCGAGTTCCGCTACAGCTCACCGCGCGACAACTGCGGCCTCATCGGCGCGCTCCCGCCGCCGCCCGGCTACACCCCGCCGACCTCGCGCGGTGGCGGCTTCGAGGGCCGCGGCAACGCCTCGATGCTCCACGGCGTCTCGATCCTCAAGCCGAAGGAGCTCGGCGGCATCACGGGCTACGACATGAACGCCGGCGACAAGCGCTGGTGGATCCCGAACGGCGGGTGGATCCCGGTGCGCAGCACCGATCCGCTCTTCGCCGGCGTCACGCTCCCGCCGCGGCCGGCGGGCGGCCAGGCGCAGGTGATGAACACGAAGTCGCTCGTGATCTACGGGACGGGGCGCTCAGGCGGCGTCCCGAACACCAAGCCGATGCTCCTCGCCGTCGACAAGGCGACGGGCCGGCAGGTCGGCGCGGTGGAGATCCCCGACCGCACCACGGCGGTCCCGATGACCTTCCTGCACAAGGGGAAGCAGTACATCGTCTTCGCGACCGGCGCGGGGAGCAACACGAGCCTGGTGGCGATGAAGCTGCCCTGAAGCAGAAGGCTGGAAGTTGAAGGCTGAAAGCAACGACGGAGCGGGGTGGCACCACCGGGTGCGCGCCGCTCCGTCGTTGCTTTCAGCTTTCAGCTTTCAGCTTTCAGCTTTCAGCTTTCA
>CAZGIE010000076.1:5001-9932 GCA_964526485.1 uncultured Gemmatimonas sp. | reverse complement strand
AGGTCGGCTCCGCGTTTCACGGCGCCGCGGAGCTCGTCGAGCATCCGGCCGCGCTCCGGTATCCCGGCGAGGTCGGCCCGGAGGACCTCCGTGATCCCAGTGACGACCGTGAGGAGGTTGTTGAAGTCGTGCGCTACGCCGCCGGCCAGGAGCCCGACCGCCTCCATCTTCTGCGACTGCCGGAGCTGCTCCTCGACGCTCCGCATCTCGGTGATGTCGAGGCCGGCGCCAATGAGCCGTACCACGTGCCCCTCGGCGTCCGTGATGGGGGCGATGGTCCGGCGGAACCACCGGAGTTCACCCGCCTTCGTGGTGAATGACTCATCGAACTCAACGGGGGTCCCTGTCTCCGCGACCTTCCGGATCAGCGCATCTCGCTCCGCGATGACCGCCTCGGGCAGCCCTCGACGTGTCCCGTACTCGCGGTTGCTCTTCCCGATGATCCATGCCCGGACCGTCGGGTCGGCGATCGCCGCGGGATTCACATAGGTGTAGACGCCCTCGACGTCGAAGATCCCGAGCTGAAAGGGGAGGCGATCGAGGACCGTCTGATAGATCTCGCGGATGCGGACCGTCTCACCGGTGGACTCGAGGAGCTGCGCCTGCAGTCCGGAGGCCTGCCGCGCGAGCGACTGGTTGAGCTCGAAGAGCTCGCGCGACTTGGTCTCGAGCAGCCGCTCAGCCTCACGGCGCGCCCGCTGTTCGCGGGCGAAGCGGCGCTCGAGGCGCTGCACCTGCGCCTGCAGGCGCGCGTCGCCGGCGACCTCGAGTCGGGACCGGAGCACGAACTGCTCGATGCGCGGGGCGGCGAGCCGCGCAATCGCCGTGAACACCGTCTGATGGCGCGGGGTGAAGAATCCGGCGACGCTGTGCTCGCTGTCGATGACGCCGAGGACCTCGCCGTCGACGATGATCGGGACGGTCAGCTCCGAGCGCCAGGCGACGTCATCGGGGATGTAGTCCGGATCGACGCTGACGTCGGGGACGAGCGCCGCTTCCCCGGTCCGCGCGACCCGCCCGACGACCCCCTTCCCGAGGGGAATCTCGAGGGGCGCCTTGATGGTGCGCCCCTCGGGGTTCTTCGGGCCGTAGGCCGCCGCCTGCACGCAGACGCCACGCGTCTGGTCTACGAGGTAGATGATGACGTCCTCGAGCTGCATCGTGCCGAGCGCCTCGTGCGCCACCGCCCAGAGGACCTCCTCCAGCGTCGTCGCCGAGGCGACGCCTTCGGCGAGTTTGGTGAACGCCACCTCGTCGCGCGGGGAGACCTCGGTTCCACCGTCCTTCAACATCGCCGCGAGGGCGCGCTCCGGGGCCATGCCGAATGTTACCGGAAGCCGACGGGCGAGGCCAATCGGGTCGGCGCGGAGAGGCGGGTCGCGCGCGCCGGTCGATGGAGCGCGTCAGTACCGCCCGAGGTCGCGGGCGGAGACGACCGGCCGCCGATAGCCGGCGGCCCGCACCTCGGCGAGGAGCCCCTCGTCGTCGGTGCCCCAGTAGAGCTGGTGGTAGAGCACCAGGGCCTTCGGTGCGGCGCGGTCGGCGAGGGCGGCCAGTTCGGTCGTCGAGGTATGCGCGCGGGCGTGATACGCCTGCCACGCAGGCGGGCGGGTGCGGAAGCGCTCCGCGGAGTAGACCTCATGGACCAGCAGGTCGCAACCATCGCAGGCCGCGACGACGGCCTCGCTCGCGCGGGTGTCGCCGGAGATGACGATGCGGCGGTCGGGGGCGTCGAATCGGTATCCGAACGCGACCTCCCAATCGCCATGCGGGACGGCAACGGCGGTCACGGTGACGTTCCCGTCGGCGAAGACCTGTCCGGGCGTGACCTCATGCACCCGCACCTGGTAGCCGACCTCGTTCGCGGGCTCGAGGCCGTCGATCCGGTTCCGGATGTCGGCGGCGTACGCGGCGAGGAGGTGGTCGACCATCGCCTGCGTCCCCGGCGGGCCATAGACCTGGAGCGGGACGTCGCGCTCGAGGGTCCAGGCGGAGAGGATCAGGTCGGGGAGACCGACGGTGTGATCGGAGTGGAGATGGGTGAGGAAGAGGACGCGGAGGTTGCGCGGGAGGAGCGCGGTGTCACCGTGGAGCTGCGCGGCGGCGGCGGCGCGACGCACGATGCCGGGGCCCGCATCCACGAGGTACGAGCGACCGCCGCGCACGACGGCGACCGCGGGTCCGCTCCGGTCGGGATCGGCGTTCGGCGTGCCGGTGCCGAGCATCACCACGGCGGTCTCCTGGGCGGGGAGCGCGGTGGCGAAGGCGAAGAGGGCGAGGAGGGCGCGAGCCCGGCGGGGGTAAGGCAACGGGAGGCTCCGAGTGGGCGTCCATCAGGTGACGCCGCAATCGTAGCGCTCCCGTGCCGGGGACGCGACTAGCGCCCCCACCCTCCCGCACGCACCCCATGCCGCCAGCGCATCGCGACGCGCCAGTCGGGGGCGGTCTCGCTCGTCCCGCGGTCGACCGCGACCGTCACGCTTTCATCCCGCGCGACGGCGATCCCCAGGCCGAGGCCCACGGTGTAGCGGGGATCCACCTCCGGGACCGGCGCGCTCGCCGCCTCCCACCGGAGCATCACCGACAGCCGTCCCATCTCGCCGAAGGTACGACCCATCGTGAGGCGCCCGGTGACGAGGTCATCGAGGGTGAGGTCGGGGAGGTCGCCGAGCCACCAGTAGCCGACGTCGACGACGGCGAAGGAGCGGTTCCCCATCGCCGACCAGTGCCCCGCGAGGCCGACATCGGTAGCGCCGGTGCCGACGCCGGTCTCGACGCCGGCTGCCGGGAGCTTCACCGCGCCGGCCACGCCGATCCGGACGCTGCCATCATCGGTGAGCGCGAGGTCGGTCCCCGCGGTGAAGGTCGGGTCGGCGAGTGTCGTGCGGTATGCGCCCGGCGCGAGCGGCAGCGCTGTCTCCCCGACGCGGTCGCGGAGCCGCCCCGCCTCGGGGCCGCCGACGGGGATCGGCATCCCCGCGACCCACGCGACCGCGCTGGCATCCTGCCGCACGAGGGGCACCTCGAGCCCGAGGCGCCACCGCTCGGCCGCGAGCGTGAGGCCCCCGACGAGGGCATAGCTCGTGACCGCGCGAGTGAAGAGGTAGTCACCGCTCGCGACGGTCGCGGTGACGGATCCCTCGAGCCGCTGCGCGGGAAGGGGTGCGGTCACGGCGAGGCTCAGGAGGACGAGCGCGCCGACGAGCCGACCGACGAGCCGAGCAGCGCGGGGGAGCGGGGGGAAGCGCATGGTGGGACGATGCGCCTCGGCGGCGACCGCGACAGTCATCCCGCTCCCCCGATCCGCTCAGGTGCCTCCCGTCAGGGAGTCCCCCGACGGCGGTGGTCCCTATCTTTCGGTGATCGGCCGCGGCCGAAGCGCCTCATCGTCCCCCTGGACCACCGCCCTTTATGACTCGTCTCGTCGTCGCCCTCCTCGCCTGCCTCGTCGCCCCGACCCTCCGTGCGCAGTCGCACGAGCATGGGAGCGGGATGCATCACGAGACGCCGGCGGCCGCGCCGGCGACCGCCACGGAGACGGGGCAGTCGGCGTTCGCCGCGATCGCGGAGATCGTCCGCCTCCTCGAGGCCGACCCCACGACCGACTGGTCGAAGGTGAACCTCGAGGCGTTGCGGCAGCATCTCATCGACATGGAGCAGGTGACGCTGCGCAGCGCGGTCGCGTCGGCGCCGGTGCCGGGGGGCGCGGTCTTCACCGTCAGCGGCACGGGGCGGACGCGCGACGCGATCCGTCGGATGGCGCGCGAGCACGGCCACATGGTCACCGGGGTCACCTGGACCACGGCGGAGACGCCCGACGGCGTGCGCGTCACGGTGCGCGCCACCGAGCCCGCCGATGCGAAGGCCGTCGCGCGGATCCGCGGGCTCGGGTTCGTCGGACTCCTCACCGTAGGCCAGCATCACACGCGCCACCACCTGATGGTGGCACGTGGCGGGATGATGCACTGACCCAATGACGCGCACCGCGGACCTCCTCGTCGTCGCCGCGACCGCGCGCGAGCTCGCGCCGACCGCCGGGTGGCGCACGCTCGTGTGCGGGGTGGGGCCGGTGGAGGCGGCGGCCTCGACGGTGGCGGCGATCGCCGCGGCACGGCCCGCCATGGTGCTCCACGTGGGGATCGCCGGCGCTCGACACGCGAGCGGGCTCGTCCCGCCGACGCTCGTGATCGGCACCGCGGCCCACTACACGGACCTCGCGATCCCCGCCTCGTGGGCGCCGAACGTGCTCGTGCCCGACGCGGCGCTCGTGGCCGCCGCGCAGCGCGCGCTCCCCGAGGCGGTCACCCGTGCGATCGGCACGAGCGCGCGCGTGGGCGGGACGACCAGGGACGTGGACGTGGAGGCGATGGAGGGGTTCGCGGTGCTGCGCGCCGCCCAGCTCGCCGGTGTCCCCGCCCTCGAGGTCCGCGCGATCTCGAATGCGATCGAGGAGACGGACCGCGCGCGGTGGGCGTTCGACGCCGCCTTCGCGGCGATCGTCGCGGCGACCCCGCGCCTCGTGGCGGAGCTGGGCCGGTGACCGAACTGACCTTCGGTTACTCCCCCTGCCCGAACGACACCTTCGCCTTCCACGCGCTCGCGCATGGGCTGGTGGAGTCGCCGGTCCGGGTGCGGCCGGTGCTGCTCGATATCGAGGAGCTCAACCGCCGCGCGCACACGGGCGCGTTCGACCTCACGAAGCTGAGCGTCGGTGCGTTCGCGGCGGTGGGCGACCGATACCGGATGCTGCGGAGTGGCGCCGCGCTCGGGCACGGCGTGGGTCCGCTCGTCGTCGCGCGTGCGGCGATGTCACTCGAGGAAGCGGTACGCGGCCCGATCGCGATCCCGGGACGCGAGACGACGGCGTTCCGACTCCTCCGGCTCGCGGCGCCCGCGCTCGGCGAGGTCGTCGAGATGCGCTACGATCGCAT
>CAZGIE010000076.1:0-4901 GCA_964526485.1 uncultured Gemmatimonas sp. | reverse complement strand
TTCGATCATCCGGAGGCGAGCCGCGCCTACGTGCGGGCGCACGCGCAGGAGCTGAGCGACGCGGTCTGTGACCAGCACATCGCGTTGTACGTGAACCGGCATAGCCTCGACGTCGGCGAGGACGGAATGCGTGCGATCGCGCGGTTGGTGGGGGCGCAATGAGATGTCACAGGGGAGTCCGCACCACAGTCGCGATCGTAATGATGGGACTGGCAAGTGCCGCCTGCAGCGAGACGGCCGCACCACCGGAGCCGCCGGTCATCCCGTGGGTCCGTGGCATCCGGGAAACCCCCTCGTTCGCCACGGATGTCCAAGAGATCTTCGTCCGCCGAGGGTGCTCACTGAGTAGTTGCCACGGCGCCGCCGCAACGATGCCGCTCTCCTCCGGCCTCGCCTACGATGCGCTCGTCGGCGTGCCGTCTCGGGCCGAGCCGGGCATCCTCGTCGTGCCGTTCAACGCCGGTGGGAGCTATCTCATGCGCCGGATCGACGGCACGCAGGGCATCGGTTCCCGGATGCCGCTCGGTGGCGCCCCACTCGATTCCATCGACGCCGAGAATCTCCGCCGCTGGATCGCCCAGGGCGCGCGACGGAACTGAGCGCCACCGGGCTCAGGGCGCGAAGAGGATTCCCACGGTGGTTTGGAAGTACTGCGCGACGTTCGCCACCATCGCCTTGACGTAGATGCGCCCACGCACGGGATCATACGCGTAGGTCGTCCCACTGCCGGCCGCCACCTCCGCCGCCGAGGCGACCTCGAGCAACCGAGCGGTCCCGCTCGCGACGGTGGTCGGCGGCATCGCCGCGGCGATCGACAGGAAGACCCATTCCCCGGAGCGTCCCTCCGCCAGGCGGATCGAGAGACCCGTTGGGCGCTGCCCCAGTGACAGGTCGTACTGGCTGCCCGGCATCGCGGACACCACGATCCGACTCGTGGACGTGCCATCGCCGACGAAACGTTCGGTCGCCTCGCCGTCACGCACGGCGTCGACCGGCGCGATCGCGGTCACCGCACCGCCACCCTCGACGATCAGCTTGAGGTACGGCCCCGGGCAGCTGCGCGCGTTCCACGCCGGTTGCAGGGTGCACGCCGTCGTCGTGAGAAACGGCGTGTTGGCGGTCACCCACCGTCCGGGCACACCCGTGACCGATCCCGTCACATCTTGGAAGACCGCCGACTTGTCACCGTCTTTGAGTGGATCCGGCGACTCGATGTACAGCGGCGTGGATCGGATGAAGACGAGGTCCCGTGACGCACTCGCCGTGCTGAGGGAGAAGGCATTGTGTCGGTTGAAGCCGAGCGCACTCCACGGGATCTGCCCCCGACCGTCGAACCCGACGAAGGTCACGTCGCGAGCGCCGACGGGCCCATCGTAGTACTCGAATCCCCGGTACAGATCCCGTGTCCCGATGGTATTCGCTGTCGCCCCGACGAGGAGCGAGCCGGTGAGATAGCTCTCGACACTCGCGAATGTCGCCCCGATATGATTGTCCGCGAGGATCGCGTTCTCCAGATAGTGTTGATTCCCACGCAGCCAGACGCCGCGATTGCCGTTCTTGTACGCGAGGAAGCCGGTGAATCTGGCGGGTACATTCGGGGATCCCGTCTGCCCCGGGACGAGCGTGGGATTGTACATCGTGGCCGTGGTGGTCCCGTTCGCCTGCGGCGCATCGTCGACGTGGAGTCCGGTCTGGTGATTCGAGTGCGCCACGTTGCTGCTGAACTCCAACAGCGGTGTCCGATTCGGACGGTCCGGCTGTCCGGTGGACGGACCCAGAGGGGCATCGGGCAGCGCGTACCAGAAGCCGAATCCTTCGGATCCGGCCGCAACATTGCCCACCAGGCTGTTGTTCGGGTTGGTCACCCAGAACGTGGCCGGTCGCTCATCGGTCGGCAGGAGCCGATCGGCCGGCGCGGGGCGCCGGGAGAGCACGCCAAGGTTGCCGAAGAGACGGTTCCCCGTCTCGGCGCCCTCTTCGAGAAAGTACCCGTGCCCCAGATGGTCATAGCAGACATTGCCATCGACCCAGAGATCTCGCGTGCCGTGCACCGTGACGCAGCGATTGTGGCTCCGCCAGATCACGCTGTTCCGGATGTACTGCCCAGGTGCCGAGCCGGCGAGATGCCAATGGATGGGATAGTGACCTAGCCGACCACGCTGCCCCATGTTCACGAGCTCCACGCCAGCGACCATGGCGGTCGCGCCGGCGAGGATCATGATGTGGCCTCCCTGTCCGTCCGGTGCAGTCGGGACACCGTCAATCAAGGTCCCCGCGCCCTGGATCGTGATATTCCGCGAGAGCAGTCCCACCTCGGCGCGCTCATCGACGGGGCGTCCCGCGATCTCCTGCACCTGGCCATAGTGTGGATATCGAAGCGCCTGGTCGAGGGTGACCACCCGCCCCTCGACGGCTGTGATGCGACGGTCCTCCGCCTGCCATGGGTCGAAGCCCGACGGCGCGATGACGATGCGGTCTCCGACCCGCCAGTCGACGTCCTGACTCAGCGTGATGCTGGTGGCGCCGGTGCCCACCGTCGCTGCGAGACGGGTCCACGCTCGGCGCGACGGGCCTTGCAGCGTCAGCCGGCCACCGGGCAGCACGCCGATGACCCGGTTGCCCATTCCAGTAATCGCCTCTGTATCACCCGACCCGGTGAGCGTGATCCGGGCACGGTGAGTGTACGGCTGCGCTTCGGTCCCGATGCGCAGCGCGCCAGCGATCCGAATCCATCCGACGACGAGCTCGAGATCGCGTGCGGTATCCGCCTCGATCTCGCCTTGAATATCGAGGCCCGCGAGCGACGGGGGCGACACATCGAGGCGCATCCGCGTGCCGGCAGGGATCACCACGAGGTCGCCTGCCACAGGGATGCGCCCGCCAGGCCACGAGGCCGGATCCGACCACAGGCGCACCACGACCGGCACCACCGGGGTCGGCACCGTGTCGACCGCCACCGGCGCCGTGGACCGCTCGGGCGCCGCACATCCGACAAGGCTGAGCATCAAGGTCGCGGTCAGCACCAGCCAACCGCGGCGACGTGGCGAGCGAAGTGGGAGAATGGGTGACTGCGTCACATGGGTACCATAGGCGGGTGAGAGGCGGACCCTCGCCAAGGAATGATACTTTTAAGGATGAACCGCCGCACCTTCGTCGCCGCCCTCGGGGGGGCCCCGCTCCTGCTCGACGATGCCACGCGCACGCGGCTCCGCGACGCGAATGCGCACGTCGCCGGTCGCTCCGCGGCCACGGTGGCAGAAGACGAGTCATACTGGCTCCGCGTGCGTCAGGCGTTCACGATCGACGGCAATCACGTCAACCTGAACTCGGGAAGCGTGAGCCCGGCGCCGCGCGTCGTTGCCGAGGCGATGGATCGGTACTGGACGCTCACGAATATGAGCCCGTCGTACTACGTCGACGAGCTGCTGTATCCCGAAGTGGAGATCGTGCGTCGGCGCCTCGCCGCGCTCGCCGGGTGCGACTCCGAGACACTCGCCCTGACCCGCAACACGAGCGAGTCGCTCCAGATCGCACAGTGCGGCCTTCCGCTCGAGCGCGGGGACGAGATCGTCAGCACCACGCAGGACTATCCGCGGATGCTCACCACGTGGCGGCAGCGCGAGCGGCGGGACGGCGTGGTGCTACGCCTTGTACGTCTTCCCACACCGCCCCCGTCGATGGACGCACTCGTCGAGCAGATCCTCGGGGCCGTCACGCCGCGGACCAAGGTGATCCATCTCTGCCATATGACGTACACCACGGGGCAGATCCTTCCTGTCCGGCGCATCTGCGATGAGGCGCGCCGCCGTGGGATCTTCACCATCGTGGATGGCGGGCACACCTTCGCGCACTTTCCGTTTGCCATCCCCGATCTGGGGTGCGACGTCTACGGCTCATCACTCCACAAATGGCTGTGTGCCCCCGTCGGCAACGGGCTCCTGTACGTCCGGCGGGAGGAGATCCGTCGTCTCTGGCCGCTCCAAGCGGCCGACACGTCGCAAGATGACGACATCCGGAAGTTTGAGGCGATCGGCACCTATCCAATCGCGCTGCGGACGGCGGTGACCGATGCGATTACTTTCCACGAGGAAATCGGCGGGGCACGGAAGGCCGCCCGATTGCGGTACTTACGGGAACGGTGGATGCGGGCCGTCATGGGACTGCCGGGCGTGCGCCTGCACACCAGCCTCGACCCGGCCCAGGCATGCGCTCTGGGCGCGATGTCGCTCGACGGGATCGGCGCGCAGGCGCTCACCGACACCCTGCAACGGCGCTGGCGGATCCACGTGCGGCCGCGGTTCGTCCCCGACGAGTTCGAGTGCATCCGGGTGACCCCGAACATTTTCACAACGCTTGACGAGATAGATCTGTTCGTCGAGGCGGTCCGCACGTTATCTCAGGGTCGATGATCGCTGTGCCTTCTCCTCGTCTTACGGTGCATGCAATGATTTCTCGCCGCGATTTCTTTCAACGCACCGCCGATGCCGGCGCGGCGCTCGGCCTCTCCCCCGCCCTCCTCCGCGCCCTCACCCTCCTGCCGACACAGGGGACGCTGCTGCAGCGCGCAATCCCCAAGACGGGGGAGCGGATCCCCGTCATCGGGCTCGGTAGCTCGGCCACCTTCGCGCAGGTCGCGCGGACGGAGGACGTGAGCGCGCTCCGCGCCGTGCTCCAGGCGCTGGTCGAGGGGGGCGGACGCGTCTTCGACACCGCGCCGGGCTACGGCGCATCGGAGGAGGGCGCGGGCGGGCTCGTGAACGCGCTCGGCGTCGCGGAACGGATGTTCTGGGCGACGAAGGTGACCGTCGCCGGTCGACGCGGCGGCACCGCCGACCCCGCGGCGGCTCGGGCGCAGATCGAGCAGTCGCTCGCGCGACTCCAGCGCCCGTCAATCGACCTGA
>CAZGIE010000075.1:0-9990 GCA_964526485.1 uncultured Gemmatimonas sp. | reverse complement strand
TCGCCGAAGCTCGTCGGGCAGGCGCAGTACGCTTTGGTGCGCGTCTTGAGCTGCACGTGGACCTCGAGGCCGACGACCATCTCCCAGGCGGTGCTCATCGATGCGCCTCCGCGCCGAGTGCCGCCTCGAGGGCATAGGCCGCGCGGAACATCGTCGCCTCATCGAAGCGCGCCGCGAGGAGCTGCCCCCCGACCGGCAGGCCGCCGATGCGCCCGATCGGCAGCGACAACCCCGGGATGCCGGCGAGGTTGGCGGTGACGGTGTAGATGTCGCTCAGATACATCTCGTAGGGATCGGTGATCGCCCCGAGCGCGAAGGCCGGCGTCGGCGTGGTCGGTGTGAAGAGGACGTGCACACCGTCCGCGAAGCAGCGATCGAAATCGGCCGTGATGCGCGCACGGACCTCCTGTGCCTTGCGATAGTAGGCATCGTAGTAGCCGGCACTGAGCACGTAGGTGCCGAGCAGGATGCGGCGCGTGACCTCGGCGCCGAACCCCGCCGCCCGCGTGGCGCCGTACATGGCCTGCACGCCCTCGCCCGGGACACGGAGCCCGTATCGCACGCCATCGAAGCGCGCGAGGTTCGCCGAGGCCTCAGCGGGAGCGAGGATGTAGTAGACCGGGATGGCGTACGCGGTGTGCGGAAGGGCGACCGAGCGCACCGTGGCCCCGGCGGCGCGCAGCGCGTCGAGCGCGCGGTCGGTCAGGGCGCGGACCGCGGGGTCGAGCGACGCCGGGAAGTACTCCTCCGGGATCCCCACGACGAGGCCATCGAGCCGCCCAGGCTCCGTGCGGAGCGTCGGGGCGGGCCGGTCGGCGCAGGTCGCATCGAGCGGATCGGGACCGCTGATCACCTCGAGCGCGAGCGCCGCGTCATCGACGGTCCGACCGAACGGGGCGACGCAGTCGAGCGAGGACGCGAAGGCGACGAGCCCGTGGCGGGAGACGCGGCCATACGTCGGCTTCACACCGACGATCCCGCAGAAAGCGGCGGGCTGCCGGACGGACCCACCGGTTTCGGACCCCAGCGCGATGGGGACGATCCCCGCGGCGACCGCGGCGGCGGAGCCGCCGGACGAGCCGCCCGGCGCGCGCGTCGGGTCGACCGGAGTGCGCGACGGACCGAAGGCGCTGTGCTCGGTGGAGGAGCCCATCGCGAACTCGTCCATGTTCGTCTTGCCGACGATCGTCGCGCCCGCCTCGCGAAGCCGTCGGACGGCGGTCGCCTCGAAGGGACTCACCCACCCCGCGAGCATGCGCGAACCGCAGCTCGTCGGCAGCTCAAGGGTGGCGAGGTTGTCCTTAATCGCAACGGGGACGCCGGCGAGCGACCCCGCCGTGGCGGCGGCGATCGGCGCCGTCGCGGGGTGCACGATGGCATTGAGGCCCATCGGCCCCTCGTGCGTCTGCGCACGCCGCGCCGCGGCGGCGTCGAAGAGCGCCGCGGACGTCCGCCGACCCGCTCGGACGTCGGCCGCCAGCTCCGCGGCGGTGGGCATCGAGTCCGTCGCGCTCATGCGCCCTCCCCCGCGTCCTCGTGGGTCGCGAGACGCGGCACGAGGAAGAACCCGTCGCGGAGCTCAGGGGCGAAGCTCGCCGCGTCGCGCGCGAGGGGGACGGCCCCCGGCTCGTCGGCCCGCAGGGGCATCCCGTCCCCGGGCGCGACCGCGCCCGCATCGAGGGGCGGCAACCCCTGCAGCGCGTCCATGTGCGCGAGGATGCCGTTCAACTGCGCCACGTACCCCTCGAGGGCCGCCTCCGGCAGCGTCAAACGCGCCAGCTCGGCCACTCGCCGCACATCGTCCCGTGTCACGCTCATCCGTCGAGCCCCCGTTCGAGGCCGGCGAACGCGATCACCAATCGCTTCCGCCCGACCGTCTCGTCATCGAAATCCACCGTGACCTTCGCGTCCTTCCCGCTCCCACTCACCTCGGCGATCGTCCCCGAGCCGAACCGCGCGTGGCGGACGCGCTCCCGGGGAATGAACGCCGGCAGGTCCTGCGAGGCTTCCTCATCCTCGACGAAGCTGGCGACCCGCTCGCCGCCGCGGGGGGCCCAGCGAGGGGCCGGTCGCCGCTGACCGCGGGCGCGGTCCTCGTCGTCCCATCCGCCGAGGAAGGGAGAGGCGAGGCGCGCGGAGGCGCGGGCCCGCACCGTGGCGGTACGGGTGACGTGCTCCGCCGGCTCGCCGCGGAGGAAGCTCGAGAGGGTGCCGGGGAGGAGTTCGCCGTTACGGCGACGTTGCCTCGCCCATGAGATCTGCAGCCGTTCTCCCGCGCGCGTGACCGCCACGTAGAGGAGGCGACGCTCCTCCTCGAGCGCCTCCGGGGCGTCGAGGGTGCGGAAGAGCGGGAAGAGCCCGTCCTCGAGCCCCGTGACGGCGACGCAGGGATACTCGAGCCCCTTCGCGGTGTGCACGGTCATCATGGTGATCGCGTCGGCGTCGGGCCCGAGTTGGTCGATACCGGCGACGAGCGATGCGCGCTGCAGGAAATGATCGAGCGGACGGAGTCCCACCTCCCCCCCGTCGTCCGCGAGCACCTCGGCGGCGGAGGTCACGAGCTCGCGCACGTTGTCGAGCCGCTCGAGTCCCTCCGGGCCCTCGGCGCGGAGCGCCTCGTCGTAACGGGTCTCGCGGATGACCTCGAGGAGGAGCTGGTCGACGCCGGCGTCGGCGGCGAGGGCCCGCACGCGATCGACCGTCGCGACGAGGGCTTCGAGGGCGGTGCGGGTCGCAGGACGGATCCCGACGAGGCTCCCTAGGCGACGCGACATCTCGAGGAGCGGGACGCCCGCGCTCCGCGCCTCGCCGGCGAGGAGCTCCAGAGTGGTCTCCCCCACCCCGCGCTTCGGCGCGGCGACGGCGCGCCGGAAGGCCTCGTCGTCCGCGGGATTCGCGACCAGCCGCAGCCACGCGACGAGATCCTTCACCTCGCGCCGCTCGTAGAAGCGCACCGCACCGACGAGGCGATACGGGATCCCCGCCCGCCGCATCGCCTCCTCCATCGGCCGGCTCTGCGCGTTGGTGCGATACAACACGGCGCAGTCCTGCCACCGTCCCCGGGTGGTCTGCCAGGTCCGTGCGAGCTCGACGACGGCGTCGGCCTCGTCCCGGTCGTCCGCCGCCTCCAGCAAAGTGACGGGCTCCCCCCCCGACCGGGTCGCGCGCAACGTCTTCCCGCGCCGTTCGACGTTGGCGGCGATGACGGCATTCGCGAGGTCGAGGATCGGCGCCGTCGAGCGGTAGTTCTCCTCGAGCCGGACCACGGTGGCGCTCGGGAAGTCGCGCTCGAAGTCGAGGATGTTGCGCACGTCCGCGCCGCGCCAGCCGTAAATCGACTGGTCGTCGTCACCGACGACGGCGAGGTTGCCGTGCCCGCCCGCGATGAGACGGACGAACTCGTACTGCGCGCGATTGGTGTCCTGGTACTCGTCGACCAGGACGTGCTGGAACCGCTCGGCGAGCTCCTCGCGGACGCCGGCGTGCTCCCGCAGCACCTGCACGGGGAGGGTCAGCAGGTCGTCGAAGGTCACCGCGTTCGCCGTCCGGAGCGTCCCCTCGAGCTCGCGGTACACCTGCGCCGCCGCCTTCGCGAGCGGCGTCCGCGCGATGGTCTCGTACTCGGACGCGCTGACGAGCGCGTTCTTGGCCGACGAGATCTCGGCGAGGATCGCCTTCGGGGCGAGTTCCTTCGCGGAGACGCGCCGCCGCTCCATCTCGCGTTTCACGAGCGCGAGCGTGTCGTCCTCATCGTAGATCGTGTACTCGGCGGTCCGGCCGACGAGCCCGGCGAAGCGTCGGAGGAGCCGAGCGCCGATGCCGTGGAAGGTCCCGATCCACATCCCGGCCGGATCTCGACCCAGGAGCCGACCGACGCGCTCCCGCATCTCGCCAGCGGCCTTGTTCGTGAACGTGACCGCGAGGATCCGGGAGGGCGCGACGCCATCCCGTTCGATCAGGCGCGCGATGCGCGTCGTCAGGACCCGCGTCTTCCCCGAGCCGGCGCCCGCGACGATGAGGAGCGGCCCCGCCCCGTGCTCGACCGCCGCCCGCTGCGCCGGATTGAGGGCCGCGCTCACCCGAGGCGGTCCACGCCCAGCCAGGGGCGCAGCGCCTCGGGGACCACGACCGACCCATCGGCCTGCTGGTAGTGCTCGAGGATCGCCGCGAAGACCCGCGGGAAGGCGAGGCCGGAGCCGTTCAACGTGTACACGTGCCGCGGCTTCTCGCCGGGCGCGGGACGGAACCGGATGTTCGCCCGGCGCGCCTGGAAGTCGGTGAAGACCGAGCAGGAGGAGACTTCGAGCCACTTCCCGACGCCCGGCGAGAAGACCTCGAGGTCATACGTCTTCGCGCTGCCGAATCCGAGGTCGCCCGCGGCGAGCAGGACCACGCGGTACGGGAGACCGAGCCGCTGTAGCACCGCCTCGGCATGCCCGAGGAGGAGTTCCAGTTGCGCCTCCCCCTCCTCCGGGCGGCAATACCGTACCAGCTCGACCTTGTCGAACTCGTGCACGCGAAGGACACCGCGCGTGTCCTTCCCCGCCGAGCCCGCCTCGCGCCGGAAGCAGGGGCTGTACGCGCAGAGCGCCATCGGCAGCTGCTCCGCCGCGAGGATCTCGTCACGATAAAGGTTCGTGACCGGAACCTCGGCGGTCGGGATGAGGAAGAGCTCCTCGTCCCGCAGCGCGTACATGTCGTCCTCGAACTTCGGGAGCTGCCCGGTGCCGACCATCGTCGCCCGATTCACCAGCACGGGGACCCAGGTCTCCTCGTATCCGAACTCGCCGGTATGGAGGTCGAGCATCGCGTTCATGAAGCTCCGGATCATCCGAGCCCCGTGGCCGCGATAGACGACGAAGCCGGAGCCGGCGATCTTCGCCCCCCGCTCGAGATCGAGGAGGCCGAGCGCCGAGCCGACCTCCCAATGCGGCTTCACGCCCTCCGCCGCGCGCGGCGTCCCCCAGGTGCGCACGACCACGTTGTGGGTCTCGTCCCCCTCGGGGACGTCGGGGAGCGGGATGTTCGGGATGCCAAGGAGCAGCTCGGTGAGCCGCGCCTCGGTGGGACCGAGCTGCGCCTCGAGGGCCGCGATCTCCTCGCCGAGCCCGCGCGCGAGCTCCATCTCCGCCGCGGCGTCCTCACCGGCCTTCTTCTTACGTCCGACCACCTGGGTGGTGGCGTTGCGCTGCGCCTTCTTGTCCTCGACCGCCTGGATCATCCGACGCCGGTCGCGGTCAAGCGCCTCGGCCTCGTCGATCGCGGGCCCATACGTCTCGAGCGCGCCACGGCGACGCATCGCGTCCCGGAGGCGGTCCGCCTCCTCACGAATCGTCCGCAGGTCGTGCACCGTCAGAACTCCGGCAGGCCGTCGACGAGCGACCGGAACCCGCAGTTCGGATTGATCCGCGCGAGGAGGACGATCTTGCGCGTCACAGGGTCGACGCTCTCGACGAGGAACTTCGCGTAGACCTGTTGCCGCAGCTCGTACTGGCAGTAGAGGGAGGTCGAGCGGACGCCGAAGGCATCCCCGGGACTGACCACCAGGATGGAGTCGTCCACCCAACCGGTGTTCGGGACCGAGAGGATGGTGTTGTAGACCCCCGAGAGCCGCTGGACCGCGACGCCGCGCGACCCGGTCACCGGCTGTACCACGCGGCTGACCGGGAGGACCACCAGGCGGCCGTCGGCATCGATGTCGAAGGCGACGTCGAACGACCCGCTCACATCGAGACGCGTCACCGTCGCCGTGGGGACGACGAGCGCCGAGGGGAGGGTCGCCGGGGAACCGGAGAGCGCCCAGACCTCGAACGCGCGGTCGAAATTCGGAAGACGCGCCTGCAGCTGGAACGGGTCGTCGCACCCGGTGACGGCGAGCACGAGGCCGAGCGTCGCGAGGAGGCGCGCGGGACGGCGGCGGGTCGGGAGAGGCATTCGTGAAAGGTAGCCGAGCCCCACGGGGGACGACAGCGGAAACGGCTTGACTTCACTCCCGCGCGTCCGCTCCTTTTCCACGGTCCCCTCCCCGCCCCCGAGCCCCGCCCGCGTGACGACGCCCACGACCGAGCCGCCGATCGAGGTCCTCGTCGCCGATGACGAGCCGCACATCGGGCGCATCATCGAGACGAAACTCTCCCAGGGGCCGTTCCGGGTGACGCTGGTCTATGACGGGATCGAGGCGCTCGAGGCGCTCGAGGCGAACCCACGGATTCGGGGGGTCGTCCTCGACTTGATGATGCCCCGTCTCTCCGGCCTAGACGTGCTCGACCGACTCCGTCAGGATCCCCGCTGGCGGACCCTTCCCTGTTTGATCCTGACCGCCGCGGGGCAGGACCATCAGGAGGCGGAGGCGCGGCGACGGGGTGCCGATGAGTTCATGACCAAGCCGTTCAGTCCGAAGCGGCTGTACGCGCGGGTCAGCGAGCTGTGCGGAGCCCCGTCGGCGTGACCCTCCCGACCTCTGAGACGCCCTCGATGACCGCTCCGCTCTACGCCGTTGTCCTCGCGGGCGGTGTCGGCTCGCGATTCTGGCCGCTCAGCACACCGCAGCGGCCGAAGCAGCTCCTGCCACTCATCGGCGACGCCCCCATGCTCGCGGAGACCATCGACCGGCTCGTCCCCCTCGTGGGGGCGGAGCGCATCCTGGTGCTCACGAGCGCGCGCCTCCGCGATCCGATCCTCGCCGCGGTGCCCGGGCTCCGGGCGGACCAGCTCCTCCTCGAGCCGCGACCGGCGGGCACCGCCGCCGCGCTCACCTGGGCGGCCGCCGAGGTCGCGCGGCGAGGCGGTCCCGACGCCCGGATGGTCTGCGTCCATGCGGACTGGTCGATCGGCGATGGGGCCCGATTCCGCGCCACGCTCGCCGCCGCCGCCGAGGCGGCCGCCGGCCACGGCGCGCTGGCGACGGTCGGGATCGTGCCGAGCCGGCCGGACCCGGGCTTCGGGTACATCCAACCCGGCGAGGAACGGGCGCCCGGCGTCCGCGCGGTCGCGCGGTTCGTCGAGAAGCCCGACATCCCGCGCGCCACGCAGATGGTGGCCGACGGCTATCTCTGGAATTCCGGGATCTTCGCCTGGCGCGCGCAGGACCTGCTGGACGAGGTCTCGGCTGTGACGCCGGAGCTGCACGGGGCGTTGGCGCGGGTGGCCGATGGCGCTGAGGCGTTCTTCGGCGCGGTGACCGGTGGCGTCAGCATCGATGTCGGCGTGCTCGAGCGAAGCGCACGCGTCCTCGTCCTCGCGGGCGACTTCGGATGGGACGACGTCGGGACTTGGGCGGCGCTCCAACGGGTCCGCCGGCACGATGCGGACGGCAACGCGAGCTTCGGCCGCGTGGTGACGCAGCGCGCCGAGCGGAACGTGGTGCACGCCGAGGGGAGCGCCGTCGTCCTCTACGGTGTCTCCGACCTTGTGGTGGTGGTCCGCGACGGCGTCACGCTCGTCACGACGGTCGACCTCGCGCACGATCTCAAGACGCTGGTGGAGGCGCTGCCGCCGGACCTCCGGGACCTACCGTGACGGGGTTCGTCCTCTATGACGACGCCGTCGCGCGCGGCTTCGCCCCGTTCACGCGGACGCGTCCGGTCGGTGACCTCCTGGCCGGCGGCGCGCTGATCCGTCACCGGTGGGCCAAGGTGCTCGGCGTCCCGGCGGTGGGTTTCGTCGCCGCGCCCCACCTCGACGCGTTCGAGGAGTTCGACGCCCCGCCGGCGGTCACCGAATCCATCCCCGCCGGCACCTGGCTCGTGCAGAGCCGCTGCGCCCCCGCCCTGACGGCGGCCGTCCCCGCGACGGCCACGGTGCTCGTGGTCGAGGGGACGGTCAGTGCGGTGCGCCCCGCGGCCTCGGGATGGTGGCTCTCGGCGGTCTGGGATCTCATCGGACAGCTCCCGACGATGCTCGCGGCCGACGCGACCGCGCTGGCCAGCACCCCGGTCGCGCCGCCGCCGTCCGTCACCATCCTCGGGACCCATCCGGTGCAGATCGCGCCGGATGCGCGGATCGAACCGCAGGTGGTGATCGATGCGACCGCTGGCGCCGTGGTCATCGGGAGCGGCGCGGTGGTACAGGCCTTCACACGGCTGCAGGGGCCGGTGGTCATCGCGCCCGGGGCCGCGATCCTCGGCGGCCGAATCGCCTGCGCGAGCGTGGGCGAGGGAGCGAAGGTGCATGGCGAGCTCTCGGTGTCGCTCGTGATCGGCCATGCGAACAAGGGGCATGACGGCTTCGTCGGGCACTCGATCATCGGCCGGTGGGCGAACCTCGGCGCCGGGACGATCACGAGCAACCTGAAGAACTCGTACGGGCCGGTGAGCTGCTGGACGCCGACCGGGCTGCGCGAGACGGGGCTGCAGTTCCTCGGCGCCCTGATCGGGGACCACGCCAAGACGGGGATCGGGACCCGCCTCACGACCGGCTGCGTTCTCGGCGCCGGGGCGAATGTCGTCGTCGACGGTGTGACGCCGAAGGTGGTGCCGCCGTTCGCTTGGGGCGCGCCCCCGTCGTGGGGCACCTACGAGCTGGAGCGCTTCTTGTCGGTGGCCGAGCGCGTGATGGCACGACGCGGCGTGCAGCTGACGGATGGCGGCCGGGCGCAGCTCCGCGCCGCCCACGCGACGCGCGACGCCGGCTGAGGCGCTGCACCGGATGCGCGGCTGGACCCTCGGGAGCGGGAGCTCCGGTAACGCGCTCGTCCTCGAGAGCGGCGCGCACCGTCTCCTGCTCGACTGCGGCTTCGGGCCGCGCGCCGTGGCGACGCGGTTGCACGCGATCGGGGTGGCCCCTGAGTCGATCGGTGCCTTGCTGGTGACGCACGAGCACGAGGACCACGCCTGCGGGGCGGAGCGCGCGCAAAAGAAGTACCGCTGGCCCGTGATCGCGACGGCGGGCACGCTGGGGGCGCTCGGCGCGGTCGAGGCGCGCTGGCGCCAGCCGATGACCCCGGGGACCGTGTACGCCACGGACGGATTCCTCATCGAGGCGGTGGAGGTGCCGCACGACGCCGCGCAGCCGTGTGCCTACGTGGTCACCGCGACGGCGAGCGGCGCCCGGGTCGGGATCGCGCATGACCTCGGGGAGGTGCCGGAGGCCCTGCGGACCGCCTTCGCCCGGTGCGACGCGCTCTGCCTGGAGGCGAACCACGACGTCGAGATGTTACGCACCGGCCCGTATCCGGCGGCGCTGCAGGCGCGTGTGCGCGGGGGCCGCGGGCATCTGAGCAACGCGGCGTGCGGCGCGCTGGCGACCTCGCTCGCCCATCCGGGGCTCCGCGGCGTGGTGCTGCTCCATCTCAGCGCGGTGAACAACACGCCGGAGCTCGCAGGGCGGACGGTGGAGGCGGCGCTCCGGCACGCCGGCCAGCGTGCGCGCGTCCGGGTGGCCCCGCGCCGCGAGGTGGCGGTGGCCTTCGATCTCGACGGGCCGCGCCGCGCGGGGCAGTTGGCGCTGGGGCTTTGATCCTGGGGCTTTGATCCTGGGGCTTTGACCCTGGGGCGTCGATCCCGGCGCGTCCGCTCAACACCCGCTGCGATCGCGACCCCCGCCCTGAGTTCCGTGCGGGCGGGTCGGGGTCGATTGCCGTCGGAATGGGGATTGGTTTACTTCCCTTGGTACCTCGCCTCCCCCCCCGGCCCCTCGCGACCGCCATGTCCTCGACCTCCCAGCGCATCGATTGGCGGGCGGATTTCCCCGCCTCGATCGTCGTCTTCCTGGTGGCGCTACCGCTCTGCCTCGGTATCGCCCTCGCCTCCGGCGCTCCGCTCTTCGCCGGCATCATCGCCGGGGTCGTCGGCGGATTGGTGGTGGCGCCGATCAGCGGCTCCGCGCTGATGGTGAGCGGTCCCGCGGCGGGGCTGACCGCGATCGTGCTCGCGGCGATCACGCAGCTCGGCGACTACCGCGCCTTTCTCGCGGCGGTGGTGCTGGGCGGCGCGCTGCAGCTCCTCCTCGCCGTCGCCCGCGCCGGCATCATCGGCTACTACTTCCCGTCGT
>CAZGIE010000074.1:0-9993 GCA_964526485.1 uncultured Gemmatimonas sp. | reverse complement strand
GCCGTCTGGCGTCGGGGTGTGTGGCATGGCATCTCCAGCGTCAGGGCCCACGGCACTCATCGCCGCACTCGCGACTGGGGGATGGGATGCTCCGCGGTGTCCACGCGCACGAACGGTCGCGTCGTCTCCGCCTTGAACAGCCGGAAGAGGTACGCGAGGGATGGGAGCAAGATGATTAGCCCGAGGGCGGTGCCGATCGCGACGAGCCGGAGCGTCACCTCGGGGGCGGCCGCGCTGCCGATGGTGTGGACGCCGGGCACCAGCGCCGGATACTGCGCGTAGCCCCATCCCCAGACGATCCCGCTCACCTGCACGATGGCCGCGCCCTGCGCCACGCGATACCGCCGGCGCCAGAGGGCGACGAGCGTCGTGATCGCGGCGACGGCGGTGACGGCCTGGAACAGCAGCGTCAGCGGTCGCCCGGTGAGCGCCGCCGTCACCTCGGCGAGCGTCCCGCGACCGAACCAGAGCCCCGCGAGCGCGAGCGCCCCGACCGCGACGGCCGCGCGGAGCGCCATCGATCGGAAATCCTCCTGCAGGTCCGGCTCCGTGATCTCCACCGCGAGATAGACCGCGGCGAGGAAGGCGAAGACCGCGAGCCCGAGGAGGCCGATGGTCACCGTGAACGGCGAAAGCCAGGGCGCGACATAGCGCGCGACGAAATCCCCATCGGCGGGGACGGCGAGCGCTCCTGAAGCGTTGGCCCCGACGCACATCCCGAGGAGGACCGGCGTCACCGTGCTCGAGACGGCGAAGAGCCGCCCCCAGTGGCGCTGTACCGGCGAGTCGGTCGAGTCGTACGCGCGGAAGGTGAAAGCCGAGCCGCGCAGGACGACGCCGACGAGCATCAGCGTGAGCGGGATGTGCAGCACCACGGAGAGATGCGCGTAGACGGGCGGGAAGCAGCTGAAGAGGAGGACGACCACGAAGATCAGCCAGACATGGTTCGCCTCCCAGATCGGCCCGATGCCGTCGGCGATCGCCGCCCGCTGCCGCTCCGCGCGCGGCCCGCGCGCGAGGAGATCCCAGACCCCGGCGCCGAAGTCGGCGCCACCGAGCACGACGTACGCGTTCAGCGCGACCATCACGAGGGTCGCGATGCCGACGGCGGTCGGTGAGGCCTCAGGCATCGGTGTGCCCCTTCACGATCTGCGTCCAGAGGAGCCAGCAGACCACGGCACCGAGGAAGAGATACAGGAGCGTGAAGAGCGCGAACGGCGCGGCGAGACCGGGCATCGGCGTGACCGCATCGGCGGTGCGCATCACCCCTTGGATGATCCAGGGCTGGCGCCCGACCTCCGTGACGACCCAGCCGGCCTCCACCGCGATGAATCCCGCGGGCATCAGCCAGGCGAGCAGCGTCAGCAGCCGGCGGTCCGCGACGACGTCGCGGCGGCGCACCCAGCACATCACCACCCAGAGCGACGCGACCGCCATCAGTGTCCCGAGCCCCACCATCACCTGGAAGGCGAGGTGGGTGATCAGCACCGGCGGCCACTCGTCGCGCGGCACCGCCTCCAGCCCCTTCACCTCGGCGTCGGGGTCCCCGAAGGCGAGGACCGAGAGCATCGTCGGGACCTCGATCGCGTAGCGGGTGACGCCGGCGGCTTCGTCGGGAATGCCACCGATGCGGAGCGCGGCCCCGCGCGCCGTCTCGAAGTGCCCCTCCATCGCCGCGAGCTTCACCGGCTGGTGTTCGGCCACGAACTTCGCGGAGAGGTCACCGCTCACGACCTGCAGGAGCGAGGCGGGAACCGCGACCCAGAGCGCGAGCCGGAGCGCGGCGCGATGCACCCGGATGGTCGGATCGCGACGCAGCGCCACGGCGCTGATGCCGGCGATGGCGACCCCCGTCGCCGCGAATGCCGCGAGGGTCATGTGCAGCGCCTGTGGGAGGGCCGCCGGGTTCAGCATCGCGGCGATGGGGTCGATGTCCACCGGTCGGCCATCGACGAGCCGGAACCCCGTAGGCGCGTTCATCCACGCGTTCGCGAGCACGACGAAGACGCCGGAGATGGTGCCGCTCACCGTGACCGCCACGCCCGACCACCAGTGCGCGCGGGGGGTGAGGCGGTTCCAGCCGTACAGGTAGACGCCGAGGAAGATCGCCTCGGTGAAGAAGGCGAAGCCCTCGAGGGAGAAAGGCATCCCGATGATGGCGCCGGCGTATTCCATGAAGCCGGGCCAGAGGAGCCCCAGTTCGAAGGAGAGGACCGTGCCGCTGACCGCGCCCACCGCGAAGAGGATCGCCGTCCCCTTGGCCCACCGCTTCGCGAGGTCGAGCCAGACGGGCTCACCAGTGCGCATCCACTCCCGCTCCGCGAGGACCATGAGGAGCGGCATGCCGATCCCGAGCACCGCGAAGATGATGTGGAACGCGAGGGACATCGCCATCTGCCCACGGGCAGCGAGGAGATCGCTCACAGGAAATCGAGCGCGAGGTCGAGCGCCGGCGCGGAGTGGGTGAGCGCGCCGACCGAGATGCGGTCGACACCGGTCTCCGCGATCGCGCGGATGGTGTCCAGCGTCACGCCGCCGGAGGCCTCGGTCCAGCAACGCCCACGGCAGAGCGCCACGGCGTCGCGGAGCGTCTCGATCGGCATGTTGTCGAGCAGCACCCCGTCCACCGCCGCGTCGAGCGCCGCCCGGACCTGGTCGAGCGTGTCGCATTCGAGCTGGATGATCATCCCTTCGGGCGCCGTCGCGCGGGCGCGCCGCACCGCCTCGCCGATGTCGCCGTCGCAGGCGGCGAGGTGGTTGTCCTTGATGAGCACGGCGTCGGCGAGGTCGCGCCGATGGTTCGCCCCGCCACCGCAGCGTACGGCGTACTTCTCGAGGTCGCGCCACCCGGGCGTCGTCTTCCGGGTATCGACGAGCTGCGCGGTGGTGCCGCGGATCGCGAGCGCATAGGCGGCGGTGAGGGTCGCCACGCCGGAGAGCCGCTGCACGTAGTTGAGCGCCACGCGCTCGGCACTCAGGATCGCGCGGGCCGCCCCCGCCACCTCGAGCACGACCGCCCCGCGGACGAGCGTCGCCGCATCGTGCAGGAACAGCTGCACCTCGAGCGACGGGTCGAGCGCGTGGAAGGCCGCGACCGCGAGCGGCCCGCCCGCGAGCACCCCCTCGCGCCGCGCCACGAGCTGCGCGCGCACCCGCCGGTCGGCGGGCACGGTGGCGCGCGTGGTCACATCGTCGAACGCGCGGTCCTCCTCGAGCGCGGCGCGCACCAGCCGCGCGAGCGGCTCGGGCCCGAGCGGAAAGGTCACTCGCCCGGGTCCACGCCGGGGCCGGCCGGCGTCGCCCCGCCCCCGATGGCGACCATCCGCTCGATAGCCAACCGCGCCCGCGCGGCGACGTCCGGCGCCACGGTGATCCGATGCTCCATCCGCTCGAGGGCCCCGAGCACCTTCGGCAACGTCGTGACCTTCATGTACGCGCAGGAGGCGCGCTCGTTCGCGGCGTGGAACGTCTTCCCGGGATACGCCCGACGCAGGCGGTGCAGGATCCCCACCTCGGTCGCGACGATGAATGTGTCGGTCTCCGACTCGCCGGGCCGCTTGATCATCCCCTCGGTGGAGAGGATGTGCACGCCGGCCGGATCGACGTCACCCGCGCTCACCGCTTCGACGACGCTCGTCGCGCACCCGCACTCCGGATGGATGAGGAACTCCGCCTCCGGATGCAGCGCGCGCTGCCGTCGGATGTTCTCCGGGTCGATCCCCGCGTGCACATGGCACTCGCCCATCCAGACGCGGATGTTCTCGCGCCCCGTCACGCGGCGGACATGGGCACCGAGGTACATATCGGGGAGAAAGAGGATCTCCCGGTCGGCGGGGATGGCGTTCACGACCTCGACCGCATTCCCCGACGTGCAGCAGTAATCGGCCTCCCCCTTCACCTCGGCCGAAGTGTTCACATAGGCGACCACCACGGCCCCGGGATGCTCCGCCTTCCAGGCCCGCACCTGCGCCGCGTCGATCGTATCGGCAAGCGAGCACCCCGCGGCGAGATCCGGCAGCAGGACGGTCTTCTCCGGCGAGAGGATCGCGGCGGTCTCGGCCATGAAGTGGACGCCGCAGAAGACGATCACCGACGCGTCGGTGCGGGCCGCCTCGCGGGAGAGGCCGAGCGAATCGCCGACGAAATCGGCGACGTCCTGCACCTCGGGACGCTCGTAGTTGTGGGCGAGGATGACCGCACCCCGCTCCGCGGCGAGGGCGCGGATGCGGGCCTGCAGGCGCGTGACGTCGGCGAGGGTGGCGTCGAGGGTGATCATGGCGTTCACAAGATAGTGGGACGCGCCGAGGGCCCCCGCGCGTTCCCGAACGGGCGCCGGCCCCGTGCCCCGGGGCGACCGCCTAGCGTCCGGACGGGCTCACCACTCGACGTGCCGCCCCCGCCACTGCTTCCGAGGCTTCGGGAAGTCGCTCCGGAAGTGCCCCCCCCGGGACTCTCGCCGAAGCAGGGCCGATGCCACCACCAACTGCGCCGTCTCGACGAGATTGCGCTCTTCGGTCATCCCCGGCGTCAAGCGACCGCCGATCCCCTCCAGCGCCCGCTTCGCCGCCCGGAGGCCCCCCGCGTCTCGGACGATCCCGGCGTGGGTCCACATCACCCGGCGCACCTCGTCGGCGGCGACCTGCGCGGCGCCGGCGTCGTACCCCGCCGCGACCTCCCAGGGCGTCGCCTTGGGCACCTTCGGGAGGCGCGGCTGGTGCGCGGCGTCCTGCGCCACGCGCTCCGCGAAGACGAGCCCCTCGAGGAGAGAGTTCGATGCGAGACGATTCGCGCCATGCACCCCGGTGCGTGAGACCTCGCCACAGGCATAGAGCCGCTCGACGGTCGAGCGGCCGGCGAGGTCGGTGACGATCCCGCCCATCATGTAGTGCGCCGCCGGTGTGACGGGGACGGGGTCCCGGCGGGGATCGATCCCCCGCGCGAGGCAGAGGGTCAGAATCCCCGGAAAGCGCCGCGCGAACGTCCGCGCCATCGGGCGCGCGTCGAGGAAGACGCGTCCGCCCCCCTGCTGCACCCGGAAGATCTCTCGGGCGACGACATCGCGCGGCGCGAGCTCGGCGAGGCGATGCCGCTTCGCCATGAAGCGGCTCCCGCGCTCGTCGATGAGGGTCGCTCCCTCACCGCGGACCGCCTCGGAGATCAGCGCGCGCGGGTTCTCCGGCGTGTCGAGGGCGGTCGGATGGAACTGCACGAACTCCATATCGGCGAGTCGGGCACCGGCCCGGTGCGCGATCGCGTACCCGTCCCCCGTCGCGACCAGCGGGTTCGTGGTGTAGCGGAAGAGCTGGCCGCAGCCCCCCGTCGCGAGCACGGTGGCGTCGGCGACGATCTCGAGCGCACGACCGGCCACGTTGGCCAGGAGACCGGCGCACTTCCCCTGGACCAGCACCAGATCAAGCGCGCGCGCCGTCTCGAGGACGGTGATGTTCGACCGCTCACGGACGCGATCGATGAGCGTCCGCAGGACCTCCGCGCCGGTCTGGTCCCCCTGCGCATGCACGATCCGCTTGCGCGAGTGAGCGGCCTCGCGCCCCAGCGCGAAGCGCCCGACGTCATCGGTATCGAAGCGGGCGCCGGCGGAGGCGAGCTCTCGCACGCGCGCCGGCCCCTCCGCCACGAGCACCTCGACCGCCGCCGCGTCACAGAGCGCCGCGCCGGCCGCGAGGGTGTCCACCTTGTGCAGCGCGGGCGAATCCCCCGCCCCGAGCGCCGCCGCGATCCCCCCCTGCGCCCACGCCGTCGACGAGTCCTTCAGGGTGCGCTTGGTCAGGACGACAACGTCGCCGTGGTCGGAGAGCCGCCACGCCGCGTGCAGCCCGGCGATCCCGGAGCCGATGACGAGGAAGCGGGTGCGGAGACGGTCGGCCATCCGTGAAATAAAGCGAGTCCACCACGCCCCCGAGTGGCCCGGCCGCCCGGACGTCCCTACCTTCCCGCGGTACCCCCACCCCGGCCTGGAGCCCCCGCCGATGTTCCTCGTCTTCGCGCAGACCGCCGCCGAGCGCCTCGCCGCCGCCCAGCAGGGGCTCGACCTGCCCCTCACCGAGCGCCTCATCGGCGTCCTCGGGGTCGCGGTGATGGTCGCCCTCGCCTGGCTCCTCTCGCATGACCGGAAGCGGGTGAACTGGCGGCTCGTCGGGTCCGCGCTCGCGCTCCAGCTGATCTTCAGCCTGATCGTGCTGAAGACGTCCGCCGGCCGGAGCGTCTTCGCGTATGTAGGCGGCCTCATCGAGAAGCTGATCGGCTTCCAGTCGGAGGGGGCGCGCTTCGTCTTCGGGAACCTCGTGCAGTCGAGCGTCCCGGTGACCGGCGAGGGGATCTCGGCGGGCGTCGTCGCGCAGACCGGCGCCTTCTTCGCATTCAGCGTCCTCCCGACGATCGTCTTCTTCTCCGCGCTGATGTCGGTGATGTACTACCTGGGCGTCATGCAACTCATCGTGAAGGCGCTCGCCGTCGTGATGCAGCGGACCCTGAAGACCTCGGGGGCGGAGACGCTCTCCGCTTCGGGGAACATCTTCCTGGGCCAGAGCGAGGCGCCGCTCCTCGTGAAGCCGTTCATCGCGCGGATGACGAAGTCGGAGATCAACACGGTGATGGTCGGCGGCTTCGCGACCGTCTCGGGCGGCGTGCTCGCGGCGTACGTCGGGATGCTCTCGGGCGTCTTCCCGGGGATCGCCGCGCACCTCCTCGCCGCGAGCGTGATGAACGCGCCGGCGGGCCTCGCACTCTCGAAGGTGATCCTCCCCGAGACCGAGGTGCCCGAGACGCAGGCGGGGATCGGCAGCGCGGCGAGCGCGATGGACGGCGCCACGCCGCGACCCGGGCGCTCGCGCTTCCGGTTCGGTGGGCACAGCGGGGAGAACGGCGTCATCGAAGCGGCGGCGAACGGCGCGGCGCAGGGCGTCCAGCTCGCGATCAACGTCGCGGCGATGCTGATGGCCTTCGTCGCCCTCGTCGCGTTGCTGAACGCGATCCTCGGCTGGGCCGGCGCCCTCGTCGGCGTCGACGGCCTCAGCATCCAGATGCTCCTCGGTCTCGCGCTCCGTCCCCTCGCGTGGGTGATGGGCGTGCCGTGGGGCGACACCGCGTACGTCGGCAGCCTCATCGGCCTCAAGACGACCATCAACGAGTTCGTGGCGTACGCGCAGTTCGCCACCGACCTCGGGGCCGGCCAGATGCTCGACCCGCGCAGCGCGGTGATCCTCACCTATGCGCTCCTCGGCTTCGCGAACTTCTCGTCGATCGCGATCCAGATCGCGGGGATCGGCGGCCTCGCCCCCGAGCGCCGCGGCGACATCGCGACCCTCGGGCTCCGCGCGATGATCGCCGGCAACCTCGCCGCCTTCACCTCCGCCGCCATCGCCGGGATGCTGGTCTGATCCCGGCGGGGCGGGGGCGGAACTTCCCGGCGTCGCCCGTCATACATTCGGGTATGTCGAAGATCCCCCGCCTCCCGTCCAGCGAGATCACCCCCGAGTCCGCCTGGCTCGACCGGCGTCGCTTCCTCGCCGCCGCCGGCGTCGCCGGCGCCGGCCTGCTCGGGGCCGGCGCCCTCGGGAAACTGGGCGCGGCCCCGCAACCTCAGCGGCCCCTCGGCACCCCGTACGGCCTCCAGCCGGGGGATGAACCGACCTCGTACGAGGACGTCACGACCTACAACAACTTCTACGAGTTCGGGACCTCCAAGGACGACCCGGCCGTGGAGGCGCAGGGCTTCCGGACCCGCCCGTGGACCGTACGCGTCGACGGCCTCTGCGCGAAGCCCGGGAACTACCAGCTCGAGGACTTCCTCAAGCCCTCCCGCATCGAGGACCGCATCTACCGGATGCGCTGCGTCGAGGCGTGGTCGATGGTCATCCCGTGGCGCGGCATCCCGCTCGCCGACGTCGTCGCGCGCGCGCAGCCGACGTCGCAGGCGAAGTTCGTCGAGCTCACCACGCTCTACGACCCGCAGCGGATGCCGGGCCAGCGCTACGACGTCCTCGACTGGCCCTACGTCGAGGGGCTCCGCCTCGATGAGGCGAAGCACCCGCTCACAATGCTCGCCACCGGCGTCTACGGCCGCGACCTCCCGCCGCAGAACGGCGCGCCGCTCCGCCTCGTCGTCCCATGGAAGTACGGCTTCAAGGGCGTGAAGAGCATCGTCCGCATCCGCTTCGTCGAGCGGATGCCGCGCACCACCTGGGCCGTGTCGATCCCGAGCGAGTACGGCTTCTACGCCAATGTGAACCCGCAGGTCGACCATCCGCGCTGGAGCCAGGCGACGGAGCGGCGCATCGGCAACTTCCGCCGCATCCCGACCCTCCCGTTCAACGGCTACGCCGATCAGGTCGCGTCGCTCTACGCCGGGATGGACCTGCGGCGGAACTACTGACCGGCCGAGCGCTCACGCCCCTCGACCGCCGATGACGTCCCCCCGACTCGGACTCACCACCGCCCCGCGGTGGTTGGCCCCCCTCCTCACCTACGGGGCCGCCCTTCCCGCCATCGGGATCGTCGCGATGGTCGTCGCCGATCTCTTCTTCGGCGGCGCGTTCATGGGCGCCGACCCGATCAAGCAGGCGGAACACGAGCTCGGGGAGTGGACGATTCGCTTCCTGCTCGCGAGTCTCGCCGTCACGCCGCTGCGCCAGATCACCGGGTGGAACTGGCTCGCGCGGCACCGCCGCACCCTCGGGCTCTACGGCTTCGCCTACGGATGCGTGCATTTCCTCACGTGGGCGCTCCTCGACGTGCAGATCGGGATCAGCGAGTACGTCGGGTGGGCCGATATACAGAAGGATCTCACGAAGCGTCCGTTCATCGTCGTGGGGATGTCCGCGCTGCTCCTGATGCTCCCCCTCGCCGTGACCTCCACGGCATCGATGATCGCTCGACTCGGGCGCCGGTGGCGCGCGTTGCATCGGCTCGCCTACCTGATCCCTGCGCTCGGCGTGATCCACTGGTGGATGTCGGTGAAGAAGGACGTCGCCGAGCCGGCGATGGGGGCGGCGGTCCTCGCCCTCCTGCTCGGCTGGCGGGTGATGCACGCGCGACGCGCGACGTCGTCGACGTGACCCCCACACTCCCGTGACCGCCGCGCGCCCGTTCGACGCCTTCGCGGTCACGGCGCCGGGGCTCGCCCCGCTCGCCGCCGCGGAGCTCGCCGCGATGGGGATCACCCCCACCGGGACCGACGCCGCGGGGGTCACCTTCAACGCCGACGCCACGCAGCTCGCGACCGCACAGCTCCAGCTCCGCACCGTCAGCCGCGTGCTCGTGCGGCTCGCGACCTTCCGCGCGACGGCTTTCCACGAGCTCGAGCGCGCGGCACGTCAGATCGACTGGGCGCCGATCCTCCCCGCCGGCGCGCCGTTCACGCTGCGCGTCACCTGCCGCAAGTCGCGCCTCTATCACTCCGATGCGGTGGCCGAGCGCGTGGCGGGAGCGATCGTCCGTGCGATCCCCGGCGCCACGTGGCAGACGGGCACCGACACCTCGGACGAGGCCGACGAGGGGGGCGGCACGAACGAGCCGGCCCAACTCTTCATCGTGCGCTTCGACCGCGACCGCTGCACCATCAGCGCCGACGCCTCTGGAGCGCTGCTGCACCGGCGCGGGTATCGCCTCGCCGTGGCGCGCGCGCCGCTGCGCGAGACGCTCGCCGCCGCGATGCTCCTCGGCGTCGCCTACGATCCGGCGCGACCGATGGTCGATCCAATGTGCGGATCGGGCACCCTCGCGATCGAGGCGGCGCTCCTCGCGCGACGGATGGCCCCGGGTGCGCCGCGCCCCTTCGCCGCGGAGCGCTGGCCGCAGGCGGACGCGGCGGTCTGGCGTGCCGCCCGCGCGGCGGCGAGTGCCGCGGTCCTCCCGGCCGCGCCCGCACCGATCATCGCCGCGGACCGCGACGCCGGGGCGATCGACGCCGCGCGTGCGAACGCCGAGCGGGCGGGCGTGGCCGCGGATATCGAGTTCCGGGTGGCGGCGCTCTCC
>CAZGIE010000073.1:820-10046 GCA_964526485.1 uncultured Gemmatimonas sp. | reverse complement strand
GGCGGCGCCTTCTCCGGCAAGGATCCGTCCAAGGTCGACCGCTCGGCGGCCTACGCGGCCCGCTGGGTCGCGAAGAACATCGTCGCCGCCAAGCTCGCGTCGCGTTGCGAGGTGCAGGTCGCGTATGCGATCGGCGTGGCGAAGCCCGTCTCGGTGATGGTCGACACCTTCGGCACCGGCGCCGTCGACGAGCGCGTGATCATGAAGGCGGTCGAGCAGGTCTTCGACCTCACGCCGCGCGGCATCATCGCGGCGCTCGATCTCAAGAAGCCGATCTACGGCCCGACCGCGGCGTATGGCCACTTCGGGCGCACCCCGGAGAAGGTCTCGCGCTTCGGGAAGTCCGTCTCCCTCTTCTCGTGGGAGCGGACGAACAAGGTCGCCGAGCTCCGTCGCGCCGTCCGCGGCGGCTGAGGTGATCCGCGGGGCATGGCGGGGCGAGCCGGGGGCGGCACGGCCGTCCCCACGGCGGGGGCGTGGCCTCCGCACGTTCCTGACGCAGGGGGCGCTCGTCTGCGCCGCCGCGTGGTCGGCCGGCGCTCAAACGAGTGGTGAGGCGCGGAGCATCGCCGGCCGCGTCACGCGGCCCGGCGAGGCCGCTGACCGTCCCGTCGTCGGGGAGTGGGTGACCTTGCATCGCGTCGGTCCCGACGCCGCCGGACCGATCGACTCGATGCGGACCGGCGCCGATGGACGGTATGCCTTTCGCTATCGCGCCACTGGGGATACGACGGCGGTGTACTTCGTCTCCACCAACCGCGGCGGCGTGAATTACTTCACCCCCCCCGTGCGCGAGCGCGTGGTGCGGGACGGCGTCGCGGAGCTGATGGTCTACGACACCACGAGCGCGCCGGTGCCGATCGCCGTCCGTGGCCGACATGTGATCGTCACGGCGGCCGACACAGGGAGCCCGCGCCGGATGGTTCTCGAGGCCTACGAGGTCAGCAACGACTCATCGGTGACGCGGGTGGCCGGGGCGGACGGCTTCACCTTTGAGGCACCCCTCCCGCCGGGCGTCGATGCCGTGGCGCCGGGGCAGGGGGATGTCTCCGAGGACGCGATCCGTCTCGTCGACGGCCGCGTGCGGATCACGGCGCCCCTCTCTCCGGGCCTCCGCCAATTCTCCTTCTCGTACACCGTGCCGGTCGAGGCCGCCCTCGAACTCCTCGTCGAGACGCCGGTCCCCGTCCTCGAGGTCCTCGTGGAGGACGCGCGCGCCACCGCCACGGGCGCCGGCCTCGCGGTCACCGATCCCGTCGAGATCGAGGGGCGTCCGTTCAAGCGCTTCCTCGCGGAGGACGTCGCCGCCGCGCAGACGATGCGCGTCGTCGTGCCGGCCGACCCGGCGGGGCGTGATCGTCGCGTGACCGCCGTCGTGGTGGCGGTCGCGATCGCGCTGGCCGCGGGGCTCCTCTTCGGCCTCGGGCCGATGTTCCGTCGGCGCGCCGGCCGCGGGACGACGCCCCCCGACGAGGCGGCGCGGCTCGCCCTCGAGGTCGCCGCGCTCGACGAGCGGTTCGCCGCCCTTCAGGCGCCGAGTGACGAGGAGCGCGCGGTGCACGCGATGACGCGGGCCCGGCTCACCGCGCGGCTCGCCGCGTTGCTTGCCAAACCCGGCGACGCGGCGTAGTCTCCCCTCCACAACTGAACGCGGACGCGGGACACGGAAGCCGGTGCGACGCCGGCGCGGCCCCGCCACTGTATCGGGCAGCAGCACGTCACGCTCACGACGCCACTGGGGACGACCCCGGGAAGGCGGGCGCGACGGCCCGGAGCCAGGAGACGACCCACGTCCGTGCCATTGTCGACCCTCGGGGGAGGGTCGGTGGCGTCGGCGTCCTCCCGCGTGAGTCGGTGCGGGGTCCGCCCACGTGCATCCCGACGCTCCTCCGTTCCTCTCGGTGGAGCGTTTTTCGTGCGCGTCGTCCGGTCGGTGTCCATCGTTGGCCTCGTCGCGGCGGTCGCTTGCGCCGGCGGGGAGCGCACGCCCGCCGCCGGCTCCGCCATCGTCGACGACTTCGGTGACACCCTCCGGCTCGCCACCCCCGCGGAGCGGGTCGTCTCGCTCAACCCGGTGATGACGGAGCTCCTCCTCGCGATGGGCGCGCGGGACCGGCTGGTCGGGCGCACGCACTGGGACCTCGGCCCGGTCGCCGCCATCCCCGACGTCGGCGATGGCATGCAGCCGAACGTCGAGGCCATCCTCGCGCAGCGCCCCGACCTCGTCCTCCTGTACGAGAGTCCCTCGAACCGTCCCGCGGCGCGGCGCCTGCGTTCCGCCGGCGTCGCCACGCTGACGCTCCGCACCGACCGCGTCGCCGACCTCGCGCGCGTCGCGCCGCTCGTCGGAGAGGCGCTGGGGCTCGCGGCCCCCGCCCGGGCGGTCGCCGATTCGGTCGGTGCCACCGTCGCGGCCGTCGCCGCGCGCCCCGTCCCGGCGCCCCGGCCGACGCTCTTCTGGCACATCTGGGATTCGCCGGTGATCACCATCGGCGCGGGGAGCTATCTCGATGAGCTCGTCGAGGCCGCCGGCGGCCGGTCGATCTTCCACGACCTCCCGGCCGCCTCCCCCCAGGTCGCGCTCGAGGAGGTCGTGCGGCGCGATCCTCGCTTCGTGCTCGCCGGCCCCACCGGGGCGGAGCGCCTCCGCACGAGCCCGGCCTGGCAGGCGGTGCGCGCCGTCCGTGAGGGCCGCATCCTCGTCGTCGACACCGGTCGCGTCGGGAAGCCTGGCGTCCGGATGGGAGAGGCCGCGGTGCACCTCCGCGCCCTGCTCGACTCCGCGGCGGGGCGCCGATGACCCGTCGCTTGGCGCTCCTGACGCTGCTCGCCGTCGCCGTCGCGGCCCTCGTGGGACTCGCCGTCGGAGCCGTCCCCGTCGCGCCGGGCGCGCTGGTCGACGCGCTGCGCGGCGCGGGGGATCCCGTCACGCGGGCGATCCTCTGGGATCTCCGCCTGCCGCGCGTCGCGCTCGGACTCGTCGTCGGGGCGGGGCTCGCGCTGAGCGGTGGCGCGATGCAGGCGACGCTCCGAAATCCCCTCGCCGAGCCGTACCTCCTCGGGGTCTCCGGCGGCGCCGCCGTCGGCGCCGTGCTCGCCTCGGTCGCCGGTATCGTCGCGCCGACCTGGACGCCGCTCGCCGCCTTCCTCGGGGCGATGGGCGCCGTCGCGCTCGTGCTGGCGGTCGCGCGTGCCGCGGGCGGGGCCTCGGACCCTCGGATCCTGGTGATGGCGGGGGTGATCGTCGGCGCCTTCTGCACGGCGGCGATCATGGTCGCGCTCGCGACGGCGCCCGAGGGCACGGTGCGCGGGGCGCTCTGGTGGATGATGGGCTCGCTCGCCGACGCCACGTGGGTGGATGTCCGATGGGTCGCCGCGTACGTCGCCGTCGGGGGTGCGCTGCTGCTGTGGTGGGGGCGCGACCTCGACGTCCTCGCCCTTGGCGAGGAGCCGGCGGCGGCGTTGGGGCTCGATGTCGACCGCGCCACGCGCCGGTTCTTCCTCGTCGCCGCACTCGTCGCCGCCGCCACCGTCGCCGGCGCGGGGCTCATCGGGTTCGTCGGCCTCGTCGTCCCCTCCCTCGTGCGCGCGGCCGGCGCCACCCGGACGCGCGACGCGCTCGCCCTCGCGGCGGGCGTCGGGGCGGCGCTCGTGGTCCTCGCCGATGCGCTCGCCCGGAGCGTCGTCCGTCCGGCGGAACTCCCCCTCGGCGCGGTCACCGCGCTCATCGGGGTCCCGTTCTTCGTCTGGCGCCTGCGCGCCGCGGCGGCGCGATGATCGAGGTCGACGCCCTCACGGTGCGCTACCGGCGGGCGACGACGCCCGCGCTCGACGGCGTCTCGTTCACCGCGCGCGCCGGTGCCCTCACCGCCGTCGTCGGCCCGAATGGCTCCGGGAAGAGCACTATCGTGCGCACCCTCCTCGGCCGCGTCCTCCCGACCGCCGGGGCGATCCGCGTCGGCGGTGCCCTCGTGGGCGCCGAGGCGGTGACGGTCGACGGCACGCCGCTCGCGCCGGAACGGCGGCGCGCCCTCGCGCGGCGGCTCGCGGTGGTCCCGCAGCGCGAGGAGCCCGCCTTCCCGCTGACCGTGCGTGACTTCATCGCGCTCGGGCGGCATCCGCATGGGCGGGGCCTCGGCGGCGAGTCGGCGTCGGATCGGCACGCCGTCGCGGACGCCGCCGCGCGCGCCGACGTCGAGCCGCTCCTCGGTCGCTGGACCTCCGAGCTCTCCGGCGGCGAGTGGCAACGCGTCCGCGTGGCGCGCGCGCTCGCGCAGGGCGGGGCCGTGCTCGTCCTCGACGAACCGACGACCTTCCTCGACGTCGCGCACGAGATGGCGGCCTTCGAGCTCTTCGACGCGCTCGCGCGCGAGGGCCGGACGGTCCTGCTGGTCAGCCATCAGCTCAACCTCGTCGCCCGCTTCGCCGACCGGATCGTGCTCCTGCAGCACGGGCGCGTCGCCGCCGATGGCACGGCGGACGAGGTGATGCGCGGCGATGTCCTCGAGGCGGTCTACGATTGGCCCCTCGTCGTCACTCGCGATCCCGCGGTGGGTGCCCCCGTGCTCGTGCCGCTCCGCGGCCGCGGGAGGCGCTGACCCCGCTCCCCGTCACCAGGGTCGCTCGATCTGACTCGCGCGATCCGACGCCTGATCCCCGCTGCTTCCTGCCTTCCGCCTTTCGCCTCCAGCCTCTTCCATGCACTCCGCCCCGCTTCGCTCACTCGCCGTCCTACTCGCGCTCCCCGCGCTCCCGCTCGCCGCTCAGGCCGCCCGCGACACCGCCCAGCTTCCGACGGCCGTCGTCACCGCGACGCGCCTTCCTGGGATCCGGCTCGCGCCGACCGCGACCGCGACCGTCCTCGACGGCGCGACGCTCCGCGCCGAGGGGGTGACGCATGTCGCCGATGCGCTCCGGCGCGTGCCGGGCCTCACGGTCACCCGCGTCTCGAGCGCCGGGTCGCAGGTCGCGCTCTTCATGCGCGGTGGCCAGTCGAACTACGTCCGCGTTCTCGTCGACGGCGTGCCGGTCAACGAGCCAGGTGGCGTCCTCGACCTCGGACGCGTCACCCTCGACGAGATCGAGCGGATCGAGGTCGTGCGCGGTCCCGCGAGCGTCCTCTACGGTTCCGAGGCGGTCTCCGGTGTGATCCAGCTCTTCACGCGTCGCAGCACCGGTCCGCGCACCAGCGCGGAGATCGGCGCGGGGAACTACGGGACGCAGCGCCTCTCGCTCGGCACCGACGGGCGCGCCGGCGCGTGGGCGTGGACGGTGCAGGGCGACCGGCACTTCACCGAGGGGGTGCTCCCGTTCAACAACGCGTACCAGAACGATGGGGTCAGCCTGAGCCTCGCCTCCGGCGGCGGTGGGCGCGGGGACGTGCGGATCACGGGCCGCTACAACGGCTCGGCGTATCGCTATCCGACGGATTTCGCCGGGCGCCTCGAGGACCGCAACAGTGAGCGCGTCGACCACCGCCTCCTCGCCGGCCTCGACGCCGGGATGCGGTGGTCGCCCCGCCTCGAGACGCGCGTCGCGCTCTCGACGTCGGAGTCGTCACCGCGCACCAACGACGGCCCGGATGGTCCGGCGGATACGCTCGGGTTCTACGGCTACTACTCGCGCGGCACCGTCGTCCGGCGCCTCGCCGACCTCCGCACCACGGTCCGCACCGGCGACCGCGGGGCGGTGACGGTGGGCGGCGAGTTCTCCCGCGACACCGAGCGGAGCGGGGACCTCTCGGTGAGCGCCGAAGCGGAGTACACCTCCAGCTTCCGCGCGGCCCGCGAGAATCGCGCGCTGTACGTGCAGGCGGTCGATGAGCGCGGCCCGCTGAGCCTGCAGGTCGGTGGCCGTCTCGATGAGAACAGCACGTTCGGCACTTTCCGTACCGTGCGCGCCGGGGCCGCGTGGCGCCTGGCGCCCGCGGTGCGGGTACGCACCTCACTCGGCAGCGCCTTCAAGGCGCCGAGCTTCTACGAGAACTTCGCGACGGGGTGGGTGACCGGGAATGCGGCGCTCCGCCCGGAGCGCGCCACCTCGGCGGAACTCGGCGTCGAAGCCGTCGTCGGTACGGCGCTCGTCCGCGTCACCGGATTCCAGCAGCGGTTCCGCGATCTGATCCAGTACACGGGGATGCCGCCGGCCGAGGGGGCGCCGAACTACTTCAACGTCGCCGCCGCGAACGCGGGGGGCGTCGAGGTCGAGACCACCCTCCCGGAGATCCTCGGGGTCCGCGGGACGGCACAGTACACCTGGACCGACACGCGCGTCGCGGACGCGGGCTTCGACACCGGCGAGGCCGCGAACTTCGTGGCGGGCGGCCGGCTGATCCGCCGCCCCGAGCATGGGGCGAGCCTGGCCCTCGCGCGCGGCATCGTCGCCGGTGGGACCCTCTCGCTCGCGGCCACGTACATCGGTCGACGCGAGGACCGCGATTTCTCGGGGTGGCCGGCCACCGCGGTCGAACTCCCGGCGGTCACCACGGTCGATCTCGCCCTCGACCTCCCGATCCCCTTCACGCGGGATTGGCACCTGGTCGCCCGCGCGGACAACGCGCTCGACGCGCGCTACGAGATGATCAAGGGGTTCGCTTCCCCGGGCCGCCTCTGGTATCTCGGGGTGCGCGGGACCCGCTGAGCCGAACGCATCACCGCCGGCCGCGCCCGACGGGCGCGGTCCGAACGGCGGCGGTCGGGTCGGGACGCCGCAGTAGCTTTCGCCCGTGCTGCTGACCGACGCCCTCGTCCTCCACGCGTTCGACTATCGGGAGACCTCCCGCATCGTGCGGCTCGCGACGCGTGAGGCCGGCGTCGTGAGCGCCGTGGCGCGTGGGGCGCGGCGCCCGAAGAACCGCTTCGGGTCGGGGCTCGACCTCTTCACGAGCGGCGTCGCCCACCTCGCGTTGCACCCGACCGGCGATCTGCACACGCTGCATGCCTTCGACGCCGGCCGGCCGCGCCCCGGGCTCGGGGACTCGCTCGCCCGCTTCCGTGCGGCGAGCGCGCTGGGGGAGTTGGGCCTCCGGGTCGGTCCGGAGGACCCGGGCGGCGCGGTCTTCACCGCGCTCGGCGCCGGGCTCGACGCGATCGCCGTCGCGGGGGATGTCGACGTCGCCGCGGCGACGCTCGCCGCCGCGTGGCGCCTCGTCGGCGCGGTCGGGGTCGCCCCCACGTTGCTCCAGTGCGCGGCGTGCGATCGCCCCTTCGAGGCGGCTGAGGCGGTCCGCTTCGCTCCGCGCGCCGGCGGTGCGCTCTGTCGGCCCTGCGCCGCCCTCGCGCCCGGCGCGCGGCTCCTCCCCGCGGCGGCGCGGGCCGCGCTCGTCGCCTGGGCGCAGGGGGAGGGCGTGACACTGGACGAGACCCCCACGCGTCGCGCGCATCTGCGCCTCCTCCGGGAGTTCGTCGAGGAACATCTCGCGGAGCGGACGCCCCTCCGCGCTTGGCGCGCGTGGGAGCCGGAGGTCGGATGATCCTCGGGACCGCCGGCCACATCGACCACGGCAAGACGGCGCTCGTCCGCGCGCTCACCGGCATCGAGACCGATCGCCTGCCGGAGGAGCGGCGCCGCGGGATCACCATCGCCCTCGGCTTCGCCCCGCTCCGGCTCGAGGGGCTACCGCCCATCGGGGTGGTCGATGTGCCCGGCCATGAGGCCTTCGTCCGGACCATGCTCGCGGGCGCGAGCGGGATCGACGTCGCGATGCTCGTCATCGCCGCCGACGAAGGGGTGAAGCCGCAGACTCGCGAGCACCTGGAGATCATCCGCCTCCTCGCCGTGCCGCAGCTCCTCGTCGCGCTCACCAAGCACGATCTCGTCGATGCGGTGCGCGCAGCGACCGCGCGCGCGGAGGTGGCCACCCTTCTCGGGGAGACGCCGTACGCGGACGCCGAGGTGATCGCGGTCTCGAGCGTGACGGGGCTCGGGCTCGAGGATCTTCGGGCGGGCCTCGGGCGCGCCGCGCGCGCCGCGTCCGGGCGGTCCGACGCCGACCCATGGCGACTCCCCGTCGACCGCGTCTTCTCGGTGCGAGGGGCGGGGACCGTCGTCACCGGCACGGCCTGGAGCGGTCGGGTATCCCGTGACGCGACGCTGCGTCTGCTCCCGAGCGGGCGCGAGGTGCGGCTCCGGTCGATCGAGGTGCACGGCGAAGGGACCGCGGAGGCACGAGGCGGCGTGCGCGTCGCCCTCGGACTCGCCGGGGTCGCGCGGGAGGAGATTCCTCCGGATGCGGTGCTCGTTCGCGCCGACGAGCCCTGGGTGGTCACCCGCCTGCTGCGCGCCGACGTCACGCTCCTCGCGGACAGCGCGCCGGTCGGGCCGCGCCATCGACTGCCCTTCAACACTGGGCCCGGAGACGTGGGCGCGCGCTGCGTCGCCGTCGGCGGCGCGCTCACCGGGGGCGCGCCGCGCGCGGTCCGCCTCGTCCTCGACGCCCCGGTGGTCCTCCGGGCCGGCGATCGCTTCGTCCTCCGCGGCGGCGCGCAGATCGGCACCCTCGGCGGCGGGTGCGTCACCGATCCACTGCCGGCATCGGCCCGGGCGCGCCCCTGGCCTCATCCGGGCGCGAGCGACGCGGAGCGGCTCGGCTGGATGCTCGACGAGGCGGGACCCGCGGGACTCCCCACCGCCACGCTGCCCCAGCGGCTCGGCCGCCGACCCGCCGATGTGCCGCGGCTGGTGCGGGCCCTCGACCGCGTCGTCGAGCTCGACGAGACGCTCCTGCGCGCCGAGTCGCTCGAGGTCGCCCGGCAGCGTCTGCTTGGAACCGTTGACGCCGCACACGCGGCGAACCCCCTCGCGCCGGGATGCGATCGGCAGACGGCGCGTGCCGCGATGCGCGTGCCCCCGGGCGTCGCCGACGAGGTGATTCGGCGTGCGGAGAGGGCGGGCCTGCTCATCGGGGAGGGTCCCTGGTTGCGACGTCCCGCGCATCGACCCGCCGAGGACGCCGGCGTGCGTTCGCGTCGGGAGGCGGTGCAGGCGCGGCTCGAGGCGGCCGGCCTCACGCCGCCGTCGCGGACCGAGCTCGTCGCCGAGTACGGGAAGGACGTCGTCGCGATCCTGCGCCAGCTCGAGCAGGAACACGCCGTGGTCGCCGTCGCGATGGACTGGTGGTTCAGCACCGCGGCGGTGCGCGCCCTCCTCGCGCGTCTCGCGGCGCATGTGCGGCCCGGCGTGCGGTACGCGCCGTCGGAGTTGCGCGAGGTGCTCGGCCTGACCCGGA
>CAZGIE010000073.1:0-810 GCA_964526485.1 uncultured Gemmatimonas sp. | reverse complement strand
GGAAGTGGCTGATCCCCTTCCTCGAGTGGTGCGACCGTCGCGGCATCGCGCAGCGGACCGACGAGGGGCGGACCTTCCGGTCCGTGCCGGCGGAACCCTGACGCCACGGCGAATCGGCAGGGCCCCGTGCCATCGCGTCGGGCGGGTCGGCCGTTTCGGCGCGCCGCGGGTGGCAGGGGATTTGCGCCGGAGGGAAGGCAGCCGCGGACGCGCGCCTTCGGGCGTCGACCGCCCGTCCCCTGACTCGCCCACCCGTCCGGAGGTTCGATGATCCCCGCCGACCGTCTCACCGTGAAGTCGCAGGAGGCGCTCACCGACGCCATCGAGCGCGCGCGCCGCGCCGGGCATCCGCAGGTGTACGACACCCACCTGCTGCAGGCGCTGCTCGCGCAGACGGAGTCGATCGTCACGCCGATCCTCGCCAAGCTCGGCGTCGCGCTCCCGGCGCTCCAGGCGGCGCTCGACCGTGAGCTCGCCCGCTATCCGCGGCAGACGGAGGCGCAGCCGACGCTGGGTCGCGATCTCGGCGCGGTCCTCGACCGCGCGGAGCGGGAGGCCAAGGCGCTCGGCGACGCGTACGTGTCCACCGAGCACCTCCTCCTCGCCCTCGCGGAGGGGAAGGGGGGCGATGCCGCCGCCGCGCTCGCCGCGCAGCGGGTCACACGCGCCGGGCTCCTCGAGGCGCTCACCGCCGTCCGCGGCGCCCATCGGGTGACCGACCAGAGTCCGGAGACGCAGTACCAGGCGCTCGAGAAGTTCACTCGCGACCTCACCGCCGACGCGCGTGCGGGGAAGCTCGACCCCGTCATC
>CAZGIE010000072.1:0-10097 GCA_964526485.1 uncultured Gemmatimonas sp. | reverse complement strand
CCTCCGCCTCCGCATAGCGTTGCAGCGCCCCGAGGACGCCGGCCATCGCGCAACGCACCGCGCCCCGGTCGGCGCCACCGGCCTCCGCCGCCGCCAGCACGGCGAGCGCGTCCCGGGCATCACCCCGCCGCTCGAGATGGGCCGCCCAGGCCAACGCCGCCGCGGTGTCCCCCGGCGTCGCCTCGTGGGCGCGTCGCATCGACTCCGGTGTCGGACGCGGCGCGAGGGTCGGCGCCGGCATGGCCAGCGCCGCGGCCGCGTCCGTGGGCGCCGGATCCGGCCCCGATGGGTCGCCCCCCCGGATCCCCTCTGGCGGCGGGGGAGCGTCCGGACGGGCGGGAGCGGCATCGACCCCGGACCGGATCGGTCCCACCGGGACCGCCGCGACCGTCGGGGGCGCCTCACCGTCGATCCGCTCCGCGACGAAGCGGCTGTCCTCCAACTCGCTGTCGTCGTACGACCACTCCCCGCAGACGGGCGGCTCCCGCACCGTCGTCACCAGGATCGCATCGTCCGCCCCGTGCGACTCGACGGTCAGGAACGACGCCCCCTCGAGCACGCCGAAGGAGAGCTGGGCGGGGTCCGTCACGGGGCGGGGGGAGGGGCGCTCGGACACGGGGAGGAGGGCGCGGAGACGGCGTTCTTCCAATGTAGCCGCCCCGCGCCGCGCCGCGGTGGTCGGGGCGTGGCCCACACGGACCGCCGAGTCCCGACCCTTCCATTCCCCGGGGAGGCCCCTGAACTTGCAAGACTATGCCCGGTGACTCGCTGATCGTCCGCGGAGCGCGCGAACACAACCTGAAGGGGATCGATGTCACGATCCCGCGCGACCGCCTCACGGTCATCACCGGTCTCTCCGGGAGCGGCAAATCCTCGCTCGCCTTCGACACCATCTTCGCGGAAGGGCAGCGCCGCTACGTCGAGTCGCTCTCCGCCTACGCCAGGCAGTTCCTCGGGTTGATGGAGAAGCCCGACGTCGACGTCATCGAGGGGCTCTCCCCCGCGATCTCCATCGAGCAGAAGACCGCCGGCGCCAACCCGCGCTCCACGGTCGGCACGGTCACGGAGATCTACGACTATCTCCGCCTCCTCTACGCCCGCGCCGGCACGCCGCATTGCCCGCAGTGCGGACGCGGCGTCGCCCGCCAGACGCCGTCGCAGATCGCCGATGTCGTCCTCGGGTGGCCCGAGGGGACGCGGATCGAGGTGCTCGCGCCCCTCGTGCGCGGGCGGAAAGGGGAGTTCCGCGACCTCTTCGAGGACGCGCGCAAACAGGGCTTCGTCCGCGCGGTCGTCGATGGCGCGGTCATCGAGCTCGCCGACCCGCCGAAGCTCAATCGCCGCGTCAAACACGACGTCGCGATTGTCGTCGACCGCCTCACGGTGCGCGCCGAGGACCGCGGCCGCCTCACCGACTCGATCGAGACCGCGCTCCGCCTCGCGAGCGGGCTCGCGCAGCTCGTCCGCCATGACGCCGGCGGCGCGACCCAGCTCTTCTCGGAGCGGTATGGCTGCCCCGACTGCGGCATCTCGATGCCCGAACTCGAGCCGCGGCACTTCTCGTTCAACTCCCCCTTCGGCGCCTGTCCCGCCTGCTCCGGCCTCGGCACCACCCGGACCGCGAGCGCCGAGCTCGTCCTCGGCGATCCGTCGATCTCGATACTCGAAGGGGTCGTCCTCCCGTGGGGTGAGCCCGACGGCGCCCTCCGGCGCGTCATCCTCCCCGCGCTCGCCAAGCATCTCCGCTTCGAACTCAATACACCCTGGGGGAAGCTCCCCGACCGCGTGAAGTTCGACCTCCTCTTCGGCGCGAAGGGGAAGGGGGAGGACGGCGCGAAGTGGGAGGGGATCCTCGCCAACGTGCAGCGGCGCTATCAGGAGACGGGCTCGGATGCCGTCCGCGCCGAGCTCGACGCGTACATGGTCGTGACCGAGTGCCCGACCTGCGCGGGGTCGCGGCTCAAGCCCGAGTCCCTCGCCGTCACGATCCACGGGCGGAACATCGCGGCCTTCACCGCCGCCTCCGCCGGCGAGGCGCTCGCCTTCGCGGAGACGGTCCCGGTCCGAGAGGCCGGCCGTCCGGGCCTCGACCCGGGCATCGCCGGGCCGATCCTCAAGGAGGTGCGTGAGCGCCTCCGCTTCCTCGTCGACGTCGGCCTCGACTACCTCACCCTCGATCGCGCCGCCGAGTCCCTCTCCGGCGGCGAGGCGCAGCGCATCCGCCTCGCGACGCAGATCGGCTCCCGCCTCGTCGGCGTCCTCTACATCCTCGACGAGCCGAGCATCGGCCTCCACCAGCGCGACAACGCGCGGCTCCTCGGCACCCTCCACCGGCTCCGCGACCTCGGCAACACCGTCCTCGTCGTCGAGCACGACGAGGAGACGATCCGCGAGGCCGATCATCTCATCGACCTCGGGCCCGGGGCGGGGAAGCATGGCGGCGAGGTCATCGCGGCCGGCACCGTCGCCGAGGTGATGGCCGTCGAGCGGAGCGTCACCGCGCAGTACCTCAGCGGCCGGCGCAGCATCCCCGTCCCGGCGCAGCGCCGGCCCGTCGATCCCGCCCGCGTCCTGCGCATCGAAGGCGCCGCCGCGCACAACCTGAAGGACGTCGACGTCACCATCCCGCTCGGCACCTTCGCCGCCGTGACCGGCGTGTCGGGATCGGGGAAGAGCACCCTCGTCGAGGACATCCTGCAGCGCGCGCTCGCGCGGCACTTCTACCGCGCCCGCGTCGTCCCCGCGGCGCATCGACGGATCTCCGGCCTCGAGCACCTCGACAAGGTCATCGATATCGACCAGGCGCCCATCGGGCGGACGCCGCGGTCCAATCCCGCCACGTACACCGGGCTCTTCACCCCGATCCGCGAGCTCTTCGCCGAGATGCCCGAGGCGAAGCTCCGCGGCTACGGCCCTGGCCGCTTCTCGTTCAACGTGAAGGGCGGCCGCTGCGAGACCTGCCAGGGCGACGGCGTGATGCGCATCGAGATGCACTTCCTCCCCGACGTCTACGTCCCCTGCGAGCAGTGCCGGGGCAAGCGGTACAACCGCGAGACGCTCGACGTGAAGTTCCGCGGGATGAGCATCACCGAGATCCTCGACCTCACCGTCGAGGACGCCTGCGCCGTCTTCGAGCACCAGCCGCGCATCCACCAGAAGCTCCGCACCCTGATGGACGTCGGCCTCGGCTACATCCACCTCGGGCAGAGCGCGACGACGCTGTCCGGCGGCGAGGCACAACGCGTCAAGCTCGCCACCGAGCTCAGCAAGCGCGACACCGGCCGCACCCTGTATATCCTCGACGAGCCGACCACCGGCCTCCACTTCGAGGATGTGCGCGTCCTCCTCGAGGTGCTCCATACCCTCGTCGACCGCGGCAACACGGTGCTCGTGATCGAGCACAATCTCGATGTGATCAAGACGGCGGACTGGATCGTCGACCTCGGGCCCGAGGGCGGGACCGGGGGCGGGACCGTCGTCGCCGCCGGGACGCCGGAGGAGGTCGCGCGCGTGACGGCGTCGCATACCGGCGCCTATCTTCGCCGCATCCTCGACCGCCCCTGAGCCGGACCCCGCCCATGGTCTCCCTCCTCGATATCATCGGCCCCGTGATGGTGGGCCCCTCCTCCAGCCACACCGCCGGCGCGTGTCGCCTCGGGCGGATCGCCCGCGACCTGGTGGCCGGCACCCCGGAGCAGGCACTCATCGAGCTCCACGGCTCCTTCGCCCGCACCGGGGAGGGCCACGGCACCGATAAGGCGATCGTCGGTGGGCTCCTCGGGTTCCGCCCCGACGACGAACGCCTCCGCGACGCCCTCGCGATCATGGAGCGCGAAGGCCTCGACTACCGATTTGAGAAGACCACGCTTGGTGACGAGCCCGCCGTGCATCCGAACACGGTCCGCCTCACCGTCACGCGGCAGCATCGGCAGCACGTCATGGTCGGGGCGTCGCTCGGCGCGGGCCGCATCCGGGTCTCGGAGATCGACGGCTATCCGGTCGAGGTCGACGGATCGCATCACGCCATCGTCCTCGTGGCGGAGGACATCCGTGGCTCCATCGCCCGGATCGCGGGGCTGCTCAGCGAGGACGGCGTCAACATTGCGACGCTCCGGCTCACGCGGAAACACCGCGGTGGCGACGCCTTCATGGTCATCGAGGTCGACGACCCGCCGGCGGATGCCGTGCTCGCGGCGATCAAGGCGCTCGAGTGGGTCCGCTGGACGCACCGCATCGAGAAGGTGGGGGGCTGATGTACCACGCGCTGGAAGACGCCATCCGTGAGGCCGAGTCGCGCGGGGCGACCCTCGCCACCGTCGCGCTCGACATCGAGGCCCGCGACCAGGGGCGCCCCGTCGCCGAGATCCGTGATGCACTTCGTCGCGCGCTCGGCGTGATGCGTGGGGCCGTCGAGCGCGGCCTCGTCGGGGACCTTCGCTCGAACTCCGGCCTCGTCGGCGGCGACGCGGCCAAGCTCCGCACCGCCGCCGCGGGGCCCCTCGCCGACACCGTCTTCCGCGAGGTGCTGATGCGCGCCCTCGCGGTGCAGGAGGTCAACGCGGCGATGGGGGTCATCGTCGCCGCGCCGACCGCCGGCGGGGCGGGTGTCCTTCCCGGCGTCCTGCTCGGCCTCGCGGCGCGTCACGACGTGGATGACGAGCGTCTCGTCGACGCCCTCGCGACCGCGGGGCTCATCGGTGCCGTCGTCGCGCAGCGCGCCTCCCTCTCCGGCGCGGAGGGCGGATGCCAGGCCGAGACCGGGGCCGCCGCCGGGATGGCCGCCGGCGCCGCGACCGAGCTCCTCGGCGGCACGACGACCCAGGTCGGCCACGCGGTCGCCCTCGCGCAGCAGGGCACCCTCGGACTTGTCTGCGATCCGCTCGGCGGGCTCGTCGAGCTGCCATGCGTTTTCCGGAACGCCACCGGGGCCGCCATCGCGCTCGCCGCCGTCGAGATGGCCCTGGCGGGGATCACCTTCGCCATCCCCGCCGACGAGGTGATCGACACGATGGGGGAGATCGGGCGCGATATGGACGTCCGGTACCGCGAGACCGCGGGGGGCGGGCTCGCCCAGACGCCGACGGGACGCCGGCTCGCGAAGGAACGACTCACGCAGATCAAGCGGGGCTGACGGCGCCGCGCGGTGCCGTGCGGCGTCTCGACGCCCCCCGCGCGCCGCGCGTATCCTTCTGGCGACGCGCTCACCCTTCGGTCGGAGGCAGGACGTGACGGACGCGACGCTGCAGCGAGTTCGGCTCCATCCCGGCTTCACCGCCGTCGTCGCCGTCGTCCTCCTCCTCTGGTTGGCCGGGACCGTCGCCGACCTGCTCGTCCTCCTCTTCGTCTCGGTCCTCGCCGCGGTCTACCTCTCCGCGATGACCGACCTCCTCTGCGACCGGACCGGGATGCCCCGCTCCGTCGCTTTCGTCATCACGATGGTTGCCTCCACCGCGGCCCTCGTCGGGATCACCGCCCTCCTCGTCCCGCCGGTCGTCGCGCAGTCGCGTCAGATCGCGGCCGCCCTTCCCGTCCTCATCCCGCAGTGGGAGGCCGCCCTCCAGCGCATGATCGGTGGGATCCCGGGCCTTCGCGACCTGGTCCCGGCCGAGGGACAGGCCGTCGTCGGGATGGCCGTCGCGGAACTCGAGAAGCTGAGCGCGACCCTGCTGCCGCGGCTCTTCGGCACCTTCCAGCTCGCGATCGATCTCATCGCCGTGCTCGTGATGGCGCTCTACGTCGCGCTCCATCCGGAGGTCTATCGCGACCTGATCGTGTCGCTCACGCCGCCTCGTCATCGCGCGACGACGCAGGAGGTCCTCGGGGCGATCTCGGAGACGCTCCGCGCCTGGACCGTCGCGCAGCTCCTCGTGATGGTGATCCTCGCGCTGCTCACCTGGATCGGCCTCGTCGCGCTGCAGGTGCCCTATGCGCTCGCCTTCGGGATCTTCACCGGCCTCGTCGCGATCGTCCCCTTCTTCGGCACCTTCGTCTCGACCGTGCTCCCCGCGCTCTTCGTGCTCCCGGGCCCCGATGGCGGCACGCAGGCGCTCCTCGTCCTCGTCCTCGGGACGGTCATCCATCTCGTCGGCAGTCACCTCATCGTCCCGCTCCTGATGCACCGGAAGGTCGACATCCCGCCGGTGCTGACCATCATGGCGGTCCTCATCTGCGGCCGGCTCCTCGGTGCCGTGGGACTCGTCGTGGCGGTCCCGCTCCTGGCCGTGCTGATGGTGCTCGTGCGACGCGTCCTCGTCGCGCGCGTCTATGGCGACGACGCCACCACGGCGGTGGTGCGCCCCGTCGCCGCGCGCCGTCGCCGCTCGGCGCCGCCGGGGTGAGAGGCGCGGCGCGGCGCTGACGGCGCCGCGTCGATCGGGGGCGATCGTACAGGTGTGCACGACCCGTCGCCCCCGCTGCTCCACTGCATCGCCGCCGGTCGCCGGTGGCTCGACCCCTTCGCCTCCCGCCCAGCCGTCGAGGCGCTCCGCGCGATCGACCTCACCGTTCGCGTCGGGGATCTCGTCCTCGTCGAGGGGCCGGCGGGTGCGGGGAAGTCGACGCTCCTCCTCCTCGCCGCCGGCGCCGTCGCCCCGACGTCCGGCCGCGTCCTCTGGGCGGGGCGCGCCGACGCCGCCGCGGTGCGGCCGCATCGGATGCGCGGCCGTCCGTGGGAGTACGGCGCGCTGACCGTCCGGGAGGCGCTGCGGCACCACGCGGCGGAGCTCGCGCGTCGGGAACCGGGGTGGTCGCCCCCCACGCGCTTCGTCCCGCTCCTCCGACGCGTCGGCCTCCGCGGGGTGGCGCGCGAACGCCTCGGCGACCTCGCCCCGCTCGATGCGTTCCGGGTCGTCGTGGCGCAGGCGCGGCTGAGTCGCCCGGGCCTGCTCTGCGTCGACGACGCCCTCGCCACCCTCCCGCCGACCGAGGTCCTCGAGGCGCTCGCGCTCCTCCGCGCCGTCGCCGACGAGGGGGCCGCGGTGCTTATCGCGACCCGTGAGATCGGCCTTGGGTTCGAGGCGCGCGTCGGCCTGCGGCGGGTCCGGCTCGAGGGCGGGCGGATCGTCCCCGCCGCGACCGGTGTCCGACGGCACCTCGAGCTCGACGTCGTCGCCGCCACGCCGGCGCAGTGGCGCCGCCTCACCGCCGCGTTGCCATCGATGCGCGCCGACGGCCGGCGCTGGCGTGTCCCGCTGGAGGGGCGGTCCCCCGAACAGGTGCTCGCGCGATGCCGCGAGGCCGGCGTGCCGGTCCGGGGGTCGCAGGTGGTGGAGCGTCCCGGCTAACTTTCGCGCATGTCGGCGTTCCGCCTCTACAACACGATGTCCCGCACCGTCGAGCCCTTCGCGCCCGCCGACGGGGCGACCGTGCGTCTGTACACCTGCGGCCCGACCGTCTACAACCCCGCGCACCTCGGGAACTTCCGCACCTTCCTCTTCGAGGATCTCCTGCGGCGCGCCGTGCGGCTGCACGGGTGGGGCGTCATCCAAGTGATGAACCTCACCGACGTCGACGACAAGATCATCGTCCGCGCCGCCGCGCAGGGGAAGACGATCCAAGAGGTCACCGACCCGGTGGTCGCGGGGTTCCACGAGGACCGTCGCTATCTCCGCATCGAGGACGCGGAGCACTATCCGCGCGCGACGGCGTACATCCCCGAGATGATCGCGCTCGTGGAGCGGCTCATCGCGAACGGCGTCGCCTATCAGGCGGAGGATGGGTCGGTCTACTTCGCGATCGACCGCTTCCCCGCGTATGGCCGGCTCTCGCGGCTCGACACGCGCGAGATCCAGTCGGGCGCGCGCGTCGCGCAGGACGACTACGCGAAGGAGAACGCGCAGGACTTCGCGCTCTGGAAGGCGGCGAAGCCCGAGGATGAGGCCTGTGCCGCCGCGTGGGACTCCCCGTGGGGCCGCGGCCGGCCGGGTTGGCACCTCGAGTGCTCGGCGATGGCGATGGCGCTGCTCGGTGAGACCCTCGACATCCATGCCGGGGCCGTGGACCTCGTCTTCCCGCACCACGAGGACGAGATCGCGCAGAGCGAGGCCGCGACCGGGAAGCCCTTCGCCCGCTGCTGGTGCCATGGCGAGTTCCTCCTCACGGAGGGCGCGAAGATGGCGAAGCGCGTCGGCAACGTGCAGAACGTCGCCGACCTCCGGGCCAACGGGGTGAGCGGGGCCGCCGTGCGGCACTTCGTCTTCTCGACGCACTACCGCAAGCAGCTCAACCTGGCCGGTGAGGCGCTCGAGGGGTCGATGGAGGCGGTGCGTCGGCTGCGCGATTTCGCCGATCGGCTCGCCGGCGCGCGCGCCGGGACCCCGGGGCTGGCCGAGGCGGCGGCGACGCTCGAGTCGTCGGTGCGGGCCGCGCTCGCCGACGATCTCGACGCGCCGGCCGCGGTCGCCGCGCTCTTCGATTTCGTGCGGGCGGCGAACCGTGAGCTCGATCACGGCGGGACGGATGTGGCGGCGCTCCACCGCGCGCGGGAGGCGTTCGCCCTCGCGGACGGGGTGCTGGACCTCGTCCCGGAGCCGGCGGCGGCGGAGGCGGAGCTCGCCGCCTGGGTCGAGGCGCAGCTCGTGGCGCGGGCCGAGGCGCGGTCGCGGCGGGATTTCGCGGCCGCGGATGCGATCCGCGCGGCGATGGAGGCGCGGGGGGTGGTGGTCGAGGATGGGGCGGGCGGGACGCGCTGGAAGCTCGTGCGCTGATTGACCCCCCGGGCCCGCTCCACTATTCTTCGTGGCTCGCGCTGGACATCGGTGTCGCCGACGTAGCTCAGCTGGTAGAGCACCCGATTTGTAATCGGGCGGTCGCGAGTTCGATCCTCGCCGTCGGCTCTGCGGGCAGGGCGGCCGGTGGCGGGGGGCAGGGTGGGGTACCCAAGTGGCCAACGGGAGCAGACTGTAAATCTGCCGGCTTATGCCTTCGAAGGTTCGAATCCTTCCCCCACCACTCGGCAGGACGCAGGCGGCGGGGCGAGGGTGATGCGGGAGTAGCTCAGCTGGTAGAGCGCAAGCCTTCCAAGCTTGATGTCGCGGGTTCGAGCCCCGTCTCCCGCTCTGGCAGGTTGCAGGTGTCAGGCTGCAGGAGTCAGGCTGCAGGAGTCAGGTCCGAGGGACGCGCGGTGACCTGGTCCCTGTCACCTCATCCCTGCGTTGCATCGCACGCATAGCTCAGTCGGTAGAGCACATCCTTGGTAAGGATGAGGTCACCGGTTCGATCCCGGTTGCGTGCTTGTGGTGGGCGGGGGGAGTGGCCGCGGGGCGGCCCTCCCCCCGTTCGTGTCTCCGGGTCCCGGAACTCCTGTCCTGGCCGGGACTTGCCCGCCGGTCCGATTCCGTCTACGTTACAAGGCTCGCCTCCCTAGCGCCCGGTTCGGGTGCCGGGGAGGCCTGGCTCGTCCGCAGGCGGACGGGCCGCTGAACCTGAGACTCGAGAGAGCCGCCATGCCGCGCGACAAGATCATCCTGGCGTGCAACGACTGCAAGAACCGCAACTACTTCACGACCAAGAACAAGCGCCTGCACCCGGAGCGCGTCGAGTGGAAGAAGTTCTGCCCCCGCTGCAACAAGCACGTGGTGCACAAGGAGACGAAGTAGGATGGCGAACGAGGTGGTGGCACCGGCTCCGAGCCTGCCGCGCCGGCTGATCGCGTTCTATCACGACGTGGTCGCCGAGATGCGGAAGGTGACGTGGCCCGATCGGCCGCAGATCCAGCAGCTCGCCATCGGCGTGGTGCTCCTCTCGCTGTTCGTGGGCGCCGTGATCGGCGTCCTCGACCTCGTGCTGCAGGGGCTGCTCGTCCGGTTGATCCCGTCCCTCTTCGGGGCCTGAGCGCGATGCATCGCTGGTACGCCATCCAGACCACGTCCGGTCATGAGAACAAGGTCCGGTCGCTGATCCAGCGGAAGATCGACGCGGATGCGGCGCCCGCCGAGGCGCGCCGGCTCCGGCAGGCGCTCGTGCCGACGGAGCAGGTCGTGGAGATCAAGCAGGGCAAGAAGGTGACGGTCGAGCGCAAGGTCTATCCGGGCTATGTGCTCGTCGAGATGGTGCTCGGGGAGGATACCCTCCACGAGATCAACGCCATCCAGGGCGTC
>CAZGIE010000071.1:0-10168 GCA_964526485.1 uncultured Gemmatimonas sp. | reverse complement strand
CTGGTGCTGACGCGGTAGCGGCGGGCACCGCGCCGCGTCGCCTCAGCGCGACGTGGCGCGGTCGGGCTCGCCGACGCTCAGCAGCAGGCCGACCGTCACGACGGTCACGGCGCCGATGACGTTGTGCCAGAGGAAGGCGATCTCGGGGCGCAGCACGCTCACCCCCCCGACGGTCGCCATCCCGGCGATCAACCCGACGAAGGCGCCACGGGCGCGGGCCCGCGGCAGCATCGCCAGCAGGAAGACGCCGAGGATGGAGCCGTAGAAGAACGAACCGAAGCGGTTCACGACCTCGATGAGCGAACCGAGGGTCGCCGCGTACAGCGCGATGACGCAGGCGAAGACGCCCCAGAGCGCGGTGGCCCACTTGGAGGCGCGCAGGTAGTGCGCCTCGTCCGCCGTCGTCACGTACCGGCGGCGGTAGAAATCGACGATCGTCGCGGTCGAGAGGGAGTTCAACTCCGCCGCGATGCTCGACATCGCCGCCGCGAGCACCGCGGCGAGGAAGAGCCCGACGAGCCCTACGGGAAGGACGTCGAGGACGAACCGCGGGATCACGTAGTTCACATCGCGGGTGGGGCCGGCGACGACCTTGCCGGCCTCCGTGAGGGCCGTGGCACGCACGAGGTCCGCCTCGCGCTCCTGGCCGCGGTACGCGGCCGTCGCGTCGGCGAGACCGGCGGGATCCCCGGCCTGGCGCGCCCCCGCCATCGCCCGGGCGGCCGCGGCGCGGGCCGTCGAGACCGACGCATACCGCGCGGTGAGCGAATCAAGCGTCGCCGGCGCCGCCGCGCGCATCGCCCGCTCGTGCGCCGGGTTGTGATAGAGCGGCCCCGTCTGGAACACGTGATACAGGAAGACGAGCACGCCGAGGAGGAGGATCAGCGCCTGAAGCGGGATCTTCCAGTACGCGCTCATCAGGAGCGAGCTCCGCGCCTCGTCGACCGAGCGCGCGGCGAGGTAGCGCTGGACCTGGCTCTGATCGGTGCCGAAGTACGACAGCATCAGGAAGGTGCCGCCGATGAGTCCCGACCAGAGGGTGTAGGGGTTCTCGAGGGAGAACGAGAGGTCGAAGACGCGGAGCCGGCCCGCGGCCCCCGCGACGGCGAGCGCATCGTCGAGCGGGACGGGGATCCGCGTGATCAGCACGCTGGCCATCGCGACGACCGCCCCTACGATCACCACCATCTGCTTCACGTCGGCCCAGGTCACGGCCTGCACGCCGCCCACCACGGTGTACAACACCGTCGGCACGCCGATCATCGCGACGCACCAGGCGAGCGGCCAGCCGAGGACCGCGGCGAGCACGACCGCCGGCGCGGAGATGATCGCGCCGCAGGAGAGCCCGCGGGACAGGAGGAACAGGAAGCTCGTGAGCGTCCGCGTGCGCCCGTCGAAGCGGCGTTCGAGATACTCGTACGCGGTGTAGACCTTCGCGCGATGCAGGAACGGCACGAGGGTGACGCCGAGGAGCACCATCGCGAGCGGCAGGCCGAAGTAGAACTGGACGAAGCGGAGACCGTCGGTGGCCCCCTGCCCCGTCGTCCCGACGAGGGTGATCGCGGAGAGCTGCGTCGCCATCACCGAGAGGCCGACCGCCCACCACGGGAGGCTGCGGTTCGCGAGGAAGTACCCCTCGATGTCCGTCGTCCCGCGCGCCCGCCGGAGCCCGTCCCAGACGATATAGCCGAGATAGCCGACGACGACGACCCAGTCGAGTGTGTGCATCGTCAGGCCCCGTAGCGGCGCTGGAGCCACCAGAGGACGAGCAGCGTGACGACCTGGACGGTCATCACCCGGACCAGCGTCTCGCGGAAGGGGCGGGCCATCCCCCAAGATACACGCATGCTCCCCGTCGTCCTCCTCGCGCTCGGCGCGCTCCTCTCCCTCCCGCTGACCGCCCTCGGTCTGCCGGGCACCTGGCTCTTCCTCGCGGGCGCGACGCTCTACAAGGCGCTCGCCCCCGCCGCCGGACTCACTTGGATGGCGCTTGGGGTGGCCGCCTCGCTCGCCGCGGTGGCGGAGCTGCTCGAGTTCGTCGTCTCGGTGCGGGCGACGACCCAGACCGGCGGCTCGTCGCGGGCGGCGTGGGGCGCGCTGCTCGGAGGGCTCGCCGGCGCGATCGTCGGCGTCCCGATCCCGTTGTTGGGCTCGCTCGTCGGCTCGTTCCTAGGAGCCTTCGCCGGGGCGCTGGCGGCCGAATACTCCGTGCACGGCGACGAGGTGCGGGCGGGGCGGGTCGCGTGGGGCGCGCTCGTGGGCCGCGTCGTCGCGGCAGCGGTGAAAGTGGCGTTCGGCGTGCTCGTCGCCGTGATCGTCTGCTGGTCGGCTGCCGCCTGAGGCGGCGCCGCGGACGGCCCCGCGGCTACAGGTAGGGCGAGAAGAGCCGTGCGATCCCGTCGCGCACCTTGATCGGCAGCGGCCGCGCGTCGACCTCCTCGAGCGAGGTCCGGTGCGCCTGCGCAATCCGCGCCGCGACGACGTCGTCCAAGCCCGCCGCGCAGCGGGCGCAGTAGAGCTCCACGTCGAGCTCGAAGTTGAGACGCAGGCTGCGCGGATCCCAGTTTGTGGAGCCGACGAGCGCCCACCGACGGTCGACGACCATCACCTTGCTGTGGTCGAACGGCGGCGGCGTGAAGAAGACGCGGCACCCCGGACGGAGCACCTGCCAGAGCTGCGCCGCCGCGGCCCACTGGACCGGCGGGATGTTCCCGCGCGCCGGGAGGACGATGTCCACCTGCACGCCGCGCCGGGCGGCGACGCCGAGCGCCGCGATCAGGCTCTGGTCGGGGAGGAAGTAGGGGGTGACGATGCGCACCGACTCCCGGGCCATCGCGAGCGCCCCGAGGAGCACCGTGTGCAGCACCTCGAGGTCACCGTCGGGGCCGTCGGTGATCACGCGCGCGACCGTGTCGCCGGCGTCCTCGAGCCGAGGATACCACCCCGGTCCCTCGAGGAACTCGCCGGTGGTGAAGGCCCAGTCCTCGGCGAACGCATCCTGGATCTGCGCGACGACCGGCCCCGCGAGGCGGAAGTGGAGATCGCGCACCGGGTGCGCCGGCCGCGAGGCGAGCAGGTGCGTCGCGCGGATGTTCATCCCACCCGTGAAGGCGACCGCACCATCGACGGTGAGGATCTTCCGGTGCGTGCGGAGGTTGAAGAAGCCGAGGCCCGCGGAGCGGACGCCAGCGAGGAAGAGCGCGGTGGGGACGCCGGCGGCGCGCAGTGCGCGATGCGCCGGCGGCCACGAGTAGCGCGCCCCGATGCCGTCGACGAGGACCCGCACCTCGACGCCGCGGCGCACCGCGGCGGCGAGGGCGTCGATGACGGGTCGGCCCGCGACATCGTCGCCGAAGATGTAGGTCGAGAGGCCGATCGTGTGGCGCGCCCCCGCGATCGCCGCGAGCATCGCCGGATACGCCTCGTCGCCATCGCGGAGCAGGGTGACGGCGTTCCCGCCGAGTGCGGGGCGGTCGGCGACCGCCTCGGCGAGGGTCGCGAGCGGGTGGAGCTGCGGGTCGGCGAGCGCCTGCCCACGCGCCCGGGCGATCCGCAACTGCCCGGTGGTGGTCAGGGGGGTGCGGCGGCGGGCCCGGTGCATGAGGCTCGCACGGCGTTTGATCCGGTTCAGCCCGAGCGCGGCGTAGAGGAGGGCGCCGACGCCGGGCACCAGCCAGATCAGCCCCGTCCACCCCGTCGCGGCCCGGACGTCCCGCTTCCGCAGGATCGCGTGCAGGCTCGCGACGACGTTCACGACGAGGAGCACCGCCGTCAGGGCGGCGCCCCAGGGACGCGGTAGGAGGGGGGCGTCGGGGAGGGGAACGGTCATACGCGGCGTGCGTAATGTAGAAGTCGGGGCGCACCCCCGCGCCCCGAATTTGCCCGACGTGTGCGTCGGGGAGAGATTCGGGGGAGCCGTCCGCCGCCGTCCCGCCCCACTCCTCACCGGTCCCACCCGGAGCCCCCCCATGAAGGTCACCTTCACCGTGAACGGCACCGCGCGCACCGTCGACGTGCCCGCCGACATGCCGCTCCTCTGGATCCTGCGCGACGTGCTCGACCTCAAAGGCACGAAGTACGGGTGCGGCGCCGCCCTCTGCGGCGCCTGCACGGTGCACGTGAACGGGTCGGCGACCCGCGCCTGTCAGGTGCCGGCGAGCGCCGTGCAGGGCCGGCGCGTCACCACCATCGAAGGGCTCTCCCCCGACGGGTCGCATCCCCTGCAGAAGGCCTGGCAGGAGCTCGACGTCCCGCAGTGCGGGTACTGTCAGGCGGGGCAGCTGATGCAGGCGGCGGAGCTCCTCGCGACGACGCCGAACCCGACCGACGCGGACATCGATGCGGCGATGTACGGCAATCTCTGCCGCTGCGCCACGTACCATCGCATCCGCGATGGGATCAAGCGCGCGGCCGCCCTGCAGGCCGGGCGGGAGTGAGCCGATGACCACCGATCGCCGCGACTTCCTCCGCGTCTCCGCCCTCGCCGGGGGCGGCCTCCTCCTCTCCACGATGGTCGACCTCGACGGCGTCGCCGCCCTCGGGGCGATGCAGCCGACCACCGCCTTCACGCCGAACGCGTTCATCCGCATCACGCCGAGCGGCACGATCACGATCCTCGCGAAGAACCCGGAGGTCGGGCAGGGGATCCGCACGATGCTCCCGATGCTCGTCGCCGAGGAGCTCGACGTGCCCTGGGCGAGCGTGACCGTCGAGCAGGCGATGGCGGACGAGGCGCGCTACGGTCGGCAGTTCGCGGGCGGGAGCACGGCGACGCCGATGAACTGGGAGCCGCTCCGCCGCGCCGGCGCGGTCGGGCGTCACCTCCTGATCGCCGCGGCCGCGCAGGCGTGGAACGTGCCGGCGGCGGAGCTCACCACGGCCGATGGCGCGGTGCATCATCGCGCGTCGCGTCGCCGGCTCACCTACGGTGAACTCGCCACGCGCGCCGCCGCCCTCCCCGTCCCCGACCCGGCGACGGTCCCGCTCAAGGCGCCGAAGGATTTCAAGATCATCGGCACCGCGGTCCCGGGCGTCGACAACGCGAAGATCGTCACGGGCCAGCCCCTCTTCTCGATCGACGTCAGCGTGCCGGGGATGAAGCACGCCGTCTACGAGAAGGCGCCGGTCTTCGGCGCCAAGGTCGCGAGCGCGAACCTCGACGAGCTGCGCGCCCTCCCCGGCGTCACCCACGCCTTCGTCGTCGAGGGGACCACCGCCCTGCAGGGACTCCTCCCGGGCGTCGCCATCGTCGCCGACACCTGGTGGCACGCGCGCTCGGCGCGGAAGCGGCTGCGCGTGACCTGGGCGGACCACCCGACGTCGGCCCAATCGTCCGCCGCCTTCGCCGCCCGGGCGGAGACGCTGCTCGCCGGCGCTCCGCAGCGCGTGCTGCGCGCCGACGGCGATGTGACCGCCGCGCTCGCGGGCGCCGCGAAGGTCGTCGAGGCGCGCTACGCCTATCCGTTCATCGCGCATGCCCCCCTCGAGCCGCAGGGCTGCACGGCGCGCTGGGCCGACGGCCGGATGACGATCTGGACCTCGTCTCAGAACCCGCAGCCCGGCCGTCAGCTCGTCGCCACCACGCTCGGCATCGCCCCGACCGACATCGACATCCACATGGTGCGCGGCGGTGGCGGCTTCGGCCGACGCCTGATGAACGACTACATGGTGGAGGCGGCGGCGATCGCCAAGCAGGCCGGCGTGCCGGTGAAGCTGACCTGGACCCGCGAGGACGATCTCCAGCACGACTTCTACCGCCCTGCGGGCTGGCACGGCCTCAAGGCCGGCGTCGACGCACAGGGGAAGGTCGTCGCGTGGCAGAACCACTTCGTGACCTTCGGCGAGGGGGAGAGCTTCGCGAACTCCGCCGCGCTCTCGCCCTCGGAGTTCCCCGCCGCCTTCGTTCCGCACTTCTCGCTCGGCGTCTCGACGATGCCGCTCGGCGTCCCCACGGGGCCGCTGCGCGCGCCGACGAGCAATGCGATTTCATTCGTCTTCCACTCCTTCCTCGACGAGCTCGCGCTCGCGGCCGGCAAGGATCCCATCGCCTTCCGGATGGAGCTGCTGGCGCAGGGGGCGAACGCGCCGGCCACCGGCCCGCAGGCGCCGGCGATGGTCGCCGAGCGGATGCGGGGCGTGCTCGCGCTCGTCGCGGAGAAGTCGGGATGGGGGACGCGCCGCCTCCCGCGCGGCACCGGGATGGGAGTCGGGTTCCACTACAGCCACCGCGGGTACTTCGCCGAGGTCGTCGAGGCGACGGTCAGCCCCGCGGGTGAGCTGAAGATCGGCAAGGTGTGGGTCGCGGGTGACGTCGGAAGCCAGATCATCAACCCGAGCGGCGCCATCGCGCAGGTCCAGGGCTCGGTGCTCGACGGCATCGCCGAGGCGCTGCGGCAGGAGATCACGATCGAGGGCGGGCGCGCGGTCCAGTCGAACTTCGACGAGTTCGAACTGCTCCGCATCACCGAGGTCCCGCCCGTCGAGGTGCACTTCCGCACGACGGACTATCCGCCGACGGGAATGGGGGAGCCCGCGCTCCCGCCGGTGATCCCGGCCCTCTGCAACGCGATCTTCGCGGCGACGGGGAAGCGGATTCGCTCCCTGCCGCTCTCGCGGCACGACCTGCGCTGGGGCTGAGCGCATGAAGGGATGGGCGGAGACGCGGCAGGTGTACGCCGCGCTCGCGGCCGCGTGCGCGCAGGGTCGGCGCGCCGCGCTCGCGACGGTGATCCGCGTGCGCGGTTCCGCGTATCGGCACCCCGGCGCCAAGCTCATCGTCATCGACGATGACACGCACATGGGCAACGTGAGCGGCGGGTGCCTCGAAGGCGACGTGCGGGAGGTGGCGCGTCGGGTCATCGCCACCGGGGTCGCGGAGCGGCGGCGCTACTGCGGCGGGGCCGACGAGATCGCGGCGTGGGATCTCGGCGTCGGATGCGAGGGGGAGGTCGAGCTGTTGATCGAACCGCTGGGCGATGCGCGCGATGCGGTGCAGGCCGCGCTCGCGGCGGAGGCGCCCTTCGTCACGGTCACCGCGCTCGCGGGGGAGCGCGTCACCGGCTTCGAGGTCGCCACGGGCGCGGCCGCCACGGCCCTCGCCGACGGCGGCACGCGGCTCGAGACCGACGGCGATGCGGCGCGCTTCATCGAGGTGCACGAGCCCGCGCCGCGGCTCGTCGTCGTGAGCGCGGGGGACGACGCGATCCCGCTCGCCCGGATCGGCGACCTCGTCGGCTTCCGCGTGGTGGTCGTCGACCGGCGGCCGGGCCTGCTGACCGCGGCACGCTTCCCCGCCCCCATCCGCCGCGTCGAGGCGACGGCGGACGAGGTCATGGCGCGGCTCGACCTCGACGCCGACGACGCGGTGGTGGTGATGACGCACCACTTCGGCGACGACACCGACTACCTCGACGCGTTCCGCACGAGCCGCGTGCGCTACCTCGGCCTCCTCGGTCCGCGCCAGCGGACCGAGCGCATCGTCACGCGGCTCGAGGCGACGGGGCCCTTCGACCGGGCGCGGCTCTTCGGCCCCGTCGGACTCGACATCGGGACCGACGGCGCGGAGCAGGTGGCGCTCGCGGTGATCGCTGAGGTGCTCGCGGTCCGTAGCGGACGCGCGGCCCGTTCCCTGCGCGACCGCATCGCCCCGATCCACGCCGATGTCGGCTGACCCGTCCGCGGATCGGGACGCCGTCCTGCCCCGTCGGCCCGCCGCGACGGGCGCCGTGGGGGGAATCCTCCTCGCTGCGGGCGCCTCACGGCGGATGGGCCGCACGAAGCAGTTGCTCCCCGTCGATGGCGTCCCGATGGTGCGCCGAGCCGCGATGGTCCTGCGCGACGCCGGCTGTGCGCCGCTCGTGGTGGTGACGGGGCATGACGCCGACGCGGTCGAGGCGGCGCTCGACGGGCTCGAGGTGATCATGGTGCGCGTCGCCGACCCCACGGCCCCCACGAGCGCCTCGTTGCATGCGGGGCTGCGCGCGCTCGGACCCGACGTCGCGTCCGCGGCGGTGCTGCTGGCCGACATGGTCCACGTGACGGCCCCGATGGTGCGCACCCTCCTCGACGCGGACGCCGAAGGCGCGGCGCCGCTGCAGGTCTCACGCTATGGCGATGTGCCGGCGCCGCCACTCCTGTTCCGGCGCGTGCTCTGGCCCGAGCTGCTCGCCTGGACGGGCGAGGGGTGCGGGAAGGCGGTGGTCCGGGCGCACTTCGCCGAGGCCGGCGTGCACGACTGGCCGGTCGAGGCGCTGCGCGACATCGACACCCCCGACGACTACGCCGCGCTGATCGGCTGACGCGGGCGCGGCGGGGGCCACCAGGCCCGGTGGCTCGCCCACGACTCAGTCGAGGGTACGCGCCCGCTCGTCGGGGGTGAAGACGACGCAGGCCGCCGCGCCGAGGCCAAGTCGGTGGCGGTTCCGTGCGATCAGCCGATACACGGCGTCGCGGAACGGTCGTGGCACGAGCCCACCGAGTGCGCCGAGCAGCGCCCACCCGCCCCCGAGATAGCGCGCCGCCGCGAGCGCGGCGTCGGAATGGGTGCGGACCGCCGCCCCGGCCGCGGCGCCCTCGATCCAGAGCAGGGAGTCGACCGCCGCGAGCGTCGGGTCCCCGGCGCGCACCGCGCGCCCGAACACCCCATCGCGAGCGGCGAAGCGGACCGTCCGCCGGCGATCGTGCCGAAGCAGGAACTGCACCGACCGCGCGCAGAAGGCGCAGTCCCCGTCATAGACGAGGACCGGGGCGTCAGCTGGCATCGACTGCGTGGCGGGAGCTTCGGCGGCGGTCATATGTTTCGGGTCCCGGTCGGAAGCTCTGACCCGCGCCAGCCGTCCGCCACCCCCCCGCCGCATGTCGACGACCCCTGAACGCCTCACCGTCCGCGACGGCACGACCCTGCTGGTGCGGTGGTGGCGCGGGAGCGGTCGGCCTCGCGGGACGATCGTCGTCGTCCACGGCCTCGGCGAGCACGGCGGACGCTACACCAAACTCGCCCTGCACCTCACGGCCCAGGGCTTCGACTGCGTGACCTACGACCTGCGCGGGCACGGCAAGTCGGCGGGACGACGCGGGGCGATTCGCACCGCCGACGACCACCTCGACGATCTGACGTTCGTGATGGATGCGGCGCGGCGTGCGCATCCTCGGAACCGTCTCTTCCTCCTCGGCCACAGCATGGGCGGGCAGGTGGCGGCGCTCCTGGTGGCGCGACGCTACCGGCCGCTGGACGGGCTGATCCTCTCCTCACCGGCGTTCGCGGTGAAGATGACAGCGTTCCAGCGCCTGCAGTTGGTCGTCGGGTCGGCGCTGGCGCCGGGACTCGCCGTCCACAACGGCGTCCAGCCCGATAAGATCTCGAAGAGCGAGGCGGTGGTCGCCGCGTATAAAGCCGACCCGATGGTGCACGACCGGATCACCCCGCGTCTGGCCCAGGCGATCCTACGAGGTGGCGCCGAGGTCGTCGCCGGCGCGCGGCAGTGGACCGTCCCCACGCTGCTGATGTGGGCGCTCGAGGATCACCTCGTCGACCCGGCGGGGAGCTCACGATTCGCGATGCAGGCGCCGCAGCACGTGGTGCGCGCCAAGAGCTTCGGCGGGCTCTATCACGAGATCTTCAACGCCGTCGATCCGACGCCCGTCCTCGAATACCTCGACGCATGGCTCGAGGAACGCTCACCCAGCTGAGTCAGCGGGGGACGCGGGCGAGCGTCGGTTCGGAGAGGCTGCCGAGGTAGAGCCAGCGATCGGTGGCGAGGACATCGGTGATCGGCGCGTACCCGCCGGCGGGATCCTGTCGGTCATCGAGGACGCGCCCCGTCTCGTCGATCGCGATGAGATGCGCGTACCGTGCGGGCTTCGGCTGCAGCGCCGCCGGAATGCGCACGATGGCCTTCCGCAGGGCGGGGTACGGCGCGAGTCGGTCGACGATCGCCTTCCGCGGGGCGAAGAGCGCGACCCAGAAGCGCCCCTCCTCGTCGCGCGAGATGTTGTCGGGGAAGCCGGGGAGGTTCTCGAGGATCGGCGTCACCGTCCCGCGCGCAGGGCCCTGCACCTCGACGCGCAGGATGCGATACGCCCCCGTCTCCGTCAGCAGCACGGCCTGGCCATCGGCGGTGAGCTTCATTCCAGGGCGCAGGATGCAACTTCCCTGGCGGCCTTTCAGGCT